>DATEOK010000239.1:0-15460 GCA_035274225.1 Dongiaceae bacterium
CGGCATCCTGACGGTGGGCTTCTACATCAGCATTCCCGTCATGCTGATCACGTTCCTGCGCCGCGAGGCGGAATCGAGCTGGCGAACCACGCTGCTGCTCGGGATCGGCGCGACGGTCGTGCTCTATCTGATGTTTGGCGTGCTGCTGCAGATCCGTCTGCATCCGGGCTTTCTGACGCCGCTCATCCTGCGCGGAGTGGGCCTCTGAGATGTACCCAAGCCGGGCCCGCACATGAGGCCGGTCCACAAGTGACAACCAACGCTTAATGGGGAGGAGACAAAGAATGATGAGGTTATCGAAATGCTTGGCTGCGGTGGGTGCCATCGCCCTGGTTGCGGCCTGGAGTGGCGCCGCATCGGCGCAAGAGGGCGCGGCCTTCTTCGACGGCAAGACCGTCAACTACATCGTGGCGACTGATCCCGGCGGCGGTTATGACACCAACGGCCGCCTGGTGGCGGAGTTCATGCAGAAGCACCTGCCCGGATCGACCTTCGTGGTGCAGAACATGCCGGGCGCCGGCCATCTGGTCGGAACCAACTACATCTATGCGTCGGAGCCGGATGGACTGACCATTGGCACCTTCAACACCGGCCTGATCTACAGCCAGCTTGCCGAGAAGGAAGGCATCAAGTTCGATCTGGCCAAGATGTCGTGGATCGGCAAGGTCGCGTCGGACCCGCGCGTGATCGTCGTGTCCAAGGAGTCCGGCATTGAGAGCTACGAGCAGCTGGCGAGCCTCAAGGAGCCGATCAAGTTCGCGGCGGCCGGCGTCGGCAGCGCCTCCACCATCGAGGCGACGATGCTGATCAATACGCTGAAGCTGCCGATCCAGGTCATCACCGGCTATAACGGCAGCGACGATCAGCTCGCCATGCGTCGTGGAGAAGTGCAGGGCATCGTCGGCTCGCGCTCGACCTTCCAGCAGTTCGTCGACGAGGGCCACGGCAAGTTCATCGCCCAGATCGGTGGCTCGGAAACCGACGTGCCGCAGCTGTCCTCTATGGTCGGCAACAATGAAGAAGCGTTGAAGGCGATCACGCTGGTCGAATCGCAGAGCAACATCTCGCGGCTGACGGCAGGCCCGACCGGCATTCCGGCGGATCGGCTGGCGGCGCTGCGCGATGCCTACAAGGCCGCGACCTCCGATCCGGATTTCCTCAAGAAGGCCGAATCGCTCGGGCTGCCGATCGATCCGCTGATTGGTGATGACGTCGGTGCGGCGGTGACCAAGGCGATGGATCAGACGCCGGAGATGGTGGCGTTCCTCAAGGAGGCGTTGAAGAAGAAGGATTGACCGAAGCGCGTTTCTGCCAGGGAGCGGCCGGAGAATTGCCGGCCGCTCTGCCTCGCGGGAGCAACAGGGGAGGATCGATCGACATGAGGATGCAAATCGCGGCGGCGGCGCTGCTGACGGCCGGCCTGGCCTCGGGCCAAGCTTGGTCTCAGGAAGGGGCGGCCTTCTTCGACGGCAAGACCATCACCTATATCGTCGCCACCGACCCCGGCGGCGGGTACGATACCAACGGCCGCCTGGTCGCCGAGTACATGCAGAAATACCTGCCGGGTTCGACCTTCGTCGTGCAGAACATGCCGGGTGCAGGGCATCTGATCGGCACCAACTACATCTACGCGTCGGAACCCGACGGGCTGACGATGGGCACGTTCAATACCGGCTTGATCTATGGTCAGCTGGTTGGCGATCCGGCGGCCAAGTTCGACCTCACCAAGATGTCGTGGATCGGCAAGGTGTCCTCCGACCCGCGCGTCATCGTCGTGTCGAAGGAATCCGGCATCGAAAGCTTCGAACAGCTGGCGGCGTCCAAGGAAACGGTGAAATTCGCCGCCGCCGGACGCGGAAGCGCCGCGACCGTCGAGACCGGCATGCTGGCCAAGACCCTCAGTCTGCCGATCCAGATCATCGATGGCTATGGCGGCAACGAGGATCAACTCGCCATGCGTCGTGGCGAGGTCAAAGGCGTGATCGGTTTCCGGTCGACCTGGGAAAAATTCATCGCCGAAGGACACGGCAAGTTCATTGCGCAGATCGGCGGCAGCCAGACCGATGTGCCCCAGCTCAGTACCTTTGCCACCAACGACGAAGCGAAGAAGGTCATTGCGCTGATCGAATCACAGGCCAAGATCGCCCGCTTGACCGCCGGCCCGCCCGGCATTCCGGCGGATCGGCTCAACGCCTTGGTCGATGCCTATGCGAAGGCCACCTCCGATCCGGAATTCGTCTCCAAGGCCAAGTCCTTGAAGCTGCCGGTCGAACCGCTGGCCGGCCAGCCGGTGGCCGATGCTGTAGCGGCGGCGATGAAGCCTTCGCCGGATCTAGTCGCCTTCCTCAAGGACATGATGAAAAAGGAATAGCACGGTCCAATTTCCCGCGGCCGCCGCTCCGGCGTCGGCCGCTTTATTTTGTCTTTTCCAGCGAGCACCGAGCCCATGGACAAGCAGCCGCTTGAAGCCGCTCCCAAGACCGAGACGAATGCCGGCTTCGGTTGGAATTCGGATGTCATCGCCGATCTGATCAGGCAATACGCCTTCCCCTTCATCACGCTCAATCCAGGGGCCAGCTATCGCGGCCTGCACGATTCGCTGGTCAACCACAACGGCAACGAACCGCCGATGTTGCTGTGCCAGCACGAGAAGATCGCGGTCCAAATCGCGCACGGCTATGCCAAGACGACGGGCCAGCCACTGGCTGTGATCGTGCACAACGTCGTCGGTTTGCTGCATGCCACGATGGGCATTTATTATGCCTACACCGACCGCGCGCCGGTGTTCGTGATCGGCGCCACCGGTCCGATGGACGAGGGCAAGCGCCGGCCGCGCACCGACTGGGACCACACCGCGAATGTCCAGGGCAACCAGGTCCGCGACTACGTGAAGTGGGACTACCAGCCGGGCGGCATCGAGGGCGTGGTCGACAGCTTCGCCCGCGCCTATTCGATCATGATGACGGAGCCGCGCGGCCCGATCTACATGTGCTACGACGCCGCTCTGCAGGAGTCTCCGCTCGCCGCGCCGATCGTCTTGCGTGCGCCGGACTCCGCGAAATCGCCCAGCCGCATCGCGCCCGATCCGAAGGCGCTGGCGGAAGCGGCCGACCGCCTGGTCAAGGCCGATTGGCCGGTGCTGTTGCCGCAATTCGTCGGCCGCGATCCCAACGGCTTTTCCGACATGGTCGCGCTCGCGGACACGCTGGGCGCGCCAGTGGTCGACACGCACTGGCGGCTGAATTTCCCGACCAACCACCCGCTCGATCTACGCCTGAACAAGGACGTGTTCAAGCAGGCCGATCTCATCACCACGCTCGATTGCCGCGACTGGGAGGGACCGACCCACGTCAACGACCGTCTCAACCGTACCCTGAAGCCGCTCTACCCCAAGGGTTGCCAGTGGCTCGACATCGGCTTCGCCGACATCGAGATCTCGAAATGGTCGACCGACTACAAGAAGTTTCCGGAATGCGCCCAGCGCGTGCTGGCGGACACGTCGCTCGCCTTGCCGGCGCTGAAGGCGCTGATCGCCGAGCACGCCACCAAGGATGCGAAGCTGCGGACCCGTATTGCCGAGCGGACGCGCGCGATCTCCTCGATGCACGATGCGCAGGTGACGCAGTGGCGCGAACAGGCCAGCAAGCACCTGGATGAAGAGCCGATCTCCCTGCCACGTCTGGCGTTGGAGGTCTGGTCGAAGATCAAGCACGAGGATTGGGTGCTGACCACCAATCCGTTCGAGGACTGGGCGCTCAAGCTGTGGGACTTCGACCGCGGTTATCGCTGGCCGGGCCGGCCGCTGGGCACCGGCACGCAGATCGGCATGGCGACCGGCGTGGCGCTGGCTCACCGCGGTACCGGGCGCCTGGTGGTCGACTGCCAGACCGACGGCGACCTGATGTTCGATATCGGCGCGCTGTGGTTTGCTGCCAAGCACAAGGTGCCGTTCCTCTGCGTCATGCACAATAACCGCGCCTACTACAACGATTGGGATCACCAGATCTCGATCGCGCGCCAGCGCGGCACGCCGGTCGAGCGCGCTCATATCGGCATGGACATCTTCGATCCGGCACCCGATTTCGCGACCATCGCGCGCGGCTTCGGCTGGCACGCGGAAGGTCCGATCGAGGATCCGCGCAACATTGCCGGTGCCCTCGATCGCGCCATCGCGGCGGTCAAGAGCGGCGTCCCCGCTCTGGTCGACACCATCACGCAGCACGAAGGTTGAGCTCTTCCCACAGTCCGGAGGTCCTCATGAACGTCGCGGTCGTCGGAACGGGAGAAATGGGCCTCGCCATGGCAGGGCACATGCTCGACAAGGGGCAGACGGTCTCGGCGTTCGACGTCAACGCGGAACGGCTCGGCATGGCGCGCGACCGCGGGATTGCGGCGGCGGCTTCCCTCGAGGATTTGGCGAAGACGGCGGAGGCCTTCATCCTGGTGGTCGCGACCGACGAGCAGGTGGTCGAGGTCTCCGAACAACTCGCCCGCCAGGCCGCGGACGGCGCGACCATCGTCGTCGCCTCCACCATCAGCGTGGAAACCGTGCGCGATCTCGGCCCGCGCCTCGCCGAACGCGGCAAGCGGCTGGTCGATGCGCCGGTGGTCTATGGAGCATCGGGGGCACGGGCGGGCACCCTGCTGTCGCTGTGCGGCGGCGCGGCGGAGGATATCGAACGCGTGCGGCCGGCACTGATGTGTTACAGCCGCGACGTGATTCACGTCGGGCCGCTCGGCGCCGGACAGGTGGCGAAGACCTGCAACAACCTGCTGCACTGGGTGCATTGCGTCGCCAATTTCGAGACGCTGCTGATCGCCAAGCGCTATGGCCTCGATGCGCAGCGCATGCGCGAGGTACTGTTGGAATGCCCGGGCGCCAACGGCACGCTGCGGCGCTGGGATACGACGCGCTTCACCTGGCAGGAAAAGGACATGGACCTGACCCTCGAGCTGGCGCAGAAGGCCGGCCTGATGCTGCCGCTCGCCGGTCAGGTGGACCAGCTCATCAAGACTCTGACCGCCGCCGACGTGAAGGCCTTGCTCTATGGACCCGAGGCCGCGTATCTGGGACGCGTGGTGAAGCCATTGTCGAGCGAGGAAGGGGGATTGGCTTGAAGTCCTTGCTTAAGCAAACCTTTGACAAGTCGTTCATGATCTTCGCTGTGCTGGCAATCGTGACCGGCACCGCCTGCTATCTCGAGTTCGGCGCCGCCGCGTTCGGCGAGGCGGTGGCCGGCGATGCGGCGCTGGTCGCATTCCTGGCACCAAAGCTGGGCGCGGCACTGCTGGTTGCCGCATTCCTGCAGGCGTTGCTGCCGCCGAGCTTCTTCGCCCGCTACATGGGCGAGGAGAAGGGAGTCAAGGGCATGGCGATTGCTTCCGCCGGGGGTACGGTGACGCCGGGCGGGCCGATGACCTCGTTCCCGCTGGTCACGGTGCTGCGCGACAGCGGCACCGGCATCGGGTCGCTGGTCGCCTATGTCACGGCATGGGCAACCAATGGTCTCCAGCGGGTCCTCATGTGGGAAGTGCCACTGATGGGCGCGGAGTTCGCCATTGTCCGGTTCGCGTCGTCGATGCCGCTCGGCATCATCGCCGGCATGCTGGCCCGGTTGTTCCCGGCCTCGCTGGAAGCCAAGGCGCGTCGGGGCGAATAGATGGACATCGGGGTTGTCATCCTCTGGGGCCTGGCTATCGGTCTTGGGATCCTGCTCTGCGTCAAGCGTGGGCGCACCGAAACGAGCATCGCCGCGAGGAAGGCGCTGGCGCGCGTGGTGCAGACTCTGCCGCGTATCGCGGTCGCGGTCCTGACCGCAGGCTTCGCCGCGCGGCTGATCCCGAGCGACGTGGTGGTCGCTCAGATCGGGCCCGACTCCGGCCTGACCGGTATGCTGGTCGCCATGCTCGTCGGGGGCTTCATCCCGGCGGGCCCCATCATCTCGTTTCCGCTGGTCGTGGTGCTCAGCAATGCCGGAGCCGGGACGGTGCAATTGATCACCCTGCTGACCGCTTGGTCGGTGTTCGCCATCCATCGCGTCATCATCTACGAGATTCCCTTGATGGGGCTGCGGTTCAGCACGATCCGCCTGATTTCGTCGCTGCCTTTGCCTCTGATCGCGGGGGGACTGACGGCGCTCATCCTCTCCGCCATTCGCTAGCCGCTTTGCCAGACCAAAACCGTCTTGCGCCAAGGCAAAGTTTCTAGTGGACGGCCGGAGGCCCCCCGCCTTTCCTTGATTGGCCGCCGGTTCCAGAGGGCCGCGGCAGAGCCTTGTCGTGTACGGGGAGCAAGCCTGGGTGGCCGATCGACTGATTTTGCGCACTGCGCTTGGCAAGCATGACCATGTCAGGCCGTTGAAGGATGGTAGCATCCAGTCCGACCGGTTGCGGCTGGAACTGGTTGAGTTCGATCCGCTGCCCAAGGCGTTCCGGCACATGGTGCGGGGCGGCGATCTCGACGTCAGCGAGATGGCGCTAACCACGCATCTGCTCGCCCATCACTTTCGCAAGCCGCTGACCGCCCTGCCGCTGCCCCTGTGGCGGCGGCTGCACCACGCCAACCTGGTCTGCGCCAGCGGCTCGACGATCGCCGGCCCCAAGGACCTGGAGGGCAAGAAGGTCGGCGTGCGGGCCTATTCGCAGACCACCGGCGTCTGGATCCGCGGCATCCTCGCCTCGCAATACGGGGTTGATCTCAGCAAGATCACCTGGGTCACCATGGAGGATGCGCACGTCGCGGAGTATCAGGATCCGCCGGGTGTCGTCCGGTACGCCGGCGGCAAGCCTCTGCGCGATCTGCTGCTGTCGGGGGAGCTTGCCGCCATCATGGGAGAACGCGACGTCGATCCGAACAACGTCCGCACGGTGATCGCCGATGCCGATGCGGCGGCGGAAACGTGGTCCAGAGAGACAAGGATCTTCCCGGTCAATCATGTAGTGTCGGTTCGGACCGAGCTGCTGCGGAGCCATCCCTGGCTCGGCGACGAACTAATGCGGATATTCGAGGCCGCGCGGGTAAGGTCCGGGGTGCGGACTCCGCCCTACGGCCTTGAGCCGAACCGTGCACCCATGCAGATGCTGCTGGACTTTGCGGCGAGCCAAAGATTGACCCCGCGCACCTATCGGGTCGACGAACTGTTTCCGAAGGCGGCGTGATGATCATCGACATCCACGGCCACTACACCACCGAGCCGCCGGCACTGCACCAGTTCCGCGACAAACAGCTGGCCGGCCTCGCCGACCCGATGCGGCGGCCGACCAGCGTCGACCTTGGCATCACCGACGAGATTCTCGTGCAATCGGTCCAGCCCCAGCTCAAGTTCCAGAAAGAACGTGGCAGCGACCTCACCATCTTTTCTCCGCGGGCCGCCGGCATGGCGCACCATGTCGGCACCGAAGAGACCGGCAAGCAGTGGGCGGTCCTGTCCAACGACCTGATCCACCGCATCTGCACCCTGTTGCCGGACAATTTCGCCGCCGTCGGCCAGCTGCCCCAGCATCCCGGCACCCCGCCCAAGAACTGCATCCCCGAGTTGGAACGCATCGTCGGCCTTGGCTTCGTCGGCGTGAATCTCAACCCCGATCCGTCCGGCGGCTACTGGACCGATCCGCCGCTGATCGACCGGCACTGGTATCCGCTCTACGAGAAGCTGTGCGAGCTGGATGTGCCGGCGATGATCCACGTGTCGTCGTCCTGCAACCCCAACTTCCACCACACGGGGGCACATTATCTGAATGCCGACACCACCGCCTTCATGCAGCTGATCCAGGGCGATCTGTTCCGGGATTTCCCGACCCTGAAGTTCGTCATTCCCCATGGCGGCGGCGCGGTGCCGTTCCATTGGGGCCGCTATCGCGGCCTGGCGCAGGAGATGAAGAAACCGCTGCTGGCCGATCACCTGCTGGGCAACGTCTTCTTCGATACCTGCGTCTATCACTATCCCGGCATCGAGCTGCTGGCCAAGGTCATCCCGGTCGACAACATCCTGTTCGCATCCGAGATGCTGGGCGCGGTCAAGGGCATCGACCCGGAGACGGGGCATCACTACGACGACACCAAGCGCTACCTCGACCAGCTCAAGGGGCTGGACGATGCCAGCCGCTACAAGATCTTCGAAGGAAATGCGCGGCGGGTCTATCCGCGCCTGGACGCGCAGCTGACGAAGCGCGCGCGGCCGGGGAAACAGGAGAAATAGAATGGCTGAACAGGTTCTGGCCGCGGTCCGTGTCGGCCCCAGCAAGATGGAGATCCGCGAGTTTCCGATGCCGGACGTGCCGGAGGACGCCGCGCTCATGAAGATGGAGGTGGCCGGCATCTGCGGCACCGACGTCAAGCTCTACAAGAACCCGCCGTGGGCCGCGCCCACCATTATGGGCCACGAGAATATCGGCACCATCGCCAAAGCCGGGCGCGAGTTCACGCGCCGCAAGGGCTTCAAGGAGGGCGATCTGGTGTTCGTCGAGCATTATGTGATGTGCGGCAAGTGCGAATGGTGCCACCAGGGCCAGTATCGCCATTGCGAGAACACCGATTGGCGCACCAACCCGGAGGGCATCCGCTACGGCTACACCTCGGCGGAGCGTGCGCCGCACCTGTGGGGTGGCTTTGCGCAATATGTCTATCTGCCGTGGAACGCCGTGCTGCACCATGTGCCGAAGGGTGTCACGCCGGAGCTGGCGGGGCTGGTCACGCCGATGGCGAATGGGGTGGAATGGTCGCTGTTCGACGCGAATGTCGGCTACAATTCGACCGTGCTGATCCAGGGGCCGGGGCAGCAGGGCCTGTCGCAGACCGTGATCTGCAAGCAGGCCGGCGCGTCGTTGATCATCGTCACCGGCACGTCCAAGGACGCGGCGCGGCTGGACGTTGCCAAGGCGCTCGGGGCCGATCACGTGATCGACGTGCAGAAGGAGGACCCGCTGTCCCGCATCATGGAGATCACCGGCGGCAAGGGTGTCGATATCTCGCTTGATTGCACCGCGGGGGCGGGCACCACGCCGATCCTGCTCGGCCTCGACGCCTTGAAGCGCAAGGCCGGGCTCATCGTGGTGCAAGGGGAACTCAAGGAGTTCCCGAATTTTCCGTTGGAGAAACTGACGGTGAAGGCGGTAACCATCAAGAGTGCGCGCGGACACAGTTTCCGCTCGTGCGAGCTGGCGCTGCAGCAGATCGCGTCCAGGCGCTTCCCGCTGGAGAAGATCACCACCCATCGCTTCGGACTCAAGGACGCGGACCTCGCGATCAAGTCGGTGGGCGGGCAGGGGCTGCCCGATGTCATCCACGCCTCGCTGATGCCGTGGATGTAGCTTTCGACAAAGGAGCCAACTCGTGACCATCGGTTTCAGGGTGCTTCAACGGCGGCGCAAGGTCGCGGCGGACTTGGTGGCGAAGTTCCGCAACCTGCCGGTCGCGAATGTCAGCGATGTGATGTCGCGGATGAGTGCGGGCGGCCCGCGACTGCGGCCGCTCCATGCCGGTGGCCCGATGGCGGGACCCGCTCTGACAGTGAAGACTAGGCCGGGCGACAACCTGATGATCCACAAGGCGCTGCTGATGGCGGAAGCCGGCGACGTGATCGTGGTGGATGCCGGCGGCGATATCAGCATCGCGCTGGTGGGCGAGCTGATGCTGTCCTACGCGATCGCCAGGGGCGTTGCCGGGATCGTGATCAACGGCGCGGTGCGCGACTATGGCTGGATCAAGAGCAATGCCTTCCCGGTGTTCGCGGCCGGCATCACCCATCGCGGCCCCTTCAAGGACGGCCCGGGCGAGATCAATGTGCCGGTCGCGCTGGATGGCATGGTGATCGAGCCGGGCGACCTGGTTCTCGGCGACGATGACGGGCTGCTGTGCGTGCCGTTCGACCACGCTGCCGCCATCCACGAGCAGGCGCGCGCCAAGAACGAAGCGGAGGCGAAGATCCTCGCCAACACTCAGGCCGGCAAGCTCGATCCCAAGACCTGGGTCGATGAAAGCCTGAAGAAGCTGGGTTGCGAGGACGTCTAGGATGGCCTTCGCCACCGTCGATGGGATCGAGACGCGCTATGAGCTGGTGGGCGAAGGTCCGCCGCTGCTGATGCATGCGCCCGGCGGCTTCGACGCGACGATCGAGAAATGGTCGAGCCTCGGCATCTACAAGGAGCTCGGGTTTCTCGACCACCTGACGAAGCACTACCGCTGCATCCTGTTCGATCGGCGCGAATGCGGTCGCTCGGGCGGCCGGGTGGAGGCCGTGACCTGGTCGCACTACGCACGGCACGGCAAGGGGCTGCTGGAGCATCTCGGGATCGAGAAGGCGCACCACATGGGCGGCTGCATGGGCTGCAGTGTCGCGATCGCCATCGCCGCTGCCTATCCGCAAGCGATGCTCGGCATGATTCTGTTCTGGCCCGTCGGCGGTGCGAAATACCGCATCACCGGTCAGCGGCGCTTCGCCGAGCATCTGGCTTTCGTCGAGCAGAACGGTCTGCCGGCGGTAGTAACCTTGGGGAGACAGAGCGACAAGTCCTTCAGCGCCGACCCGCGCGGCGGGCCGTGGGTCTCCGTGATTCGCAACGATCCGGTTTTCGCGGATCGCTATGCAGCGCTGGATCTCGAGCCGTACAAGTCGATCGTGATCGGCATGAAGCAGGCGCTGTTGGACCGCGACACCGCACCCGGCGCTGAGCCCGAGGACCTGATGCGCCTCAGTGTTCCCACGCTGGTCGTGCCAGGATCGGATCCCTCGCATGCCACGTCTGCCGCGCGCTATCTGGAGGAGTGCATTCCGGGCTCCCAATATTGGGATATGCCAGTGGCACAGCAGACGTCGGATGCCACCAACGCCCGCGTGCTGGCCTTTCTGCGGAATTCGGCCGCCGGCTGATCATCAGTTCCAGCTCGTTCCTGCAACGTCCGGTTCTGGCACTGAGCCGCGTCAGATGGCGCTTTCCGACCTGAACCCGACGCCAGTGGCGTCCGCGTTGCGAGGCAGTGCCCGCCGACAGCTGCAGCCCATGCTGTGATGGGTGTGCTCGATCCGGCCAAGATTGCGAGGCGCTGGCTCCGGGCTCAGGCCAAGCGCCTCAGCGAAGCCAGCCCCCTCCGGTTACTCTGCTACCCGAGGTTCGAATGAATGATGCGTTGATATTCGGCGATGAGGCTGGTCCGCAGACTATCCGGCAGCCGGACCAGCGGTGGTTTGACGTTTGCGAGATCGGCCGACTGGTGAACGTGCGCCATGATCGATTTCACAGCAGGCACCAGGGGCACGTCCTTGAAAGCCTCGCGCACGGCAATCGCCTTCGCCAAGGCGCGATCGTCTTGTCTGTGGAATGCGTTCGAGCACAGCGTCGCAGTTATGTTGATGGTTGCGGAAATGCAGCCGGCGAAGACACCTGATCGGGCTTCTGCAAGGCAGCTCTCGCTCGAGGGGAAGACAGCCAACCGAGGATCGAGTGCCGCCACCTCTCTTGCATAGGGCAAATTGCCCGAAGAATCCTTGAGCCCTGCTATGTGATCCGGAAACGCCGACAGAAGCCGACGCACCAGATCGACCGTATAAGTCACCCCGGACAACGCCGGAAAATTGTAGAGGTACAGCGGGAAGCGTTTGCCGCGAAGCGATTGCACAATCTCCGAAATGTATGCAAACACCCCGTCATCCGAGACATTCTTGTAGTAGAACGGCGGCAGGATCAAAGCTCCGGCAAAGCCGAGCTCGCAGGCATGGCCTGTCAGTTTCATCGCATCGTCGACAGCCGCGGCACCGGTGCCGACCATCATTCTCTCGAGTGGCAAACCGGCGCCGGCTATGTCCTCCATCAGGGCCCGTCGCTCGGCAACTGAGAACGACGTCGCTTCTCCAGTCGTCCCCAGGACGTTCAATCCATCGCACCCGCCGGACAGCAGCGAGCGGACGAGCGCACGGAACACCACGGTGTCGGGCGCACCAGCCCGATTCAACGGCGTAATGATCGCGGCAATAACACCGCGCAGGTTTTCGTTGGTTTCGGACCGGATTCGGTTCTGGCCTTCGGCGGGCGCGCTCATTTTCTTTGTCTTTCGTCCGAAGCCCATTCAGTGCGTCAGCGAACGGTCGAATATGTTGATCATCTCGGACACGCGTCCTTCGACGAAGCATTTCAGGTTGCGGCAGAAGATGTCCGCGATCTTGCCGTTCTCGGTGGTCGCAGTGCTGGCCGAATGCGGGCTGACCAGCACATTCGGCATGTCCCACAGCGGGCTCGAGGCCGGCAACGGCTCGACCGCAAAGACATCGAGAGCCGCAAACGCGATATGGCCGGTACGCAGCGCGTCGATCATCGCTTGCTCATCGATGACCTGGCCGCGCGCGATATTGACCAGGACGGCGCCGGGCTTGAGTGCCGCGATAGCGGCACGGTCTATCATACCCTCGGTCTCAGCCGTATGAGGAATGATGAGGACCAGTGCATCGGCCTCGCCCAGCAACCTGTGAAGGTCGGTGCTCGCGAACAGCGCGTCGACGCCGAGGTCGGCGGCGGTTCGCTGCGATCCTGGCCGGGCCAGCGCCACCACGCGCATCTCGAATGCCTTGCCGATCTGGATAATTCGCCGCCCGACCTCGCCAACGCCGATGATTGCAAGGGTCTTGCCGGCGAGTTCCTCGCCACAATAGCGTGCCCAGCGATGACGTTTCTGGTCCTCTTGTACGCGCGGATGCTGCTTCCAATGACCGATCATCGAGTGGAACACGAACTCCGTGAGCGGGCCAGCGTGCACGCCCCGTGCCGTCGTCAGTACAATCTTGGAGTCCTTCAGGCCGAGGCGCGCGACACGACTGCCGATTCCCGAGCTTGTTGCCTGAATCCATTTGACCCTGGGCGCCAGCACCATTCCACTCGTACCGTCTGCAGTATCCGGGGGGAAGTCCCACAGGATGTCGGCCACCGCCAGATGCCGGCGCCAGCGCGTCTCCTGTTCAGCACTGCGCCTGAACCCGGCCGGGCCGTTGTGGTCCGCGACATATCGGGTCGGCGGCAGGAGATCCGGTTCGTATGTGACATCCACTCTGTCGGACGCGACCTCGCGGATGCGTGCGACGTGTTCCTCTTCCAGGGGGCTGGCGATGAATACATTCAGTCGATCGATCTTCACGCTCATCGCTGCACCACATCGTCTTTGACCAAGTCTGAGGGAGATCGGCGCGTACTGGCATCCCGAGGCGTGTCGAGCATTGCTGTCAATCGGTGGATCGGCTGCCCGAGCGCAGCAGTCCCGCTGGAGCCGGAGCCCAATCAGTCAGATCGCGCCGATTGTTGAGGAACTCGACAAGGACCCTGCCGGCATTCTCGTTGTGATCACGCAAGATCGTTTCCGCAGCGCGGGTATCGCCGGCGACGATCGCCTCGACAATCGGGCGATGGGTATCAATGATGTCGCCGCTGCTGGGCATCAATCGATCGCTCCAGATGATGTAGAGCCTGATCTGTTGCTCGATCAGGCGGTATTGCTCGGCAACGCGGCGATGACCAGATAAGGAGACGACCAGTTTGTGCAACCCAAGGTCATGATCGACGATTGCGACCTCGTCGCCTTTTTTGCATGCGGCAACCAGCGCATCGAGCGCGCGTTGAAGCTGATCGATCTTGTTGGAATCGAGGTTCTCAGTGAGCAATCTCGCGGCCAGGGCTTCGAGGCTTCCTCGCAATGTGTACAGTTCCCAGGCATCCTCGCTGCTTAGACTGGTGACCGACCAGCCGGTGTAGGGCATCTGCACGACCAGCCCTTCGTTGGCGAGCTGATGAAGGGCCGTGCGGACGGTGGTGCGCGAAAGACCGAGTGCCTCCGAAAGCCGCATTTCGGTGAGGCGGCCTCCCGGCGGCACGCCGCCTCCGACCACATGATTGCGGAGCGCTTCGGCCGCTTCGACCTCTGCGCTTTTCTTCCTGATTGGTCTCAGTTCCATGATGGATTCGTCTAACAGAGAAATTAATTGTCGACAATTGAGAATTAAGGCGACAAGAATTGAGTCGGGCAGGCATCGCAGTCAATCGCGCAATTTCTGAAAAGAGATGGTGTCGCGGCGCCCGATCGTGGCGAAAGACCAATGTGATCAGGCACATCGACGGGGGCGACGGCTGCACGAAATGCGTTTGATGGCCGTCTCGCTGTCGCGGAAGTTATGCCCAGGTGCGCGGGAGGTTTCGCCTTTGCAAGGGTCTTACGTCCAACAATGGAGGGCCGACGGCCAAAAACCATGCCTCCGCTCCCAGTCCTGCGGAGCGAGGATCGGTGGGATCGTCAAGGCATGATGGACGGCTCGATTTCCTCCGATCGGACGCCCAAGCTGCTGGAGGTTCGCGATCTCGCGACCAAGTTCTACACGGTCGACGGCGTTGTGCATGCTCTGAACGGCATCTCCTATTCCGTCGACAGGGGCGAGTGCCTGGCGATCGTCGGAGAGAGCGGCAGCGGCAAGACTGTTGGCGTGCTTTCGATCTTGCGGCTGATTCCCTCGCCGCCGGGACGGATCGTCGGCGGCAGCATCCTGTTCAAGGGAACCGACCTGCTCACGCTCGATGATCGCGCGCTGCGCCAGATCCGCGGCGGAGCCATCGCAATCATCTTTCAAGACCCGATGACGTCGCTCAATCCTGTCATGCGGATCGGAGCGCAGATCACAGAGAATCTCTTGGCGCATGAACGCCTGACCAGCCGGCAGGCCCGGTCGAAGGCGGTGGATCTGCTCGCTTTGGTGGGGATTCCAGCCGCGGCGAGGCGGCTTGGTGACTATCCGCATCAATTCTCGGGCGGCATGCGCCAGCGGGTGATGATCGCGATGGCGCTGTCGTGCTCGCCTCAACTGATCATCGCGGACGAGCCGACGACCGCCCTTGATGTGACCATCCAGGCGCAGATCGTCGAACTGGTGAAAAAGCTGCAGGCGGAACTCGGTACCGCTGTGATCTGGATTTCCCATGACCTGGGCGTTGTCGCTCGCCTCGCCGACCGGGTTGCCGTCATGTATGCGGGCCATATCGTCGAGCAGGCTCCGGTCGACCAATTGTATGCCAAGCCGGCCCATCCCTATACGATCGGCCTTCTTGGCTCGCTGCCGCGCCTCGATGCTGGCGGCAAGAGGAAACTGCGGGCGATCGGCGGTCTGCCTCCGACCCTGCTCGGGGATCTGCGCGGCTGCCCGTTTGTGCCGCGCTGCCGCTTTGCAACCGATCGATGTCGCGAGCAGAACCCGGCCCTGGCCGAGGTTGCGCCAGGCCATGCGGTGGCCTGCTGGCACAACCAACTGACACATTAGGACGCGAGCCGTGAGCGAGGAGATTCTGGTTCGCGTCAAAGACCTGCAGATGCACTTCCCGATCCGGGCCGGTGTGCTGAATCGGGCTGCCGGTGCCATCAAGGCGGTCGATGGCGTGACCTTCGATATCGCGAAGGGAGAAACGCTGGGGCTGGTCGGCGAAAGCGGCTGCGGCAAGA
>DATEOK010000240.1:0-15659 GCA_035274225.1 Dongiaceae bacterium
GCGGCTGATGCAGGCGGCCCATGCACATGGACTGGAGATCGCGCTCGACTTCGCCATTCAATGCGCGCCAGACCATCCGTGGATCAAGGAGCATCCGGAGTGGTTCGACTGGCGGCCCGACGGTACCATCAAGTTCGCGGAGAACCCGCCGAAGAGGTACGAGGACATCGTCAATCTCCACTTCTATCGCGAGGCCTATCCGGCGGTCTGGCATGCGCTGCGCGACGTGGTGCTGTTCTGGGCCGAGCAAGGCGTGAAGATCTTCCGGGTCGACAATCCGCACACCAAGCCGTTGCCGTTCTGGGAATGGATGATCACGGAGGTGCGCCGGCAGCATCCGGACGTTATCTTCCTGGCGGAAGCCTTTACGCGGCCGAAGATGATGAAGCGCCTGGCAAAGCTGGGCTTCACGCAGTCCTACACCTATTTCACCTGGCGCACGACCAAGCGCGAGCTCACCGAGTACCTGACCGAGCTGACGCAGGAAGAGCCGAAGGAGTACTACCGGCCGAACTTCTTCGCCAACACACCGGACATAAATCCCCATCATCTACAGACCGGCGGCCGGCCGGCTTTCCTGGTGCGCGCGACTATCGCCGCCACCCTGTCCAGCGTCTATGGCCTCTATAGCGGGTTCGAGCTGTGCGAAGCGGCGGCCATCCCGGGCAAGGAGGAATATCTCAACTCCGAGAAATACGAGATCAAGGCCTGGGATTGGGATCGGCCGGGCAACATCCGGCAGCACATCACGCGCCTCAACGCCATCCGGCGTGATAATCCGGCGCTGCACCAGCTGAGCAACCTGCGCTTCTACAACGCCTTCAACGATCAGATCCTGCTCTACGGCAAGATGACCAAGGACAACGCCATCCTGGTCGCGGTCAATCTCGATCCGGAGCACGCGCAGTCCTGCGATTTCGAAGTGCCGCTGTGGGAGTTCGGGCTGCCCGATCACGCCGCGATCGACGCCGAGGAGCTGCTGACCGGCGCCCGCATCCGCTGGCACGGCAAGGTCCAGCGCATGCATCTCGATCCAAACGCCAATCCGTGCGCGATCTGGCGGCTGACAGCAACGGAGGCACAAGCATGAACCTGCCCCTGCAGCCCAGCGTCCAGCTCGACCGCCAGCTGGAGGTCTCCACCCGCAGCAACCCGCTATGGTTCAAGAACGCGCTGGTCTATGAGGCGCACGTCAAGGCCTTCCACGATTCCAACAATGATGGGATCGGCGACTTCGAGGGCATGCGGCAAAAGCTGGACTACCTGCAGGACCTCGGCATCACCGCTTTGTGGCTGCTGCCGTTCTATCCCTCGCCGCTCAAGGACGATGGCTACGACATCGCCAAGTATCGCGGCATCCATCCGGCATACGGCACCATGCGTGACTTCCGGCGCCTGGTGCGCGCCTGTCATGATCGTGGCATCCGGGTCATCACCGAGCTGGTGATCAACCACACCTCCGACCAGCATCGCTGGTTTCAGCGCGCCCGTCGTTCCAAGCCGGGCTCCGCTGCGCGTGAGTTCTACGTCTGGAGCGATACCGACCAGAAATACAAAGACGCGCGTATCATCTTCACCGATACGGAGAAATCGAACTGGACCTGGGATCCGGTCGCCAAGGCATACTATTGGCACCGCTTCTACTCGCACCAACCCGATCTCAATTTCGACAATCCGAAGCTGCTGGAAGAGATCATCCGCGTCATGCGCTTCTGGCTCGACACGGGGGTGGACGGGCTGCGGCTGGACGCCATCCCCTATCTCATCGAGCGCGAGGGCACCAACTGCGAGAACCTGCCCGAGACCCACGATGTCATCAAGAAGATCCGGGCGGAGATCGACGCCAAGTATCCCGACCGCATGCTGTTGGCCGAGGCCAATCAATGGCCGGAGGACGTATCCGCCTACTTCGGCCAGGGCGATGAATGCCACATGTGCTTCCATTTCCCGCTGATGCCGCGCATCTACATGGCGATCGCACAGGAAGACCGGCACCCGATCACCGACATCATGCGGCAGACGCCGGAGATTCCCGGCAATTCCCAGTGGGCTATCTTCCTGCGCAATCACGACGAGCTCACGCTCGAAATGGTGACGGACCGGGAGCGTGATTATCTCTGGAGCTTCTATGCCGCCGACCCGCGCATGCGGATCAATCTCGGCATCCGCCGGCGCCTCGCCCCGCTGCTGAACAACGACCGGCAGAAGATCGAGCTGCTCAATAGCCTCCTCTTGTCCATGCCCGGCACGCCGGTGCTGTACTATGGCGACGAGCTCGGCATGGGCGACAACGTCTATCTCGGCGACCGCGACGGCGTGCGGACGCCGATGCAATGGTCGTCGGACCGCAACGGCGGATTCTCCACCTGCGACCCGCAGCGGCTCTACCTGCCGCCGGTCATGGACCCGATCTACGGCTACAACACGGTGAATGTCGAGGCGCAGACTCGATCGCCCTCCAGCCTGCTCAATTGGATGAAGCGCCTGATTGCGGTGTGCAAGCAGCACCCGTCATTCGGCCTTGGGTCGTTGAAGTTCCTATATCCCGGCAATCGCAAGGTGCTCGCCTATCTGCGCGAGCACGAAGGTGAGTCGCTGCTGTGCATCGCCAACCTGTCGCGCGCGGCGCAGGCGGTGGAGCTCGATCTCTCGCGCTTCAAAGGCCGTGTGCCGGTGGAGCTGCTGGGCCGCTCGCCCTTCCCGCCGATCGGCGACCTGCCATATCTGCTGACCCTGCCCGGCTATGCCTTCTACTGGTTCGTCCTGCCGGAATTTGCCGACGCGCCGCGCTGGCACGACGTGCTGCCGGAGCCGATGCCGGAATTCACCACCCTGGTCATGCGCGATGGCTGGAACAGCCTGACCAGCGGCCGCGAAGCCAACGAGCTTTCAACCTCGGTGCTGCCGGGTTTTATTGCCAAGCAACGCTGGTTCGCGGCCAAGGACGACCGGATCGCGCGGGCTGATGCGACTGTGCTGGGCACGCTCGGGCGCCGGCAGCTGGGCGACTATCTGCTGCTGATGGCAAAGCTGGAGCTGCAGGGGCGCAAGGAGACCCAGTCATATTTCCTGCCGCTGGACGTTTCGTGGGACGAGGCGGCCGGCACGCCGAACTGGCCGCTGACACCGTTCACCCTGGCAAAAGCGCGCCGCGCCTCGAAGGTCGGTGCGGTCTACGATGCCTTCACGTCGGATCATTTCGTCCTTGCGCTGATCGATGCCATGCGCAAGGGAACCGACCTGACCGGCACGGATGGGACGACCCACTTCGCGTCGACCGATGCGCTGGCGACGACCAATATTGGGAGCGCGCCGGAAATCCGCCGCATCGGGGTGGAGCAAAGCAACAGCTCGGTCATCATCGGTGACCAGGCGGTGCTGAAGATCTTCCGGCGGCTCTCGCCGGGTGAGCATCCGGAGCTGGAGATCGCCCGCTTCCTGACCGAGGTGGCGCACTTCCAGAATACCCCGCCCCTGCTCGGCACCGCCGAGCAAATTGCCAAGGATGGCACGCGGCACGCGCTCGCCATCATGAACGGTTTCGTGCGCAATCAGGGCGACGGCTGGGTCTACACCACCGAGTATCTGGATCGGCAGTTCGACGAGTTCCGTTTGGTGGAGACGGCGGAAAGTTCGTCGCCTGAGGAGCGGCATGCCATCTATCTGGGTCTGATCGCGATGCTGGGGCAGCGCACCGCCGAGCTCCACCGCGCTTTCGCTAGCGACGATCGCGACCCTCATTTCAAGCCGGAACCGATCAAGACGGCCGACATCGCCGGCTGGGTGAGCGGCGCCAAGAAATTGGCGAATGCCGCCTATGCCCAGCTCAACAAGGCTCTGCCGTCCGCGCCGGATGCCGTGCGCGGCGCGATCGAGAGCCTGATCAAGCGCAAGGATGAGTGCCTGTCTGCCATCGACGCGCTCGGCAAGGGCACGATCAGCGCCAGCAAGACACGGATCCACGGCGACTACCATCTCGGCCAGGTGCTGGTCGCCAAGAATGACTTCTACATTATCGATTTCGAGGGCGAGCCAACCCGCACAATGGAAGAGCGGCGGGCCAAATCCTCGCCCTTCAAGGACATCGCCGGCATGCTGCGCTCCTTCGAATATGCCGAATGGGCGGCCTTGTTCGCGATCGCCGAGCACGAGGCGGATTCGGTCGGCAAGCTGCTGCCGTTCGCCTCGGCCTGGCGCAAGAGCACGCAAGAGACGTTCCTGAAGAGCTACTTCGATACCATCGGCGACTGCCCGAGCTGTCCCAAGAATCGTGCCGAGGCGGACCGCCTGCTCAATCTATTCACCCTCGAGAAGGCGCTCTATGAGGTCTGCTACGAGGCGACCAACCGCCCGACTTGGCTGCGCATTCCGATCACCGGGCTGCAGACCGCGCTGGACAGCCTGAAGCCAGCCAAAGGGGACAGTCATGCCGCAGCGTAGCAAAAGCGCGCAAGCGCACGCACGGCGCTCCACCCGCGACCTGCACGACCAGGTCACCGCCCTGGCGCATGGCGATCATGGCGACCCGTTCTCGCTGCTCGGCCTGCACGCGGAGAAGGCCGAGCAGTTCGTGGTGCGGTGCTACCACCCCGCTGCCAGCCAGGCCTGGGCGCTGGACCAGTCCGGCAACGTCATCGCCGAGCTGGAGCAGCAGTTCGAATCCGGTTTCTTTGCCGGTTCCGTTCCGGAAAGAATCGACTATCGGCTGCGTTTCGCGCTTCCCGCGAAGACCATCGACCTGGAAGACCCGTATCGCTTCCCGCCGGTGCTTGGCGACGTCGACATGCATCTGCTGGCGGAGGGCACGCACCTCCGGATCTACGAGCGGCTGGGCGCGCAGCTGACCGAGTTGGATGGAGTCAAGGGTGTCAGCTTCGCGGTCTGGGCGCCGAATGCCCGGC
Organism: Dongiaceae bacterium; assembly: GCA_035274225.1. Classification (GTDB taxonomy): domain Bacteria; phylum Pseudomonadota; class Alphaproteobacteria; order Dongiales; family Dongiaceae; genus Dongia_A. The sequence continues at coordinate 4,902 of DATEOK010000240.1, forward strand.
GGGTCAGCGTCGTCGGCGAGTTCAACGACTGGGACGGTCGCCGCCACCCGATGCGCAAGCGCGTCGAGGCCGGCGTGTGGGAGCTGTTCCTGCCCGGCCTGCAGGGTGGAGAACTCTACAAATACGAGATCAAGAGCGCGGAGGGGCGGTTGCTGCCGCTGAAGGCGGATCCGCTGTCGTTCCGCTCCGAGCGGCCGCCGCATACCGCCTCGATCGTCCATGGTGCGCGGAAGTTCGACTGGGCCGATGAGCCGTGGATGGCGGCGCGAGAGTCTGCCAGCAGCCGCTCGGCCCCGATCTCGATCTACGAATGTCACTTGGGTTCCTGGGCGCGCGTGGTGGAGGAGAACAACCGCTACCTCACATACCAGGAGCTTGGCGACCGCCTGATCCCCTACGTGAAGAACATGGGCTTCACCCATCTGGAGCTGCTGCCGATCAGCGAGTATCCGTTCGACGGCTCGTGGGGCTACCAGCCGATCGCGCTCTACGCGCCGACCAGCCGCCACGGCACGCCTGCGGAGTTCGCCCGCTTCGTCGACCGCTGCCACAACGAGGGAATCGGCATTCTGCTCGACTGGGTGCCGGGGCATTTTCCGACCGACGCGCACGGCCTGATCTATTTCGACGGTACGCACCTCTATGAGCATTCCGATCCCAGGCTCGGCATGCACCAGGATTGGAATACGCTGATCTACAATTACGGCCGGCACGAGGTGGCGAACTATCTGCTTGCCAACGCCATGTTCTGGCTGGACCGCTATCACATCGACGGGCTGCGCGTGGACGCCGTCGCCTCCATGCTCTATCTCGACTACAGCCGCAAGGCCGGCGAATGGATTCCGAACCGCTTCGGCGGCAACGAGAACCTCGAGGCGACGGCCTTCCTGCGGCGCCTCAACGAGCTGACCTACGGGCAGCATGCCGGCGCCATGACGGTGGCGGAGGAATCGACCGCCTGGCCGGCAGTGTCACGGCCGACCTATGTCGGCGGCCTGGGCTTCGGCTACAAGTGGAACATGGGCTGGATGCACGACACCTTGCGCTATATCGGCAAGGAGCCGGTCCATCGCCGCTGGCATCATAACGACCTCAGCTTCGGCCTCCTCTATGCCTTCAGCGAGAACTTCGTCCTGCCGATCAGCCATGACGAGGTGGTGCACGGCAAAGGCTCGCTGATCGGCCGCATGCCGGGCGACCGCTGGCAGCGCTTCGCCAACCTGCGCGCCTATCTCGGCTTCATGTTCACCCACCCCGGCAAGAAGCTGCTGTTCATGGGCTGCGAGTTCGGGCAGGAGCGCGAGTGGAACCACGATGCGGGACTGGACTGGCACCTGCTGTCCGATCGGGACCATAGCGGCGCCCAGGCGCTGGTCCGCGATCTCAACGCGGTCTATCGCGCTCTGCCCGCCCTGCATGAGCACGATTGCGAGCCGCAGGGGTTCGAATGGATCGATGCCTCGGACCACGAACGCAGCGTGATCGCCTACCTGCGCCGTGGCCGCGACCCGGACTCGATCGCGGTGGTGGTTTGCAACTTCACACCCGAGCCGCGCCCCAACTATCGGATCGGCGTGCCGATGCCGGGCTTCTACGCGGAGCGCCTCAACACCGATTCCGCGTTCTATGGCGGCAGCAACGTCGGCAACGGCGGCGGCGTGATGGCGGAGCCGCACGGCTGGCATGGCCGGCCCCACTCCATTGAGCTGACACTGCCGCCGCTCGGCACCCTGATCCTTGAACGGAAAGGCGGCTGATGCGCCGATCCGATCTTGGGGAGTTGGCACCGAAGGCGCGTTTGTCCACCGGCATCGCCGCGCGGCATGCGGTCCCGCGCGCGCTGCAGCCGTCGGCGGCCCGCTCGCGGGTATGGCCGGGACAGCCCTGGCCGCTCGGCGCCACCTGGGACGGCAAGGGCGTCAATTTCGCGCTGTTTTCCGCCCATGCCGAGAAGGTCGAGCTTTGCCTGTTCGACGCGGCGGGCGTGCGCGAGATCGACCGCGTGCAGTTGCCCGAGTATACCGACGAGGTGTGGCACGGTTATCTGCCGGACGCACGGCCGGGCACGCTCTACGGCTATCGGGTCTACGGGCCGTACGACCCGCGCGCCGGTCACCGGTTCAATCCCAACAAGCTGCTGCTCGACCCTTATGCCCGTGCGTTCTACGGTCGGTTCCTGCAGTCCGATGCGATCTTCGGGTATCGCATCGGGTCGGCGCGCGAGGATCTGTCCTTCGACCGGCGCGACAGCGCGCGGGCGATGCCGAAATGCCGCGTGGTCGACGGCAGCTTCCAATGGGGCAACGACCGGCCGCCCGGCACACCGTGGTCCGACAGCGTCATATACGAAGCGCACGTGCGCGGCTTCACCATGCGGCATCCCGCCCTGCCGCAGCCGCTGCGCGGCACTTGCGCCGGCCTCGGCAGCGAGCCGGTGGTCGACTACCTGCGCTCGCTCGGCATCACCGCCATCGAGCTCTTGCCGGTCCAGGCCCGGTTCGACGAGCCCCACCTGCTGCGACATCATCTCAAGAACTATTGGGGCTACAACACCGTCGGGTTCTTCGCGCCCGACCCGCAGTTGCTGTCAACTGGCCTGTCCGCCGAGTTCAAGACCATGGTCCGGCAGCTGCACGACGCGGGCATCGAGGTGATCCTCGATGTCGTCTACAACCATACGGCGGAAGGCAATCAACTCGGCCCTACCTTGTGCTTCCGCGGTGTCGACAATGCCTCCTACTACCGCCTTTCGCAGGATGATCGGCGGCACTATGTCAACGATACCGGCACCGGCAACACCCTCAACCTGTCGCATCCGCGCGTCCTGCAGATGGTGCTCGATTCCCTCACCTATTGGGTCGAGCAGATGCATGTCGATGGCTTTCGCTTCGACCTCGCGGCGACGCTCGGGCGCGAAGACCATGGCTTCGACCCTAGCAGCGGATTCTTCGACATGATCCGGCAGGCGCCGGCCCTGCAGCACGTCAAGCTGATTGCCGAGCCGTGGGACATCGGCCCGGGTGGCTATCAGGTCGGACACTTCCCGCCGGGCTGGGCGGAATGGAACGATCGCTACCGCGACGCGGTGCGGCGCTATTGGCGCGGCGACGAACGCATGCTACCGGACCTGGCGGCGCGCCTCAGCGCCTCTGCCGACCTGTTCGATCATCGTGGCCGGCGGCCGTGGGCCAGCGTCAATTTCGTGACCGCCCATGACGGATTCACGCTGAACGATCTCGTCTCCTACAACGAGAAGCACAACGAGGCCAACCAGGAGAGCAACCACGACGGCCACCCGGAGAATCTGAGCTTCAATTTCGGCGTCGAGGGTCCGACCGACGATCCGGAGGTCGCGGCCCAGCGCGACCGGCAGATGCGCAACTTCCTCTCGACGCTTCTGCTGTCGCAGGGTACGCCCATGGTGCTGGCCGGCGACGAGATCGCGCATAGCCAAGGCGGCAACAACAATGCCTATTGCCAGGACAACGAGACGACTTGGATCGATTGGAGCCGGCTCGACACGCACGCCTCCCAGTTCGATTTCGCCCGCAAGCTGATCGCGCTGCGCCGCGCTCATCCGGTGCTGCGGCGCACGCGATTCCTGCACGGCAACTCCAGCTGCAAGCGCGGTATCAAGGATATCACTTGGTTCGCGCCGCAGGGCACGGAAAAGACCCCGGAGCAATGGGAGGACCCGGTGGCGCGCTGCATCGGCGTCCTGCTGAATGGGCAGGCCGGCTCGACCATCGGCTCGCACGGCACGCCGATCGAGGATGACCTGCTCCTGATCATTCTCAACTCCCATCACGAGGTGGTCGAGTTCACGTTGCCGCAGATCCCCCTCGAGGGAGAATGGACGCGCCTCCTCGACACGGCGGACCCGAATGCCGAGCTCATACCGCTCGCCATGGGAACTGTGTTGCCGGTCACCGGCCGGTCGATCGCCGTGCTGTCGCTGCCCGCCTTGGAGCAGGTATGACGGGCTTTGTTCACGACTTGCCCTTCGGCGCGCAGGTGCAGCCGGAGGGACGGGTGCGGTTCCGGCTGTGGGCTCCCGGTCAGGAACGCGTGTCGCTGGCGATCGACCAGCAGCAGCCCGTGCCGATGGAGCGCGGCGACGGCGGATGGTTCGAGCTGACGACCCAGCTGGCGCTGGCCGGCAGCCGCTATGCTTATCGGTTGCCCAACGGCACACACGTCCCAGATCCGGCCTCTCGCCGGCAGGCCGAGACCGTGCATGGCCCCAGCCTGGTGGTCGATCCGCTGAGCTACGCGTGGCGCCATGCCGGCTGGCGCGGGCGGCCATGGACGGAGGCCGTGCTCTACGAGCTGCACGCCGGCGCTTTCAGCGACAGTGGGGATTTCGCCGGCGTGCAACGAAAACTGGATCGGTTGGCGCAGCTCGGCATTACGGCCGTCGAGCTGATGCCGGTGGCGGATTTCTCAGGCGCGCGGAATTGGGGCTATGACGGCGTCCTGCCGTTCGCACCGGCGCCCCCGTACGGTACGCCGGATCAGCTGAAAGCCTTGATCGACGCTGCGCACGAGCGCGGCCTGATGATGTTCCTCGATGTCGTCTACAATCACTTTGGGCCGGACGGGAATTATCTCGGGCAGTATGCGCCGCAATTCTTCACCGACCGGCACCATACGCCGTGGGGCGCGGCGATCGATTTCGCCCAGCCGGTCGTGCGCGAGTTCTTCATCCACAACGCGCTCTACTGGCTGAACGAGTTCCGCTTCGATGGCCTGCGGCTGGATGCCGTCCATGCCATCCTCGACGATAGCCCGACGCACATCCTGAGCGAGCTGGCAAGCCGCGTGCGCGAGACGTGCGGGCCGGATCGCCACGTCCATCTGGTCCTGGAGAATGACGCCAACCAGGCGAATGTCCTTGGCTCGCGGCGCTACGACGCGCAGTGGAACGACGACTTTCACCACGCCGCGCATGTCGTGCTGACCCGCGAGTCCGAAGGCTACTACATCGACTATCAGCGCGATCCGATGGCAGCCCTCGGCCGCGCCCTGGCGCAGGGCTTCGTCTACCAGGGGGAGGCCTCCGTTCATCGCGACAACGAGCCACGTGGTGAGTCGACGCACGATCTGCCGCTGTCGGCATTCGTCGCGTTCCTTCAGAATCACGACCAAGTCGGCAACCGCGCCTTTGGTGAGCGGCTGCCCCAGCTGGTCCGGCCGGAATTGCTGAAGGCCGCGGCCTCCATCCTCATCCTGTCGCCGCAGATCCCGATGCTTTTCATGGGCGAGGAATGGGCGTCCGATCGGCCGTTCCTGTATTTCTGCGATTTCCAGGGCGAGCTGGCGCAAGCGGTGCGCGACGGCCGAAGACGTGAGTTCGCGAAATTCCCCGCCTTCACCGATCCAACCGTCCGCGAGCGCATCCCAGATCCGAACGACCCCACGACCTTCGACCGGTCAAAATTGGACTGGTCCGAGGCGGACCGCGACGGCCACAGCGATCACTTGCACTATTGCCGCGAGTTGCTGGCCGTGCGCCGCGAAGCCATGGTGCCGCTGCTGGAGGGAGCCCAGGTGAAGACCGCGCACTACGACACGACTGAGGGGCTGTTGCGTGTTACCTGGCAAATGACTGACAATGCCGCGCTGATGCTGCTGGCCAACCTGCGGGCCGACTCTTCGGCGCCGGTCGTCGCGCCACGCGGCAGGATGCTGCACAGCACCCATCCGCATGCCGCCGACGACGCCTCCAGGCCGGGCTGGTTCGTGGCGTGGTACTTGGCGGATGGAGGGGCATGACGTGAACGAGTCTGGCTCGCTCGACCGGATCTGCGAGCAACTCGGTATCCTGCCACGCTACCGAGATCATGCCGGTGCGGTCCGGGAAGTGCCGGAGGCGACCCTGCGGTCGCTGGTGCAATGCCTGGACGTCACCACGGCCGATCGCATCCTGCCCCCGGTCGTCGTCTGGCGCGAGGGCGACGGCCCGGTGGCGGTTCCGCTCAACCGGAGCGGCGCGGCGTTGCGCTGGGTAGTGGAGAGCGAGGCGCAGTCCCTCGCCGGCGAGGTCGATCGCGACACCGAACATCTCACCGTCGGTGACCGCCTGCCCTTCGGCTACTACCAGCTGAACCTCTACTCCGGTGACGCGCCGGTTGACAGCTGCACGCTGATCGCGGCGCCGGCGCAGGCCTATCTGCCGCCGTTGCTGAAAAGCGGCGGACGGTTGTGGGGGCTGGCAACCCAGCTGTTTGCGCTGCGGTCTGCGCGCAACTGGGGCATCGGGGACTTCACGGATCTCACCGATCTCATCCGGCACGCCTCCGCGCATGGCATCGCCGCCATCGGGCTGACGCCGCTGCATGCCCTGTTCTTCGATGAGCCGGACCGCTGCAGTCCCTATTCACCGAGCAGCCGTTCCTTCCTCAACGTCCTCTACATCGACCCCGAGGCGATGCCGGAGTTCGCCGGCTGCACGGAAGCGCGGGCCTTGCGCGCCGACCTCGAACGCGACCTGGAACGCTTGCGATCGAGCTCCGGTGTGGACTACGCCGGCGTCGCCGCTTGCAAGCGGCCGATGTTCAACCTGCTCTACCGGCATTTCCAAGAGCATCATCGCGGCGACCAGCTCGCCGCGGAGTTCGACCGCTTCCGGCGGGAGCGCGGCAAGCGCCTGCTCCAGTTCGCAACCTTCGAAGCGCTGCGGGAGCACTTCGCGGCAATCGGCGGCAACCTGTCATGGCCTAGCTGGCCTGAGCCGTTCCGCGATCCGGGCAGCCCCGCGGTCGCCGACTTCGTGGCGCGCCATGAAGACCGGGTCGGCTTCTTCGAATATCTGCAATGGCACGCCCATCGCCAGCTCCTGCAGTGCCAGAGGACGGCGCAGTCCGTCGGCATGCCGGTCGGCGTCTATCTGGATATCGCGGTCGGGGTTGACCGCGATTCCGCCGAGGCATGGTGGTCGCAGGACTACCTGGTGGGCGGTTGGAGCATCGGCGCGCCGCCCGACAACTGGAACCTCAAGGGCCAAAGCTGGGGCGCGCCGCCGCCCAACGCGACACGCATGCGCGAGACCGCTTACGCCGCGATCCGCGAATGCCTCAATGCCAACATGCGCTACGCCGGTGCGATCCGGATCGACCACATCCTTGGCTTCATGCGCATGTTCTGGGTGCCCGAAGCGGCCAATGCAGCCGATGGCGCCTATATCCGCTATCCGCTGCGCGAATTGCTGTCGATCCTGGCGCTGGAAAGCCAGCGGCATCGTTGCCTGGTCATCGGCGAGGATCTCGGCACGGTTCCCGATGGCCTGCACGAAGCCATGCAGGCTGCCGCCATCCTCTCCTATCGCCTGCTCTATTTCGAGCACGAAGCGGACGGCAGCTTCCGCAGGCCGGCGAGCTGGCCCGCACAGGCGCTGGTCGCGCCGTCGACGCACGATCTGTCGACGCTGCCCGCCTATTGGCGCGATGCGGACCTGGAGCTGCGGTCCAGGCTCGACCTCTATCCGTCGCCGGATGTGGCGGACGCCGAACGGCAGCGGCGCGTCGTGGACAAACGGCAACTCGTCGCCGCCTTGACGGCCGAGGGCTTGCCCGCCTCGGTCGAGGGCGATGCGCCGATCGAAGCGATCTATCGTTTTCTCGCCCGCACGTCGTCCTGCTTGCTGATGGTGCAGCCCGAGGACTTGCTTGGTATCATTGAGCCGCAGAACGTTCCCGGCACGACCAGCGAGCATCCGAACTGGCGCCGCAAACTGCCGGTCGGTGCAGACGCATTCTTCGCCGATGCCTCGATTGCACGCGTGGTGGAGGCGGTCAATGCGGAAGGCCGGGCCGCACCTCGGAAGATATCAGCTGTCGATGCCATTCCGACGGCAACCTACCGGCTGCAGTTCAACCGGCACTTCACCTTTGCCGATGCTGCCCGGCTCATTCCATATCTCAAGGACCTGGGCATCAGCCATGTGTATGCCTCGTCCTATCTCCGGGCGCGGCCGGGCAGCGCGCATGGCTACGACATCATCGACCACAACGCGCTCAATCCCGAGATTGGGAGCTGGGCCGACTTCGAGTGCTATTGCGATGCGTTGCGCGACGCCGGCATGGGGCAGATTCTCGACTTCATCCCAAATCACATGGGCATCGGCTATGCCGACAACCGGCTCTGGCTCGACGTGCTGGAATGGGGCGCCGCCTCGCCATTTGCGGCCTTCTTCGACATCAACTGGAACCCGCGCCAGCCCAATCTCAAAGGCAAGGTCCTGGTGCCCATGCTGGGCGACCACTATGGACACGTGCTGGAGCGCGGCGAGCTGAAACTGAAGTTCGATGCCGAGAGCGGCAGTTTCAGCGTCTGGTATTTCCAGCACCGCTTTCCCATTCATCCGCGCTGTTATCACGTCATCCTGGGAGACATCGATGCCGATCTGAAGCGGCTTGCCGTGACCGTGGCGGAGGTCAACGAAGCCGCGATGCGCAGCGTCGGCGACAAGCTGAAGCACGATATCGCCGGTTTCGCCCAGTCCGATCCAAAGCACCTGCGCCAGATCGAAGACTCCACCCGGCCCTTTAACGGCGAGGACTTCAAGGCGCTCCATGACTTGCTGGAACAGCAGGCCTATCGCCTCGCTTACTGGCGCGTGGCGGCGGATGAGATCAACTATCGCCGATTCTTCGACATCAACGAGCTGGCGGGGATCCGGATGGAAAATCCAGGGGTGTTCGCCCATACGCATCAGCTGATCGGTCAGCTTGTCATCGACGGGAAGCTGCACGGCCTGCGGCTCGATCACATCGATGGACTGCTCGACCCTGGCGGGTATTTCACCCGGCTGCGCGAATTCGTCGCGGCCCGGCGCGCTTCCTTCTACATCACGGTCGAAAAGATACTCGCGCGCCACGAACGATTGCGCTCGGACTGGCTCGTGGATGGCACGACTGGCTACGACTTCATCAACCTGGTCAACGGCCTCTATGTCGACACCGACGGCAAGCAGGCGATGGACCGCACTTACCGCCGCTTCCTCGACCGATCGGCTGACTTCGACGAGATCCTCTATACCTGCAAGCTGCTGGTCATGGATACGATGCTGGCGAGCGAGCTCAACCGCCTCGCCGCCGGCCTCGACGCGATCTCGGAGCGGCACTGGAGCACCCGCGATTATACCGAGGAACGCCTGCGTGCCGCGCTGCGCGAGGTAGTGGCGTGTTTCCCCGTCTATCGCACCTACGTGACCGACCGTGGCGTTTCGCCCGACGACCGCCGCGATATCGACTGGGCCATCAAACAGGCGCAGAAGAGCTATGTGGGGCCCGATCCGGAAATCCTGGACTTCGTCCGCGCCGCCCTCACCCTCGACCTGACTGACTGGAGCCCGGTGTTCGACCGCGCCGAGATCCTGCGGTTCGCCTTGCGCTTTCAGCAATACACCGGCCCAGTCATGGCCAAGGCGATGGAGGACACCAGCTTCTATCGCTACAATCGCTTGCTGTCCCTGAACGAGGTCGGCGGCGATCCGCGCCAGTTCGGGGTGACGGTCTCCGCTTTCCACCACCTGATGCAGGAGCGCGCGAAGAGCTGGCCGAACGCCATGTCGGCCTTGTCGAGTCACGACACCAAGCGCGGCGCGGATCTGCGCGCGCGGCTCAACGTCCTGTCGGAGCTGGCGCCGGAATGGAACCAGCGGGTGCGGCGCTGGGCCAGCCTCAACCGGTTCAAGCGCAGCAAGGTGAACGGCGATCCCGCCCCATCGCCCAACGATGAGTATGCAATCTACCAGACCTTGCTCGGCGCGTGGCCGGCCGACGGCGCGGTCGATCCGTTCCGCGAGCACTTGAAAGGTACAGTCCTCAAGTCCATGCGCGAGGCGAAGCGCCGCACCAGCTGGATCAATCCGAGCGAGGCCTACGAATCAGCCGCCTTGCGGTTCGTGGACCGGCTGCTGGATACCGATCGTCCGAATCCGTTCCTCGATGACTTCCTTGCCTTCCAACACCGTATCGCACGGATCGGCGTGCTCAACAGCCTCAGTCAGCTGGTGGTGACCCTCACGGCCCCCGGCGTGCCCGACACCTACCAGGGCTGCGAGCTTTGGGATCTCAACATGGTGGATCCGGATAACCGCCGGCCCGTCGATTTCGAACTGCGCCGGCGCCTGCTGGCGGAGATCGCGGAGGGCGACCGCAGCGCGCCGTTGCGGGATAGCCTTGCCAACTGGCAGGACGGCAAGATCAAGGTTGCCGTTGCCGTGGCCCTGCTGCGGTTTCGGAGAGAGCACGCCGGGTTGTTTAGGCAAGGGAGCTACGAACCCATCACGATCGAAGGTCCGCTGTCGCACCACGTCATTGCCTTCCGGCGGCGTGATGGAGCCAGCAGCAGCATCACGATCGCAGGGCGCCTGTTCGCGCGAATGACGGGAGATCAGGGAATCTACGACGGCGCCGCCATCTGGCAGGATGCGCGCATCGCACTGCCTGATGGTCCTGAGGGTCTGACGAACGTCCTGACGGGAGCGACGGTCTCCGGCTCTGCGCTACAGCTGAGCGAAATCCTGGCCGATCTGCCGGTCGTCGTCCTGCTGGCCTGACCGGACGGACCTGGTCCCCCAGATCTCGCGCGCGTAGTCAAGCACCGCCCGGTCGCTGGAAAAGCCACCCATGCGCGCGACGTTGAGGATCGCCCGGCGCGTCCATTCCTCGCCGTCGGGATAGAGCGCGTCGACGTCGCTCTGCACATCGAGGTAGGAGCGGAAATCGGCCAGCACGCAATATTGCTCGCCGC
>DATEOK010000241.1:0-2738 GCA_035274225.1 Dongiaceae bacterium
TGCCACAGGTCCTCGAACGAGCCGAAGCGCGCTTCGATCTCGATCGGCGCTACCGCGGCCGAGGGCCACCCGGCCTCTGCGCAGAGCGCGGTCAGCCCTTGCGGCGTGCAGAACGGGAAGCGGCGCCCCTCGCCCAGCTCCTCCGCCTTGGGATCGAGCGCGATCGCCGCATCCCAGAACGCGCGCATGAAGCCCATGCCGCCGCCCGGATAGTCCCAGACGTAGAAGGAAACAAGCCCGCCCGGCTTGGTCACGCGCTTCATCTCGCGCAGCGCCTGCACGCGGTCCGGCACGAAGTTGATCACCAGCGCCGAGGCCGCGACATCGACCGACGCATCGTCCAGCGGGATCTTCTGCGCATCGCCGATCTCGAAGCGCATGCGCACGTGCGCATCGGAGGTGGCGGCGCGCGCATGGGCGACGAAGCCCGCCGACTGGTCGACCGCGGTGATGGAGCGCGGCGCGGCCCTCGCGAGGATGGTCTGGGTCAGCGCACCGGTGCCGCAGCCGAGGTCCAGCCACGCCGCTTCCTCCGGTGCACCGAGCCAGTCGAGATAGCGCGCGGCGATCTGCCGGCTCCAGCGCCCCATGTAGCGCTCGTAATGCTCGCCGGCGGACCAGGAATCGTGGCGGGATGTGGGGGTCGCAGTCATGGTGCCTCCCGATATTGCCGTTTGCGCGACGTCCAGCCCGTGGCGGCACACTCGCAAGAGTGGCGCGTTTTGTCATCATCCGCCGATGAAAGGCAGCCTCTCAGGAAACGATTCTCGCGATGGCCGGCCTTGGGTCGGCGATCGTGCCATCTTTACCAACCGCCGGGGCGGGTCTTAAGATTGCTGCGGCGAGGCTTATCCGCTGGCAGACCATGGCATTCGAAGACAATGCGGCGAAACTGGCGGCGACGATCGAGCGCGCGCGGCAGCGCATTGCCGAGCGGGAGCTGAGGATCGCGCACCTGGACGGCATCGGCGCGGACACCTGGACCTTGCGTGAGGTCCTCGCCACCTCGCGCCAAAATCTCGAGCTGCTGGAGTATCTTTACAAGCTGGCGCACTCCTTTGCCGAACTCGCCGCCGACAAGCAGGCGGATCTCGAGGCGCGGATCGGCATCGTGCTCCCGCCCCCATCACAGGATGCACGCGCGGGCGGTCGCGCCTGGCCGGCCTGAAGACGCTGCCTCTCCGCCGCCAGCATCAACTCCAGCCGGTCGCGATCTGCGACCTGCTTCTGTCGCGGCCGGATCCGAGACGCGACCGCCCCATGTCCAAGGGCGGCCGCGCCCCCGGGGCGCCGGCGAGTCGCTATTGCACGACGGTGGTGGTGGCCGCACCGTCCGTCGTCGACGCGCCGGTCGTGGATTTGGCCACTGGCATCTGGATCGTCGCCAGCTTGTCCGCGCACAGGTCGGCGATGCCCGCGAGCGGCCGGTCGAGCGGCGGCATCTTGGCCCAGCCGCCCTCGTGGATGAACTCGTCGCGCTGCCAGTCGCTGATTTGCATGAATTTGGCGTACTGCGCGGCGGCGTCCGCATCCGTCACGAACCGGTTGACGCAGAAGGTCGCCGCGAGATTGCGGCGCGCCTCTTGCGTCATCTCCTTCGCCGTGCCGCCGGTGACCCAGCCGCCCCAGGTGAAGCCGACCACCATGGTGAGGATCGAGACCGACACGCAGGACCAGAACAGCCCCCATTTGGGCGGCCGCCAGTCCTCCCAGCGCAGCAACAGTGATTTTTCCGCCATGCTTCCCTCCTTCCGAGTGATCCGGAACACCGACGCGGGACCGGCAGCAACGCCGGTGGCCGGCGGACGCCGGGCCGCGTTCCGCATCGATACAGAGCGATCGCTGGGGAAAGATGGGCCGCACGCCGCCGATGGCGAGCGCGCCGCTTCTTTATTTCCGGTTCCGGCCCATCCTGTGCGTCACCCGACGCCTGTGTCCCCAACGTTCCAGACTGATCGCCCTCCAAGCATGCTGTTTGCCGCTGTCATGCTGTTTTCATTGTCCAATCGCGCCTGGACCGGAAGCATCGCAAGCACCCTTGGGAGCGACAAGCGAATTTTATCGATGGTTAGGTGCGAGAATCTTGGTGTATCGCGCGACTATCGAAATGCCGCACGATCAGCCAGAACACCGCGCCGTCGATGAGGCCGGCGACGGCGGTTGCGGCCAGCACGGCGGGCCGGTGCACGCTGCCCAGCTCCGGAGTCAGCCTCATCGCGTCCAGCTCGCCGAGCAGCAGCGGCGCCAGGAAGGCGGCGACGAGGCTGACCGCTGCCCCCGCCGCCAGGTAGACCGCGCCATGCCCGACGCGCAGCCGGCTGAACGCCGCACCGAGCAGCACCGCCGCCGCGAACAGCCCGGCGAACACCAGCGGCGCGGCCAGGACCCCGTCCAGCGCCGCGTAGAGCGGCCCGAGCGGCGTGTTGTAAAGCTCCGCGAGGGACTCCGGCCACACCGGCATGGTGCAGGTATAGAACAGCAGTGGGGCCAGTACAGTCGCGATCGCGGCCGCCACCAGGATCGCGGCGATGGAGTGGAGACCCTGTCGCATCATTCCGCTACAGCGAGTGCGGCGCGCTTCTGGAGGACCTGACCGAGAAAGAAGCACGCATACGCCACTACAATCAGCGCCGGCAACGCGAGGTGCGCGGGGCCGAGGCCGGCTTCGTCGGCGAGCGCGCCGAGCGCAATCGGCGCCAGCAGCAGCGCGAGGCCGAAGGCGATGGCGAGGCGCATGG
>DATEOK010000242.1:0-12250 GCA_035274225.1 Dongiaceae bacterium
AGCCTGCCGCAACGCAAGCGCCGCTTCTTCGAATGCTTCTCGCGCGTGCGCACGCACGACGGCGGGGTGATCGTGCCCGAGCAATATCTCGAGGTGGCGGAGCGCCACGGCCTGGTGACGGCGATCGACAACCTGCTGCTGTTCCGCTGCATCCAGACCCTGCGGCGCATCCGCAAGAGCAACGCCAACGTCGGCTTCTTCCTCAACATCTCGCCGCACACGCTGGCTGACCGCGGTTTCTTCCGCGACTTCATCCAGCTGATGGGCCAGAACATCGAGCTGGCGCCGGCACTGGTGTTCGAATTTCCACAGCGCGCTCTGGCGCAAGCCGACGATTCGTTGTGGCGCGACCTCGACCGCCTGGCGCAGATGGGCTTCCGCTTCTCGATCGACCAGGTCACCGACCTCGATCTCGACGCCGCCACTTTGTCGGGCCGGCATTTCCGCTTCCTGAAGCTGGAGGCGGCCCGCGTGACCCAAGCGGCGCGCAGCGGCCTGCTCGGCAACGATCCCAAGCTGCTCAAGCGCACGCTCGATTCCTACGCCATCGACCTTATCGTCGAGCGCATCGAGACCGAGCCGATGCTGCTCGAAGTCCTCGACCTGCACGTCGACTTCGGCCAGGGCTTCCTGTTCGGCGAACCGCGCATTGCCAAGAGCGACGCCTCGGGCACGCTCAGCTGAGCTCGGTCGTCGACGGATGCATTTCCGTTGACCGCATCCGCCACTCTCAGTTCTAGTGCCGAATCATTGGCTTCAATCAGTCACCCATGACCGTCCACATCCACGGCCTCGGCGAAATCGCGGATCGCTATGACGCCTTCATTCTCGATCTCTGGGGCTGCCTCCATGACGGCATCGTCGTCTATCCGGCCGCGCTCGAGGCCTTGCGCCGCCTGAAGACGGCCGGCAAGCGCGCCATCATCCTCTCCAACGCGCCGCGCCGCGCGCGCGAGGTGACGGCGCGCATCGCGGAAATGGGCATCGCGCCCGACCTCTACGAGTTCCTGCACACCTCAGGCGAGGAAACCTGGCGCGAGCTGGCGAACAGCGAGATCGCGGCGCTACATCGGCGCGGGCACAAGCTCTATCCGATCATGGCCGAGCGCGATCGGACGATGCTGGATGGGATCGATGTGGAGCTGGTCGACGATCCGGCACGGGCGGACTTCATGCTGGTGACCGGCACGGAAACCGGCAAGGAGGATTTGGCTTCGTTCGATCCGCTGTTGTCGCCGGCGGCGAAGCGCGGGGTGCCATTGATCTGCGCCAATCCCGACTTGGTGGTGCATCGCGGCGGTGTCGAGGAGATCTGCGCCGGCTCGGTCGCGCAACGCTACGAGATGCTGGGCGGACCGGTGGTCTGGTTCGGCAAGCCCTATCCCGCGGTCTATCGGCGCATCCTGGCGGAGTGCGACCTGAAACCTGCTCAGCTGCTGTGCGTCGGCGACGCACTGCGCACCGACGTGGCCGGCGGCAAGGGGATCGGCGCCGCCACTTTGTTCACCGTGGGCGGCATCCACCATCAGGAGCTGCTCGTAGACAACCAGTTGGATCCGGCCCGGCTCGAAGCCCTGTGCCGCCGGCTGGGCCATCGACCGGACTTCGCGATCGCGCATCTCGGCTGGTAGCGGGCGACATGGCCACCGTTTCGCAGACCTGGGAATGGGAGTTCGAGCATCCGCCGGAGGCGATGTGGCCGCTGCTGGCCGACACCGCGCGCTTCAACGAAGCGGCCAAGCTGCCCAAGCACCAGATCACCGAGATTCCGCAGCCCGACGGCTCGGTGCACTATTTCGGCGCTGCCCGGATGGGGCCATTCGACATCAAGTGGCAGGAGAAGCCGGTCAACTGGGTGAGCCAGCAGTGGTTCGAGCACACCCGCTATTTCTCCAGCGGACCGGTCAAGGTGCTGAGTGCGGCGCTGGAGGTCGAGCCGCACAAGGGCGGCAGCCGCGCGCGCTACTCGATGTCGATCGAGCCGGCGAACATCCTCGGCAAGCTGATGCTGGGCAGGATGTTCTCCGGCACCAAGGCGACCTTCAGCAGGATGGTGGCGGAAGCCGCGTCTTTCGTGTCGGGCCAGCGCAGCGAGCCGTTCCCGTTTTCGGCGCCCGCCATCGGCGACGAGGTGCGCCGGCGCGTCGACACCATGGTGGCGGAGATCGATGCCTCACCCAATGGCCACGGCCTCGCGCGCAGGCTCGCCGATCACATCTTGACGGCGCAGGAGGTGGATCTTTGGCGGGTCCGACCGCTTGCGCTGGCGCGAGCGTGGAACTGTCCGCCGCGGCACGCCATCGAGGTCTGTCTGCAAGCGGTGCGCGCCGGCCTGCTGCAATTGCGCTGGGATCTCCTGTGCCCGCGCTGCCGGGTGGCGAAGGGCTGGTCGGGCGGGCTCGACCGTTTGCCGCAGGGGGCGCACTGCTCCTCCTGCAACATCGACTACGAGCGCGACTTCTCGCGCAACGTCGAGGCCAGCTTCCATCCGGCGCCGGCGGTGCGCGCGCTGGAAAGCGGGGAATATTGCATGTGGGGCCCGATGTCGGTGCCGCATGTGAAGGCCCAGGTCCTGCTGCAGCCAGGCGAGACGCGCGCGCTCAAGGCCGCCTTGCCGTTCGGCCCCTATCGCTTTCGCACCCTGGAACCGGGACCCGAGGCCGACGTCGACTGGCAATCCGGCGGCATGCCCGAGCTGATCCTGGAAGAGGGCACGGTGACAGCCGGCACGCCCGCGCCCGGCGGCATGCTGCGCATCAGCAACCGCGCGCAGCGTCCGCTGATCGCGATCGTCGAGGATCGCAGCTGGGTGGCCGACGCGCTGACCGCCGACCGCGTCACGGCGCTGCAGACCTTCCGCGACCTGTTCTCCGACGACGTGCTGCGCCCGGGCGACGAGGTCGCGGTCGGCCGCATCGCGCTGCTGTTCAGCGACCTCAAGGGCTCGACCGCGCTCTACCAGTCGATCGGCGATGCCAGCGCCTATCACCTGGTGCGCGATCACTTCGCGTTCATGGCCAAGGTGATCCGCGAGCACGAGGGCGCCATCGTAAAGACCATCGGCGATGCGGTCATGGCGGCGTTCGTCGCGCCGCGCCAGGCGGTCGCCGCCGCCATCGACATCCAGCGCCAGATCGCCGCCTTCAACCGCGAAAGCCATGTAGAGGAGGGCGCGAGCCCGCCGATCGTCATCAAGCTCGGGGTCCACAGCGGTCCCACCATCGCCGTCACCTTGAACGACCGCCTGGATTACTTCGGCTCCACGGTCAACATGGCCGCCCGCCTCCAGGGCCAGAGCGAGGGCGGCGACATCGTGCTGTCGCCCGAGACTGCCGCGGACGCCACCGTCGCCCCCCTCCTGGCCGGGCTCTCGGTGGCGCGGGACGAGGCCAGCCTGAAAGGCTTCGACCAGCCGATCCGGTTTATCCGGCTAAGGCCGTAATCCTGAACTACCTCGTTCGACCTAACCCCTTCGTACAGAACACAAATTGTTAACGCCTTGCGGTCGAAGCTGCGAAGGCGGAATGGTTCGTGCTGCGGACTTAACGCGATGAATGGGCTAGCATCGCCTCGCGCAACAGGAGAGACCGGGTTGGGCGCACGCGACATTGGCAAGGGGGCGGCGGGGCGGGATTGGCAGGCGCGCTATCCCGAGTTCTGCGCTCGGGCCAAGGGAACCAACGTCAACGATCGCACCCTGCTGGCGACCGACTACCTGAACCACGTCAACGAAATCATCATGCTGCTGGAGCTGGTGCCCGATGCGCCGGAGTGCCTGGAGGATTGCCGGGCCTGGCAGCCGATGAGCTACACCGAGCATTTCGAGGCCTCTTCGATCGCCGACCGCGACCTCGCCATCGAGGCCTATGCATTCTCGCCGCCGGAGTTCCGCGGCAACTTCGACCGGCTGACCGCGGAAATGCACCGGGTGATCGCCGGCGCGCTGGCCAAAGTGGAGGCTGCCACGGCCCAGGGTGACGAGGAACGCGCGCGCCGGGTGATCGAAATGACTGTGGGTGCTCTCAAGACCATGGTCGACCACGCCAGCTCGACCATTCATGGCGATGCCCAGGTCATGGACCAGGCCGCCATCGACGGCCTCATGGACATGATGTAGATCGCTAGCGAAGCCTTTGGCGTTCCTAGACTTCCAATAATACCGTCCGTTATAGTCGCCGGGCCGTTGCTGCACTGCGGAAGGCTCGTCTATTGGCCGATTTCACCGACCATAAGCGGAAGGACTGGGAAAAGCTGGCGGCCAAGGAGCTGAAAGGCGCCGATCCCGCGACCCTGACCTGGATGACGCCGGAAGGCATCGCGGTCAAACCGCTCTATTCCGCCGAGGACCTGGAAGGGCTGGAGGTTACCGGCGGCCTGCCCGGCCTGCCGCCTTTCACCCGCGGCCCGCGCGCCACCATGTATGCCAACCGGCCCTGGACCATCCGGCAGTATGCCGGCTTTTCCACCGCCGAGGATTCCAACGCCTTCTATCGCGATAACTTGCGGCGCGGTCAGATGGGGCTATCCGTCGCTTTCGACCTCGCCACCCATCGCGGCTATGATTCCGATCACCCGCGCGTCGTTGGCGACGTCGGCAAGGCCGGGGTCGCGATCGATTCCGTCGAGGACATGAAGATCCTGTTCGACGGCATCCCGCTCGACCAGATGAGCGTGTCGATGACCATGAACGGCGCCGTGCTGCCCGTGCTGGCGAGCTTCATCGTCGCCGGCGAAGAGCAGGGCGTGAAGCAGGAGTTGCTCGCCGGCACCATCCAGAACGACATCCTCAAAGAGTTCATGGTGCGGAACACCTACATCTATCCGCCCACGCCCTCGATGCGCATCGTCGCCGACATCATCGCCTACACGGCGCAGCGCATGCCGAAGTTCAACTCGATCTCGATCTCCGGCTATCACATGCAGGAAGCCGGCGCGACCGCGGTGCAGGAGCTCGCCTTCACGCTGGCCGACGGCCTCGAGTATGTGCGCGCGGCGCTGTCGAAAGGGCTGAAGGTCGACGATTTCGCGCCGCGGCTCAGCTTTTTCTGGGCCATCGGCATGAATTTCTTCATGGAGATCGCCAAGCTGCGCGCCGCCCGCTACCTGTGGGCCAAGCTGATGCGGCAGTTCGGTCCCAAGGATCCGAACAGCTCGGCACTGCGCACCCATTGCCAGACCTCCGGCGTCTCGCTGACCGAGCAGGACCCCTACAACAACGTGGTGCGCACCACCATCGAAGCGCTGGCCGCCGTGCTCGGCGGCACGCAGTCGCTGCACACCAACGCGCTGGATGAAGCCATCGCCCTGCCGACCCCATTCTCCGCCGCGATCGCGCGCAACACCCAGCTCATCATCCAGGAAGAGTCGGGCGTGCCGCAGGTGATCGATCCTTTGGGCGGCAGCTACTATGTCGAGCACCTGACCAATTCCCTGGTGGTCGAAGCCGAAAAGCTGATCGCAGAGGTCGAGGCGCTGGGCGGCATGACCAAGGCGGTCGAATCCGGCATGCCCAAGCTACGCATCGAGGAAGCCGCCGCGCGCCGCCAGGCCCGCATCGACCGTGGCGAGGACGTCATCGTCGGGGTCAACAAATACCAGTCCGGCCTTAAGGCCGAGGTCGAGGTGCTCGACATCGACAACAGCAAGGTGCGCGAGCAGCAGATCGCGCGCCTCGACAAGATCAAGGCCAGCCGCGACGGCGCCAAGGTGACGGCCGCGCTCGACGCGCTGACCGAGGCGGCGCGCGCCGGCACCGGCAACCTGCTGGAGCTGGCCATCGCCGCCATGCGCGCGCGCGCCACGGTCGGCGAGGTGTCGAGCGCGCTGGAGAAGGTCTATTCGCGCCACAAGGCGGAGGTGCGCTCGATCTCTGGTGTCTATGGCGCGGCCTATCGCAACGATCCGGAGTTCCAGACCATCCAGTCCGACGTGCAGTCCTTCCTGAAGGCGGAGGGCCGGCGGCCGCGCCTGCTGGTGGTGAAGCTGGGACAGGACGGTCACGATCGCGGCGCCAAGATCATCGCGACGGCGTTCGCGGATATCGGCTTCGACGTCGACATCGGGCCCTTGTTCCAGACGCCGGACGAGGCGGCGCGCCAGGCGATCGAGAATGACGTGCATGCGGTCGGCGTCTCCAGCCAGGCGGCAGGGCACAAGACCCTGGTGCCGCAGCTGATCGCGGCGCTGAAGGCGGAAGGCGCGGGGGACATCGCCGTGGTGTGCGGCGGGGTCATCCCGGCGCAGGATTACGAGTTCTTGAAAAATGCCGGGGTGGCGGCGATCTTCGGCCCCGGCACAAACATACCAAAGGCGGCTGCGGAGATCCTTGGCTTGATCCGACGCCAGCGAAAAGCCGCCTAGCATCGATTGGATGATCCGGCCGGCGGGGATGGGGGAAGTCCTCGCGGGCGGGTCATGAGGGAGGAATACATGAGGAATCTCGGCGATCGGCGGATCTGGAGTCTTGCCGCCGGCGCGGCCACGTTGCTGTGGCTCATCGGTGTCGCCTGGTACATTTTCGAATTCATCGGACCGGATGCGCTTGCCGGCATGCTGCCGCATGAGCTTGGGCTGGTGGTCGCCGGCATCACCATGCCGTTGATCCTGCTGTGGCTGCTGGTCGCCTTCATGGCGCGCGGCCAGGCGTTGAAGGAGCATACCGACCTGCTGGCCAGCCGCCTTGCCGAGCTCACCTTCCCCGACGCATCGGCCGAGCATCGCATCAATTCCATCGCCGAGGCGCTGCGCCGCCAGGCCACCGACCTCCGCCTGGCGACCGAGGAAGCGGCCGCCGCGCTCGATGGCACGCGTGCCTTGTTCCGCTCCCAGGCCAGCGATATCGACACTGCGGCGAAGGCCGCCCGCGCCCGCGGCGAAGAGGTCGAGAGCACGCTCGCCGAGCAGCGCCGGCTCCTGGGCGAGATCACGGGCATGGTGGAGAAACAGCGCGAAGGCCTCAGCCAGACCGGCAAGGACCAGGCGGCGGCGGTGCAGGCCTCGGCCGAGGAGACCGCGCGGCGCCTCACCGAGGTGCTGGACAGCAAGCGCAGCGAGATCTCCGCGGTGGTCGACCGCATTCTCGACCACGGCTCCACCGTGCGCGACGCGGTGGAGACCCAGGCCGACCGGCTGGGCGATCAGGTCGAGCAGGCGATCGGCCGCTTCCGCGAACAGATGACCGCGCTCGCCGGACGCATGGACGAGGCGACCGAGACCTCGCGCCACGAGACCAAGACCATGATCCAGGCGACCGAGGCCTCGCAGCGCGAGTTCGCCACCCACACCGAGACTTTGGCCGCGCAGATCCGCGGCAGCGCCCGCGAGATGACCCAGCAGCTGACGCGCCTCGCCGACCAGGCGGCGGCCGCGGCGGAGAAGACCGCCGCTGACAGCGCGGTGCTGGAGCAGACCAGCCGTGCCCAGGTGGAACGCCTGGGTGCCGCGTCGAGTCAGGCCGGCGAGCAGCTGCGCCAGACCTTCGATCGTTTGTCGACCGACGTCGGCACGTTGGTGCAGTCCACCACCGACAAGCTGGGCGAACGCCAGCAGGCGATCAGCGGCGCGATCGACGAGCAAGGCAGGAAGCTGAGCGAGGCGACGGTCGAGGCCGCCAAGGCCTTCGCCGACAAGGTGGGCGAGTTCAAGACCGCGCTCACCGGCGCGACCGACGCCGCCACCCGCCAGACCACCGAATTGCAGCAGCTGGTCGATCAGCAGAGCGGCCGCATGACCCTGGCTGCGGACGAGGCCTCGCAGCGTTTCCGTACCCACATCGAAGGCCACGAGGCAAAGCTGGACGAGTTGGCGCAGACCGCGGCCAAGAAGGCCGACGAACTGGCCGCCGCGATCCAGGCCCACGGCGGCATCCTGGAAAGTGCCGCCGGCCGCGGTTCCGAGAAGTTCGCGGACCTGCTGCGCAAGGAAGCGGCCAAGATCGACGAGCACCTGTTCGAGGTGGAGAAGCGCAACACCAAGCTCGGTACCGACATCGACAAGCAGGCTGAGCGGGTCGGTGGTCTCATCGACAAGGCCGGCGAGCGCATCACCGGCTTCGTGACGGCGCAGGAAACCAAGCTCGACGATCTCGACAAGGCGGCGAGCGAGCGCTTGGCCAAGCTCAGCGAGCAGATCGTGCAGCAGCGCGAGCACCTGGTTTCCGCCGGCGAGCAGGCCGGCGACGCACTGCGCCAGCGCATGGCGCTGCACACCATGGCGCTGAGCGAGAACTGGCGCGAGCAGCACGGCAAGCTGTCGGAGTTGGTGCAGGCGCTGGAGCAGCGCACGACCAATCTGGGCGAAGAGCTGGAAGGCCACGCCAAGCGCGCCAACCAGGTGGCGGCCGAAGGCGCCGACCACTTCGGCGCGCGGCTTACCGAGCACAGCGAACGCATGCGCGCGCTCGAGCAGCAGGCGGCCGAGCATTGGCGCTCGGCCATCAGCAGCTACGGCGATTCGATCGCTGGCGCCTTGCAGGAGATCGACCGACGCGCCGCCGCGCTGGCGGATGCCGCGGCGGGGCAAAGCCGCCTGCTCTCAGAGGCCGCTGATCGCGCGGCGCAGAGTCTGCGCGGCCAGCTCGACGGCCACTCGCAGGCCTTGAGCGCCGTGGTCGACAGCTTGATCCGCCGCACCGGCGACCTCTCCAGCCAAGCGCTGGCGCACGGCGACCGGCTGAACGAGGCGACCGACCAGGTCGGGACCAAGCTGAGGGACCAGCTCGACAAGCACCTGGTCGCGGTGCGCGAGACGGCGGGCGAGCTGGAGAGCCGCTCGACCGCGCTCGAGCAATCGATGCAGGCCGCCAATTCCCGCTTGCAGGACATGGCGCAGCAGTCGGCGAGTTCGCTGCACAATCTGATGCGCGGTCAGTCGGACGAGTTCCTGAATGCCGCAGAGCAGATCGGCACGCGCATCAAGGAGCTGCAAACGTCGACTGTCGCGCAACGCGACGAGCTGATCGCCGCCGCCAAGCAGGCCGGCGCGTACCTGGAATCCGCGCTCAAGCTGCAGGCGCAGGAGATCGCGGCCACCGCCGCCGGCTTGGTGCAGCAGACCCACGGCCTCAGCGCCTCCGCCAAGGTGCAGGCGGAGCTGACCGCGCAAGGTCTCGCCGACATCGTCGCCAGCTTCGAGGAGGCGGCGCAAAGACAGGCCGCGCATCTTAAGGACGTCGCTGGCGCGGCCGCCAACGAGGCGACCAAGAATCTCGGTACCGAAAGCGAAGGCGTGCGCGCGTTGTTCCAGGACCTGGTCGATCGCGGCCGGGCGTTGTCTGATGCCGCCAACTCGCAGGCGGTCACTTTGGGCAAGGCGGCGGCGCAGGCTGCCGACGTCGCCATCGCCATGCGCGACGCGCTGTCGAAGCAGGCGCATGAAGCGAGCCGCGCCGGCTTGCAGCTTACCGAGCGCGCGTCGGAGGCCAGCCGCGGCCTGCAGCGCCAGGTCGAGGACCTGGCCGGCACCATCGAAGGCCTGATCAACCGCCACGCCGCCGGCTTGAAGACGGCGGGCGCCGCCTCGGCCGAGCGTGCGATCGAGCTCGGCCAGACCTTGCAGCGGCAGAGCGACGAACTGCAGGCGGCCCTGGCGAAGACCAATGCCGCGACGCTCGAGATCCGCCAGAACCTCAAGGCCCAGATCGACGACGTCGGCAAGGTCGCGGAACGGGTCGCAGTCGAGGCGCAGGGCATCGCGCAGTCCTTCCGCAACGATGCCGCCACGCTGATCGAGGCGTCGGCGCGCGCCACCGATGGCGCCGGCACGCTGAACCAGACCCTGCGCAAGTCGATCCACGACCTCGACACCGCGACCGCGACCGCCGCCGCCAAGACCACCGTCATCCGCAAGGAAGTGGAATCGCAGTGCGACGTGCTGCGCCAGGCCGCCGCCGAAGGCGCGCGCCAGTCCGATCAACTGGCACAACTGCATCTCGGCCAGGCCGCGCAGCTGGCGGGTGCCGCCGACGTGGCGCGTCGCCGTCTCGAAGAAGTGGGTCAGAGCCTGGTGCAGCAGACCGAGGGCCTGACCGCCGTCATCGACCGCTCGCTGCTCCGCCAGCAGGACCTGAACGAGGCGTTGACGCAGCGCATGGGCCAGGTAAGCCAGACCGCCAAGGAGGGCGAGGCGCAGCTAACGACCTTGAACGAACAGGTGGGCAGCTTGGCGCAGACCCTGAAGGACGCGACCCTGGAAGGCGCCCGGCAGGCGCGCGACGTGGTGCAGAGCTTCCGCGACGGCGGCGAGGCGCTGACCCAACTCGCCAAGCGTGCCGGCGGCCAGCTCGACGATCTCAAGACTTCGGTCAACGTGCAGCTGCAGGAGCTGTCGCAACTCTCGCAGCAGGTCGTCACTCTCGGCCAGTCGGTGCGCGGCCAGCTGCAGGGCCAAACCTCAGAGTTCGCCGCCGCGGCCGCGGCCGCGAAGTCGAGCGCGGAAGCCGCCAAGGCTGAAGCCAGCGCCGCCAGCGAACTGTCGGGCAAGCACTCGCTGGTGCTGATCGACGCCGCGCAGAAGCTGAACCAGGAGTTCAAGACCGCCTCGGTCACGCTCGAGGAACGCGTGTCGCACATGACGCGGGTCGCCGAACAGGCGATCCAGCGCGCAGCCCTGGTGGCGCAGAGCTTCGACAAGCAGACCAACAACCTGCGCGTCTCGCTCGACGCCGCGACCCAGCGCACCAGCGAGCTCGGCGCGCGCTTCCAGCTGCAGACCCAGGAGATCGCGAAGTCGACCCAGGCCGCGATGGACCGCCTGGACAAGCTGCGCCAGAACACCGCGCTCACCACCCGCGATGCATTCCTCAAGGTCGCGGCGGTGATGATCGACGAGCTGAACGGCCTCGCGCTCGACATGCACAACCTGCTCGACACCGAAGTGCCGGACGACGTGTGGAAGAAGTACCGCAACGGCGACCGTTCGGTGTTCGCGCGCCGGCTGTTCAAGTCGAAGGACGCCTACATCATCCCGGCGATCGAGCAGCGCTACCAGCGCGACGACAAGTTCCAGGACATGGTCGACCGCTACCTGGCGAAGTTCGAGAACCTCTTGAGCCACTCCGCGACCGCCGACCCGGAATCGGTGCTGAGCGCCACCTTCATCACCGCCGACGTGGGCAAGCTCTACCTGGTGATGTCACGCAGCCTCGGCCGCGCGACGGAGCACTGATCGCAAATCATGTCATCCCGGGCGCGCACAGCGCGACCCGGGACCCATGGGGCTTCTCTCCATGACCGACCCCAACGACTTCTACCGCGGCGGCATCGCCGTTCGGACCTACGATCTCTTCGTCACCACCGCAGCCACCGCGGGCGACACCCAATTCTATTGCGAGTGCGCGCGCCGCTTCGGCGGTGACGTGCTGGAGCTGGGGGTCGGTACCGCGCGGGTGGCGATTGCATTGGCCGAAGCGGGCTACAAGGTCACGGGTCTTGATCTGTCGCCGGCAATGCTGGATCTCGCGCGGCAGAAAGTGGCTGGCCTCGCAATCGCGCAGCGCCTGGCGTTCGTGCAGGGCGACATGAGTGCGTTCGATCTCGGCCGTACCTTTTCCCTGATCCTGGTGCCGTTCCGCGCTTTCCAGCATCTGCTGGAGCCGGATGCGCAACGCCGCGCGCTCGACTGCATGCGTCGGCATCTCGCGCCGGGCGGGCATCTGGTGATCGACCTGTTCGACCCACGGCTGGAGTTCTGCCTGCCCGAGGCGCCGCCCTTGGAAGGGCCGCGCGAAGTCCGGGACCCGGCCACCGGGCAGCGCATCCGCCGCACCATCGTCGCCCGCGACAACGATCCGCTCCGGCAGCTCGTCAGCGAGCGCCTCAGACTTGAATTGCTCGATGACGAGGGGGCCGTCGCCGCGACCGAGGAGACGTCCTGGGCCCTGCGCTGGACCCTGCGCCAGGAGATGGCCTGGCTCCTCGAGCTTTGCGGCTTTGAACCAGTGGAGCAATGGTCCGATTTCCACGGCGCCGCACCGGCTTACGGCAAGGAACAGGTGTGGGTCGCGCGCGCTGTGTGACCCCACCGCATGGGGCCGTTGCAGCCCTTGCCCTTTCAAACCTCCCCCGCCTGCCATACATAGAGTGGCGGGAGCCGGAGCTGGTCAGGGTCTTTTATGGCAATTGAGGCGAAAGCCGAGCGCGGGCAAGAGCGTGTCGGCCAATGGCAGGCGGTCAGGGAGCTGCTGCCGCATCTGTGGACCCGCATCGGCTGGGATCTGCGCACGCGCGTGGGGTTGGCGGTCTGCTGCCTCGTC
>DATEOK010000243.1:0-2155 GCA_035274225.1 Dongiaceae bacterium
GAGGACCTGCGCCAGGTCGTCACCGCACAGTTCAACCGCCTGATGATCTTCGCCTCGTCGCTCGGCCTGGTGCCGAAGGGACCACCGCAGAACCTGGGGGCCGAGTTGCTCGGCTCGGTCGGCCGCCTGACCAGTGCTGTCGGCAGCGTCCTCGGCGCGGTGACCAGCGTCATCGCCATGCTGGTAATCGGCATCTTCCTTGCCGCCGAGCCGCGCATCTACGACCGCGGCATCGCCTGGATGCTGCCGCTTCGCGCGCGCGCCGGCTTTTACCGGATCGCCGAGCATGTCGGCTTCACGCTTCGCCGCCTGCTGTTCGGCCGCCTCGTTGGCATGATCTTCGAGGGCGTGTTCACCTGGGTGATGCTGAGCCTTGGCGGTGTGCCGATGGCGGCGCTGCTCGGCCTTGTCACCGGCGTGCTCGCCTTCATTCCCAACATCGGCGCTATCACGTCGGGCGTGCTGATGGTGGCGGTCGGCTTCAGCGCGGGCTCGCAACAGGGCCTGTATGCGATCTTCGTCTACTTCCTGGTGCAGAACATCGATGGCTACATCGTCCTGCCCTATATCGCGCGGAAGACGGTCGACCTCCCGCCCGCGCTGGTGCTGGCGATGCAGCTGCTGATGGGCGCGTTGTTCGGGATCCTCGGCGTGTTGTTCGCCGATCCCATCCTGGCGACGATGAAGGTCGTGCTGGTCGATCTCAGCAAGCAACAAGCGGTGAAGGAAGGCGACGAGCCCGAGCTCGTCTCCGCCGAAGCGGTTAAGGCTGCGGCGCCGACGGCTGCTGCTGTTGCTGCGCCTGCATCTGCATCTGGCGCAACAGCGCGGCGCCGCCGCGGGCGATCTGCCG
Source organism: Dongiaceae bacterium (assembly GCA_035274225.1). GTDB lineage: Bacteria > Pseudomonadota > Alphaproteobacteria > Dongiales > Dongiaceae > Dongia_A. The sequence continues at coordinate 854 of DATEOK010000243.1, forward strand.
GACCCTGACGTCGAAGTTCAGCTTGCTGTCCTTCGGGAAAGTCGGTGGCAACGCGGCGCCACCGGTCAGCGATTGCGGCATCGAAAAGCGATACTCGCCGCCTTCCTGCATGCGCGCCATGGCTTCGCCAAAGCCAGGGTAGACTCCATCGATGGTGAATGGCGTCGGCTGCTGGCTCGCGTCGACGACCGTACCATCATCAGTGGTGAGGGCATATTCGATCAGCGCCGCATCGGCGCGCTGGATGGGCTCGCCCTTGCCGGCCTTCAACGTGCGGAATTCGAGCCCGCTCGACGTCACTTCGGGACGGAGCGATCCGGCGCCGATCCACGCCAGCCCGATGCCGGCGGCGATGATCAACAGGAAACCGAGCCACAACGCGACCGCCCGGCCGCGGTGGGCGGGGCGATGGGCGGCTTCGGCGACGGACACTATTGTGTCGCTAAGGCTTAGCGTGAGCCTTCGCGCTCGGCGCGCTTGCGCTCGAGCTTGCGGGCGCGGCGAATCGCGGCGGCGCGTTCGCGGGCGCGCTTCTCCGACGGCTTCTCATAGTGCCGGCGCAGCTTCATCTCGCGGTAGACGCCCTCGCGCTGCAGCTTCTTCTTGAGCGCGCGCAGCGCCTGCTCGACGTTATTGTCGCGAACGATGATCTGCATAAATTCCCGTCACTCTCCTTGTAGCCGCCACGCAGCCGAACTTTGCTCTAAACCTGTGAGGCAATAGTCCAGCGGCCTCCGAGGAGTACCGCGGCGGACGCGCCCCTTAGCAGCGCCTGTCGAAGCGTTCAACCCGTTGCAAAAGCGTCAATCCTGCGGCGAACCGTTTGAGTCCCGGGGTGGATTAAGAAACATGAACATTTGGGTTATCCCGCATTAACCGTCTGGCTGATACACCCTCCGCTTCAATTGGGGAGGGATTCCAATCGTGTCGTTGAACCGCAGGGAAATGCTGCGTCTTGGTGCCTATGGTGCCGCGGGCGCGATCATCTCTACTGCCGCGAGCTCGAGCGTCCTGCCGTCGCTGGCCCTTCCGGGGGCCGCCGATCCGCTGTCGCCGATCGCTCCGCAGCCACAGGCTCCGGCACAGGTTCTGACCCCCGCGGCCCCCGGCGGCATCGATCCGCAGCTGTTCGCCCGCGCCAAGGCGGCGCTCGACCAGCATCGCGTCTATGCCCGCGACACGATCGGCATCGTCGATTTCTCCAAGCCGTCGAGCGAGGGCCGCTTCCACGTCGTCGATCTCCGGAACGGCACTGTAGAGAGCCACCTCGTCGCCCATGGCCGAGGCTCGGATCCCGACCAC
>DATEOK010000244.1:0-9841 GCA_035274225.1 Dongiaceae bacterium
CGGGCGCTCCTCGCGCGCGGAGTGGTGGCGGGTGCACATCTTCTGCGCCGTGCTGGCGGTGATGTTCGAGCACGCGATGATGTCTCAGCTGGCGCCGCGCAACGGCATCATGCAGCCGGTCTCGATGCTGTGGCCGCTGGCCACCCTGGCGCTGGCCTGGGTCAGCTTCGCCGGCGTGGTGCGCCGCTTCCACGACCGCGGCAAGTCCGGCTGGTGGGCGCTGCTCTATTTCATGCCCGTCATTGGCTGGCTGTGGATCCTGATCGAATGCGGATTCCTGCCCGGCAAGCCCAACGTGGCCTACACGTTCAGTCCCGCACCGGCGCCCGTGCCGGCACCCGCGGCGCCCTCGCCGCGCGAAGCGGCCCGCGCGCGGATGCAATCGGTGCCGCGCGCCAGCACCGTCCAGCGCCGCGAACGGCAGGCGTGGGACGGCAAGCGCGCGCTGAAGCTCGCCGACGTCGCCGTCCGCGTGGCGATCGCGGCCGTCGCTGCCTTCATGCTCTACAAGTTTGCCCTTGATCCGGACGCGCAGATCTTTACCGACCTCACCAGCACGCTCTCGAAGTAGCTGCTTATTCTTCCAGCGGCGAGCGGGTGTCGCGCATGCTGGGGCGCTGCTTCATCTCCGACCACCAGTGCGCGAGGCGCGGGCGCGCGTCGACCAGCGTCGCGCCTTCCGGCGCCAGGGTGCCATAGGCCAGCATGGCGGCGAGGTGCAGGTCGGCGAGGGTCAGCGCTTCGCCGATCAGGTGCGGGCCCACCGTCATCTCCTCCAGCGCGTCGAGCGCGTAGGCGACCTGCGGCACCGCGGCAGCGATCTTCTCTTCGTCCGCCAAGCGGCCGGAGACGACGGCGCGGCAGCGCTCGATGAAGATGCTCCACACCATCGGCCGATATCCGTAGTTCTCGATGATGGAGATGATCTGGTTGACCCGCGCACGCTCACGTGGGCTCGCCGGCATCAGGGCCGGCCCGTCGAACGCCTCATCGACGTAGCGGGTGATGGCGCTGGCTTCGTACAGCCGCTCGCCCGCATGCTCGAACGCCGGGATGCGCATGAAATTGGCGTGATGCAGGTAGTTCGCCGGCGCCCCTTCTTCGGCGCCGAGATCGATTTCGATCAGCTGATAGGAGACACCCTTCTCCGCCAGCGCGAGCCGCACCGCGCGCACATAGACGTTGTAGGCCGCGCCATACAGCATCGGCGCGTCCGAAATCGAGTCTCGAATGTGGACCAGTGGTTTCGACAATCCGTCCGCCTCTCCCCGCAGATTGGCGGGCGTTCGCATGCAAACGCCGGACGGCGCCGATGGTTCCCCGTGATGCGCCATGTGCGATCGTGCCGCGGCGTTGTTGGTTGTGAAACAATGCCTTACGTCCTTTGGCGAGGTTGGAGAAAAGTGCGCGACCTGCCTATAGTGACGCCGCGCGCGCTGGGCTGAAAATGACCGGAGTATCCGAATGCCCATTTTCATGGACCGCCACAATCTCAAGGACGTGACCCTCGCAGACGTCGCGGAGGCGCACAAGAAGGACGTCGAGATCCAGGACCACTACGGCGTCCGCTATCTGACCTACTGGTTCGACGAATCGCGCGGCACCACCTTCTGCCTGGTCGATGCGCCGAACAAGGAAGCGGCGGAGTGCGTGCACCGCGAAGCGCACGGCCACATTGCGGGCGAGGTGCTGGAGGTTTCGCTCGCGGCGGTCGAGGCCTTTCTCGGCCGCATCAACGATCCGCCGCTGCAGCCCGGCCAGCAGGCGGGCGCCAACCTCGAAGCCGGCCGCCGCACCATCCTCTTCACCGACATCGTCGGCTCGACCGAGATGACCGCGCGCCTCGGCGCCCGCGGCGCGGTCGAGATCATCCGCGCGCACGATGCGATCGTGCACCGCTGCCTCGCCGCCTGCGGCGGGCGCGAGGTGAAGCACACCGGCGACGGCATGATGGCGGTGTTCCCCGACAGCAAGCGCGGCGTCGACTGCGCGATCCGCATCCAGCGCGAATTCCACCGCTACAACCAGCAGGGCCAGGAGCCGATCCGCGTCCGCATCGGCCTCGACAGCGGCGAGCCGGTCGAGGACAGCAACGACCTCTTCGGCACCACCGTGCAACTCGCCGCGCGCCTCTGCGCCGAAGCGGCGCCGGATCAGATCCTGGTCTCGGAAACCGTGCGCACCGAGCACGGCGACGCGGCGGTGTTCAAGGCGGCGGAGCAGCGGCAGCTCAAGGGCTTCGCGGCGCCGGTGGGGGTGGTGGAGTGTGTGTGGGATTGACCAAGCAGAAAAACTACTTATGGTGGCGGGACCACTGTCGATGGACTTCTTGAAATGCCCAGGGATGCGCGCCCCGTATACGGATGGATTGGAGAGTGGCTTCCTGCGCCATTCGCCAAGCGACGACTTCACACCTCCGATACGGTGCGCAATGAATTGTTCGCATCACTCGATCTCTACGCAAATGTAAGAGATTTCGGCGACGAAATTCTAAGAAAGAAGGGCCACACAAACTTAAGGGCTTCATATGGAAAGTTGCAAGCCTACCTACGACAGGCAAAAGCATTCTACGAGTCAGCTGAAACACTTCATTTTCGAGCAAGCCCTCTAAATTACTACTACGCCTTCATGAACTATGCGAAGGCAGTCTCACTGCTGCGCGATCCACTGTTCGTAGACAAGAAACTGCGCCATGGCCTTATGGCCGGAGAAGCCGCACATTCTCTGCGAAAGCACCGCGTCGGAGTCCAAAGTTCTGGCGTCTTTCCGCAATTTTACCAGCACATAACGGGCTCTAATTTGGCCGGTGGTGGCAAGCTGAGCATATGTGCACTCTTGGGATATGTACCCGATGTTCAATTCGAGTACGGACAGCTCAAGCTGGGAGACCTGCGGTCTTTCCCTTCTCGCTTTGCCATCGCAACAAACAAATCGAGAAATGAGTTTCACGCCTTAATAGCGATCTCGCATTATAATTCCCCGTCCTTTAAATCAGTTGAAAAGGTTCTCAACCGTGACTTCGAAGAGGTAACGGTGCCTGAGGGCACTCTTCGCGAGGTCTTCGATATCTCCGCCGAGCTAAGAAAGGCGTTTAGGTTCTTTGAGAGTCGAAAGATCTACGCTGCACCGAGTGACCACATCGATACGCCATCGATCGTAGCAGATACAGTTGCTGCCTTGAAACGCGTCCTTTCGTTTAATCCCCAGAATGACGAGTTCTTATTTAGATTGAATAGCGAGTTCCGCACGTCAAGACTCGTGCCGATGAATGAGGTCTTGGCAATATACTGCGTCATGTTTCATCTCGGATCACTCGTTCGATACCGGCCGAATGTACTCGAGGCCATGTTGTCCAAGAAGGATGCATGGATGATCGAGAGGTTCGTGAAAAGCTCTCCTCTGACGTTCTTGAAGCACATCCGAAACATGATAGACGACAGGTACCTCGTCTACTCAGTTCGATGAAACGGCAACGCCCGCGATCCATGCCTAGATGGAGAGACTACCAGACTCGGGTTGCCCAACTATTTCAAGATTTGGGCTGCGAAGTGAAGGTCGACTTCACAATGGTGGGGGCGAGAGGTCGGCACGACGTCGATGTCTGGGTCCGTTTCGATAAGATGGGTTTGGAGCAAATCTGGATCGTGGAATGTAAGCTATGGAATCGCCCCGTTCCAAAAGAGAAGATCTTGGCTTTTCGATCGGTTGTCGAAGATGTTGGCGCGAGCCGAGGCATTCTAATCGCCGAGTCTGGTCACCAGGCAGGGGCATTCCGAGCATCAGCCTTCACCAATATTACTTTGACGTCCTTATCGGATTTGTCTGAGAACTCTCGCTGCGAGTTCTTGTCTAATGGGCTCCGCACGATCGGAAGACGTGCTTCTGCACTTAAAGATCTTGTTTTCTCTCAATACGAATGGACCCAACACAGCAGATTTCATCACTCAAGCAGGCGCCGAAGTGACTGCAAGGTGGATGAAAAGACCCTTACAAAAGTAGGAGGCGCAGCCTCAGTGCTATGCACCGGGGTCGAACAAGCGGGGTTAGGAAAGTTTCCTGCGCCGGTTCATTTCCTCAGTGATGGCAATACCATTGTTCGCGCGCGCTCTCTGGACGAATTTGTTCGATTGGCAAGCGGGATTCTCGATGAACTCGAGTCTCAAATTGGTCCATTGAGTGATAGAAAAGCGGACTGATAACTGGTCACTAATACCCCGTCACCAACCGCTCCACCAACTGCTTCACCGTCGGGATGAAGCCGTTCGCATAATACGGATCGCTCGCGAACCTATACGCGTTGTGCCCGGCGAACATCAGCTGGTCGTCGATCCGGTCGGAGTGGCTGATCTCCTGCAGCGTCTTCTGGATGCAGAAGCTGCGCGGGTCGGCCTTCTTGCCCGTCGTGCCCTGCTCGTTCTGCGACCAGTTGGAGAACATGCAGGCGCTGAGGCAGCCCATGCAGTTGATCTGGTCGGTGAGAATCTCGTTCTCCTTCGCCGCGGTCACGAAGATGAGGGTCGATTCCGGCGTGCGCATCGCCTCGTTGTAGCCCTCGGCCACCCAGGCCTCGGCGCGATGCTTGTCGGCCTCGGTCAGGTAGACGAGGCGGCCGCGGGCGCCGACCGGGAAGGGCGCGGTATGCTCGCCCACGCTGTGCTGGCTGTAGGCGACCTGGCGCTCGGAGCGCTCGCGCAGCTCGTCGAGGAAGGGGTTGCTGACGGCGGACGAATAGAAGCCGGTGGGCGAGAAGCGGTTGAGGAACACATCGCCCTTCTTCAGCTGCAGCAGGCGCTTCTTCCACGCATCGGAGATCGGGCTCTCCTGCGTCATCAGGGGGCGCGTGCCGAACTGGAAGGCGACCGGGCCGATCTCCTTGTTGTCGAGCCAGTGCTCCCACTCGGAGAGCCACCACACGCCGCCCGCCATCACCACCGGCGTGGTGACGAGGCCGCACTCGTCGCGCATCACGTCGCGCAGCTCCTTGACGCGCGGGTAGGGATCGCCCGGCTTGGTCGGGTCCTCGACGTTGCTGAGGCCGTTATGGCCGCCGGCCAGCCACGGGTCTTCGTAGACCACGGCGCCGAGCCAGTCCTGGAACTTGTGATAGGCGCGCTTCCACAAGGCGCGGAAGGCGCGCGCGGACGAGACGATCGGGTAATAGTGCACGCCATACTGCGCGCAGATCTCGGCGATGCGGTACGGCATGCCTGCGCCGCAGGTGACGCCGTGGATCAGGCCCTTGGCGCCTTCGAGCACGCCATGCAGCACGCGCTCTGCGCCGGCCATCTCCCACAGCACGTTCATGTGGATGCGGCCTTTGCCGCCGCCGGCTTCCCACGCGATCCTGGCCTGGGCGATGCCGCCCTTGATGGCGTAGGCCAAGAGCTCCTCGTGCCGCTCGCGCCGGGTCTTGCCGTAGTAGAGCTGCGGGATGGCCTCGCCGTGCGGATCGTACGAGTCGGCGTTGACGCCGGAGAAGGTGCCGACCCCGCCGGCCAGCGCCCAGGCGCCCGAGGATTCGCCGTTGGAGACCGAGATGCCCTTGCCGCCTTCGACCAGCGGCAACACCTCGCGTCCCGACATCAGGATGGTGTTCAACGCTTTCAACTTACTTCTCCCTCCGGCCAGATGGCCGTGTCCCGGGCGGCATTATAGCACTTTCATTTCCGGCGGTTACCCCTCAGTGCCCCTCGCAAGAACCCCCTCCCCCAAGCTGGGGGGAGGGTCGGGGTGGGGGAAGCCGGTGCACCGCCGGCTTGAATCTTCGCTCGCTTCCCCCTCACTACCCTCCCCCTTCTGGGGAGGAGGATTGAGCGGTGGGTCGGAGCTTGCCTTACGCTCCCAGATCCTTCAGCAGCTGCCCCGGCACGTCCGAGAACACCGCGTCCACGCCCCAGTCGAACAGCTCACGGGCGCGCGCCGTTTCGTTGACGGTGTAGCTGATGACACGATAACCGGCCTTTTTCACGGCCTTTGTCCATTCCGGCGTCAGGGTCTTCTGCCAGGGATTGAGGGCAATCGCCTCAACACCCTCGCACAGCGCCTGCCAGGTCTCCGGCACCTCCTCCACCAGGACGGCGCGCGGGAACTCCGGCGCCAGGCGGTAGGCGACCTCCAGCGAGGCATAGGCGAAGGAGGAGATGAGCGGCTTCTGCAGCTGTGCCGGCCACAGCCGCTGCAGTTCGCGCATCACCAGCTCCGCCGTCACCAGCTCGCGCCCCGAGCAGGGCTTGATCTCGAAATTGCAGTTGAGGCCGAGGGCGATCAGCTCCCGCACCGTCTCCTCGAGCGTCGGCACCTGGACGCCCGCGAAGGCTGGCGCCAGCCACGATCCGGCATCGAGCGCGCGGATCTCCGCGAAGGTCATCTGCGCGGCCGCACCCTTGCCGTTGGAGGTGCGGTCGACCAGGTCGTCGTGCAGCAGGATGATCGCGTTGTCCGCCGTCAGCTTGGCATCGACCTCGACCCAGGTCGCGCCCTGGCGCTTGGCCTCGCGCAGCCCCGCGAGCGTGTTCTCCGGCGCCGCCTTGGCCGCGCCGCGATGCCCGATGATGCGGGGGATCTGGTAGGAGCTAGGTATTGCCCTCGCCCTCAAACACACCCGTCATGCCAAGGCTTGGCCTTGGCATCCACGAGTTCATGGCGGTCATCGACGATCTATCAGAAAAAGCCCGCTGTCCCTACCAAACTCGTGGATGGCAAGGCCAAGCCTTGCCATGACGAGGGGGACAGCGGGCGTTGTCACGAAAAGCGCGACTGCTACCGGCGACCTTACGCCGGCTGCTCGCCGCCGGCGGCCCGGTGCTCGCGCGGCTCGCGTTTGATGTCCTCGCCGGTCTTCTGGTCAACCGCCTTCATCGACAGCTTGACCTTGCCGCGGTCGTCCATGCCGAGCACCTTGACCTTCACCACGTCGCCGACCTTCACCACGTCGCCGACCGTACTCACGCGCTGCGGCGCGAGCTCGGAGATGTGGACGAGGCCGTCACGCGAACCCAGGAAGTTCACGAAGGCGCCGAAGTCCATGATCTTCACGACCTTGCCGTCATAGACCACGCCGACTTCCGGCTCCGCCACGATGCCCTTGATCCAGTTGATGGCCGCCGTCGCGGCGTTGCCGTCGACCGCCGCCACCTTGATGGTGCCATCGTCCTCGATGTCGATCTTGGCGCCGGTGACTTCGCAGATCTCGCGGATCACCTTGCCGCCGGAACCGATCACTTCGCGGATCTTGTCCTTCGGGATGTTGATGACGGTGATGCGCGGCGCGTTCTGGCTCACCGCCTCGCGCGCGCCAGTCAAGGCCTTGGCCATCTCGCCGAGGATGTGCATGCGGCCGTCCTTCGCCTGGGCGAGGGCGATCTTCATGATCTCCGCGGTGATCGAGGTGATCTTGATGTCCATCTGCAGGGCGGTGATGCCCTGGTCGGTGCCGGCGACCTTGAAGTCCATGTCGCCGAGGTGATCCTCATCGCCCAGGATGTCGCTGAGCACCGCGAAGCCCGTGGGCTCCTTGATCAGGCCCATGGCGATGCCCGCCACCGGCCGCTTCAGCGGCACGCCGGCATCCATCATGCTGAGCGAGGTGCCGCACACCGTCGCCATCGACGACGAGCCGTTCGACTCGGTGATCTCCGACACGATGCGGATGGTGTAGGGGAACGCTTCCTTGTCCGGCATCATCGGATGGATCGCGCGCCAGGCCAGCTTGCCGTGGCCGATCTCGCGCCGGCCGGGCGAGCCCATGCGGCCCGCTTCGCCGGTCGAGTACGGCGGGAAGTTGTAGTGCAGCATGAAGGTCTGGCGATACTCGCCTTCCAGCGCGTCGATGATCTGTTCGTCCTGGCCGGTGCCGAGGGTGGCCACCGCCAGCGCCTGGGTCTCGCCGCGGGTGAACAGCGCCGAGCCGTGGGCACGCGGCAGGATGCCGACTTCCGCGCTGATCGGGCGGACGGTCTTGCCGTCGCGGCCGTCGATGCGCTTGCCGGACTTCACGATGTCGCCGCGCACGATGTCGCGCTCGAGATCCTTGAACAGCTTGCCGACCATGTCGGCCTTGGCCTGGTCGTCACCGCCGATCGCTTCCTTGGCCTTCTTCTTGACCGCGTCGATCTTGTCGGTGCGGGCCTGCTTGGCCTGCTCGGCATAGGCCGCGCGCAGATCGTCGGAGAACGACTGCAGCGAGGCCCAGACCGCCTTCTTCTCCGGGCTCTCCTCGGCCAGCGGCCACGGCTCCTTGGCGCACTGCTCGGCGAGGTCGATGATGGCGTTGATGACGTGCTGGTATTCGCTGGCGCCGAAATTGACGGCGCCCAGCATCACCTCTTCGCTCAACTCCTTGGCCTCGGATTCGACCATCAGCACGCCTTCGGCGGTGCCGGCGACCACCAGCTCGAGCTGCGAGTTCGGCAGCTGCTCCTGCTTGGGGTTCAGCACATAGGCGCCGTCGATGTAGCCGACGCGCGCGGCGCCGATCGGACCCATGAAGGGGATGCCGGAGATGGTGAGCGCGGCCGACGCGCCGACCAGCGCGACGATATCCGGATCATTCTCCAGATCGTGGCTCAAGGTGGTGCAGATGACCTGCGTCTCGTTGCGGTAGGCGGGGTGGAACAGCGGGCGGATCGGCCGGTCGATGAGGCGCGAGGTCAGCACCTCCTTCTCGGTGGGCCGGCCTTCGCGCTTGAAGAAGCCGCCCGGGATCTTGCCGGCGGCAAAGGTCTTTTCCTGGTAGTTCACCGTGAGCGGGAAGAAATCCACGCCCGGTTTCGGCGATTTGGCGCCAACCGCGGTGCACAGCACCATGGTGTCGCCGTAGGTGGCGAGCACGGCGCCGTCGGCCTGGCGGGCGATGCGGCCGGTCTCGAGGGTGAGCTTCCGCCCTCCCCACATGATCTCTTTGCGATAAATCTTGAACATTCTTTGGTCCTTCTCGGAATCCATAGTCATGAGCGACCGGATTTGTGCCGGACCCGCGAAAACAACGTCATCTCTTGCTTCGAGGTAAGATGCGGGACGTTGCTTGCGTCGGCCCGGCTGTCCTTGGATCGAATGCTGCGCTCCGGTCGTTTCGGCGCGCTCGATCCGTAAAACACGAACCCGCCTCGATGTTCATCGAAGGCGGGTTCGCGAACTCTGATTAACGGCGCAGCCCCAGCTTGTTGATGATGTCCTGGTAGCGCGCGCTGTGCTTGTTCTTGAGATAGTCGAGCAGGCGACGACGCTGCCCGACCATGACCAGCAGACCGCGACGCGAGTGGAAATCCTTCTCGTGCGTCTGCAGATGCTCGGTCAAATTCTTGATCCGCTCCGACAGCAGAGCCACCTGCACCTCTGGTGCGCCGGTGTTCTTGCCGCCATCGCCGTATTCCTTGATCAGTTCCGTTTTACGATCGGCCGTGATCGACATCGGGTTTCTCCTTATTCCCTAGAGGTTCAGTACCCGCACCGGAACGAGCTCGCCGGCCTCGAACCTGGTCAAGGCCACGAGCCTGCCCTCCGCCATGGCGCGGACCATGCCGCCGGGAGCAAGCTCGTAAATACGGTCGCGGTCTTGTCGGTGGAGCAATCCAACCGGCTGTCCCGACCGAAGGCGGATCGCCTCGGTGGCCGTCAAAGCCAGGGCCGGGATGTCGTCCAGCGCGGTTTCGACGGGCAAAAGGTACTCAAAAGCGGCGGGACTATGCCCCAGGGCCTTCAGAGATTCCAGCGAAATCGCCCTTTGTTCCGTGAACGGCCCGACGGCGGTTCGCCGCAGGTCCCGGATATGGCCGCAAGTCCCTAATCCGATTGCCAAATCCCGGCCCAAGGCGCGCATGTAAGCGCCCTTGCCGGAGATCAC
>DATEOK010000245.1:0-2818 GCA_035274225.1 Dongiaceae bacterium
TCGGCAGGTACCGTGGCGCGCAGCAGCGCGTCGAGGAATGACCACAAGGACGACTGCACCACGTCGAAGGCGCTCGCGAGCGCGAAGCCGACCACCATCGTCACCAGGACAAACACAATGCCCAGGGTGTAGGAGGCCAGCGCGAACGCGATGGCGCGCGGCATGACCAGGAGCTGGAACGGGTCGATGCCTTGCGCCTGCAAGGCATGAAGCTGCCGGTCGGCATGCAAGTGTCCAAGCTCGGTCAGCATGGCCGAGCCGCTGCGGCCCAGCAGGATGATGCCGACCAGAATCGGCGCCAGCTCGCGGATCAGGACGGCGACCAGCAGGTTGCCAAGCGAGCCCTCCTGGCCCGCCACCCGCAGCCAATAGATCGCCTGATAGACCATGCCGAAGCCGACCAGGGTCGCCACGAAGACCGTCGCCGTCATGCTGCCGCCGAGCGCCATGCGCAGCACACGGCGGAACTCGAGCCGCGCCGATCGCCGCCATGACCGCGGCGACAGCGCCTCCGCCACGGTACCGGCGCTGAGCGCCATCAGGGACAACAGGAACCGCAGCGGCCTGCGGACCGAGCGGCCGATCCAGGCCAAGACGCGGCGCGGGCGGTGCGCCGCGGACGATTCCAGGAGCGCCGGCGTTGCATCCGTCACAGCTGCCCCGCCAGGACGAAGGTGCGCGATTGGCCGACACCGGGCAGATAGAAGGTGCCGCGCGGTCGGAACAGGAAGTCCTGGCGCAGCCGTGCGTAGGCGCCGGCGCTCGCCTGGATCGCGCCAGGCGCCGCGGAGCGCGCCATGAGGTCCGCGGTCTCGAACGCCTCGCCCCACAGATTGAACTGCTGGCGTTCCCGCCCCACCAGACAGCCATAGCAACCGCCGAAGCCGAGGCCGATGCGGAACTCCGCCCCTGGACCGGCGGTGTCGGTCAGCGCCGAGAGACGGTCCCTGATCGCGACCGCCAACGTGGCAATCCCGTTCATGGCGTCCGGGTCCTGCCGCTCGAAGCCGGCGGCGGCGATCGCATTCTGCCCGACGAACTTGAGATACGTGATGCCATGCTCGCTCGCGATCTCCTGCAGGCACTCGCTGATCTGCACCGCCATGCCGGAGTCGCTCGCGCCGCATTTCTGAGCCAGCTGCATGGCCCCGGTCAGCGACACCGACATGACTGCCACGTCGGGAAAATACTCAGCGCGCAGACTGGCACGCTCGGCCGCGGTGGGCGCGAGATCGGCGGAGAGGATGGGTTGAATGGCATCGTCAGCCGGTGCCCGCGCCCTGACCATGGTTGGACGAGCGGCCTGCTCATCGCGCGCTTCCGGCGCCAAGGTCGTGGATGCTACGGCCGCGAGGGTGCGCAGGAAATCCCTCGCGCCCTCCAATGGTCCAGGGTCCTCAAGGCAGATGGCGCCGATAACCGGGTCCTCGCGGCGCAGAGGAATGATCGTCAAGCCGCGGCTGCCCAACGATTGCATGATCAGGGCATGGAACTGCGCGCTGCGACGGTCGGCCGAGGCGTTGGCCAGGGCAACCTCCTCGCCGCCTTCCACCAACTCGAAGAAGGCCGGCAGCTCACGCCGATGCAGCTCGAAGCCGCCGGCATGTCCTTGGCTGTCGCGGTCATAGCTATCGGTGCAGTGCAGGACCTGATTGTTCGCTACCAGCTGCCAGACGCTGCCACGCCGGGCTCCTGTGACCTCGACGATGTTCTCGGTCAAAGCGGGCGGAATCGTCTCGGTTCCTTTCGCGACCTGACCCGAGATGGCAACATAGGCGGCGCTCTGCCGTGCCATGTTGCGGCCACGCTCCGCCATCGTCCGGATCGAGCGGTCGGATCGCACGCCCTGGCGCACCAGCAGAAAGGCGAGGCCGATCACCGCGATCACGATGATCAGCGACATGGCGAGCGCAGTGCGATTGTTGCTGGCGACGAAGCCGATGAAATCGTCTTCGGGGACGATGGTCAGGATCCACCAGCCGCGGCCGGAACCCGAAAGCGGCGTTGCGCTGGAGATGTAGCGCGTGCCGTCGAGCTCGACGATGCGGCGGCCCTTGCCTTCGACCCGATAGCGATCGAAGGCCGCGGTCAACACCGGATCGCCGATCTCGTCGACCTTGGGCGGAATGAACTCGTCCCCAACGGGCTTGATGACATCCTCCGAGTGCGGCACTGCGATGACGCGGCCACTGCTGTCCATGATCAGCGCACGGCCCTCCTTGCCGATCGCCAGCGAGGACAGGAATCGCGACAGTTCCTCCAGCGTGACATCGACGCCGAACACGCGGTCGAACGCGCCCTCCTCCGGCACGCGCGTCGAGACGGTGATGCCGGGCTTTCCATCGCTGAAGAAGATGTAGATGCCGGTCCAGTAGACCCCGCCATTCTCCAGCGCTCCGGTGAACCAAGGCCGGGTGCGCGGATCATAGGTATCGGTCGAGTCCTCGTGCCGCTCGACCTCCTCGCCCGCGGCGTTGCGGCTGATCAGGATGACGTGGCGGTTGTTAGGCTGGTTGAGGATTTGCTTGGTCTGGACGCCGCCACGTTGCCGCCGGACCATCATGAAGTTGCCCGACTGGTCGCCGACGTAAACGCCGGCGATCTGCGGCAACTCCTTGAGCACCCCTATGGCGAAGCGCTCATCGGAAGCGCGGCGCTCGGTCAGCGGCACGTCGGCCGCGACCGTGCTGATGATGCGCAACGTACGTTCCGTGGGATCGAGATAGGCCGCGACCCGCTGCGCAATCTGCGCATCCAGCGTGTCGAGAAGATCATCGGACAGGGCGAGAACCCCGCGCCGGTTGGCAGTGTAGTTGAA
>DATEOK010000246.1:0-4084 GCA_035274225.1 Dongiaceae bacterium
AAGGGCGGCGGCGCGGCGGGGCACAACGGCATCCGCTCGATCGACGGCCACATCGGACCGGACTTCTGGCGCGTGCGCATCGGCGTCGGCCATCCCGGTGTCAGGGAGCTGGTGAAGCACTATGTGCTGCACGACTTCGACGCCGAGGAGAAGCCGGAGCTCGAGACCATGGTCGGCGCCATCGCCGACAACTTCGCCCTGCTGTACGAGCGCGGCCACGAGCATTTCATGACCAAGGTGGCCCTGGCGATCAACCCGCCGCCACCGAAACCGCCGCGGTCCGGTCCGAACGGCACGGAGCAGACCTAGTCGCTCTTAAGAGAATTTTTACCTAATCCCACTTCAATCGGCGCATGTTGCTGGTCGTTGGGGGACAACCATGCGTCGCGCCGGGATTTCGATCGTCGCGCTCGTTGCCGCGTTGTGGCCTGTCGCGGCCAACGCGGCGGACCAAGAGGCCGGTGGCTTTGCCGCGGGCGTCTGGATCATTGCGGCCATTGTCATGGTCGTTGGCTATTCCCTGTCGAAGGTCCAACCCTGGGCGGGTTTCATCGTCTACCCATACGTGCTCTACACGACCTATTCGCTGGCTATGGAATTGACCGGTCAGGTACCCCATCCACCGTTCGATCAGGAGGGCGTAAGCACCTACTACATGCAGGCGGTGGCCGCCGTGGCGCTGCAGCTCCTGGTTCCGATCGTGGGCTATCTGCAAGGCCGCAAGGCGCAATGAGCCGGCGGCGCTTTGCGCCGTTGAGTCGCCCGCGCTTTCCTGTTAGGTCAACGCGCGCTTCACGCTCAGGATTTCAAGGACCATGGGTTTCAATTGCGGCATCGTCGGCCTGCCGAACGTCGGCAAGTCCACGCTTTTCAACGCGCTGACCTCGACCGCGGCGGCACAGGCGGCGAACTATCCGTTCTGCACCATCGAGCCGAACGTCGGCCGCGTGGCGGTGCCCGACCCGCGTCTCGAGAAGCTCGCCGCGATCAGCAAGTCGGCCAAGACCATCCCGACCCAGCTTGAGTTCGTCGACATCGCCGGTCTGGTGCGCGGCGCCAGCAAGGGCGAGGGCCTCGGCAACCAGTTCCTCGGCAACATCCGCGAGGTCGACGCCATCGTGCAGGTGCTGCGCTGCTTCGACGGCGAGGTCACCCATGTCGAGAATTCCGTCGACCCGATCCGCGATGCCGAGACGGTCGAGACCGAGCTGATGCTGTCCGACATGGAGAGCCTGGAGAAGCGCTACGACGCGGCGGTCAAGCGCGCCAAGGGCGGCGACAAGGAACTGAAGGCGCAGATCGACGTGATGGAGCCGGCGCTGAAGGCGCTGCGCGCG
The DNA here is from genome assembly GCA_035274225.1 of Dongiaceae bacterium. Classification (GTDB taxonomy): domain Bacteria; phylum Pseudomonadota; class Alphaproteobacteria; order Dongiales; family Dongiaceae; genus Dongia_A. Next base: position 1,338 of record DATEOK010000246.1, read on the forward strand.
GGCAAACCAGCGCGCACCGTCATCGCCTCGCTGTCAGCCGAGCAGAAGCCGCTGTTCAAGCAATTGCAGCTGCTGACCGGCAAGCCCGTGCTCTATGTCTGCAATGTCGATGAAAGCGCGGCGGCCTCCGGCAACGCCTATTCCAAGAAGGTCGAAGCGCGCGCCAAAGCGGAGGGTGCGGTGTCGGTCGTGATCTCCGCCGCCATTGAAGCGGAAGTCGCCCAGCTGACCGACGAAGCGGAGAAGGCGGAGTTCCTGTCTTCGCTCGGCCTCAGCGAGACCGGCCTCACGCGCGTGATCCGCGCCGGCTACGCGCTGCTCGACCTCATCACCTTTTTCACGGTCGGCCCGAAGGAAGCGCGCGCCTGGACCGTGCGCCACGGCGCCAGGGCGCCGGAGGCCGCCGGCGTCATCCACACCGATTTCGAGCGCGGCTTCATCCGCAGCGAAACCATCGCCTACGACGACTTCATCGCCAACAACGGCGAAGCCGGCGCAAGAGACGCCGGCAAGCTGCGCTCCGAAGGCAAGGACTACGTGGTGCAGGACGGCGACGTGCTGCACTTCCGGTTCAACGTCTAGCGCGCTACTCCGCCAGGGCCGGCGCCCGCGACCGCGCCGGCACCAGTCCGGCGATCATCGCTGCCGCCAGCGCGAGGCCGAACGAGCTCGACCACAGCCACGTATAGCCGCCGGTCGCATCGAAGAGGTAGCCGCCGGCGAAGGCGCCCATCGCCGCGCCGATCGCGTGGCCGCCGGAGAGGAGACCCATGGCGGTGCCGACGCGGGCCTTGCCCAGGTGCGATGCGGCCAGGCTGGCGGTCGGCGGCACCGTCGCATAGTCGAACACGCCGAACAGGAAGGCGAAGATCCACAGCACCGCAGTCTGATCGATCAGCAGCGGCAGCATGAGGAAGGTGAGCGAGCGGAAGAAATAGATGCTCGCCAGCAGCACGGTGCGGTTCATGCGGTCGGTGAGGTAGCCCGCCGCCACCATGCCCAGCGTGTTGACGCCCATCAGGATGCCAAAGGCGAGTGCGCTTGGCGCCGGCGGGATGCCGCAGAACTGCGCGAATGGGATGAGGTGCGTCTCGACCACGCCGGTCGAGGTGTAACCGCACAGGAGATAGCTCCAGAACAGACCGTGGAAGACCGGCTGGCGCAGCAGGTAGCCGACGCGTGTGACGAAGCTCTCGTGCACGCCCTCCGCCGTGCCGCGCGCCGCGGTGGCAGCGCTGGCGTTCCGCAACAGCCACCAGGCGGCCAGCGCCACCACCAGGCACGCGCCGGCGAGCGCCTCGTAGCCCAGACGCCAGCCACCACCCGCCAGCATGAGGCCCAGAATGGGCATGAACACGAACTGTCCCGCGGTCGAGCCGGAGGTCGCGATGCCGACGGCGCGCCCCTGCCCGACGTCGAAGCTGCGCGCGACCGCGCTGCTGACGGCGTGGGTCGCGACAAGGCCGAAGCCCAGCGCGCCCAGCGCCGCGAAGCCGATGATGAAGGCCAGCATGGAGTGCATGTTCGCGAGCACCGCCGCGCTGGCACCGACCATGATGAGGCCGCCGGTGAGGATGGCGCGCGGGCCGCTGCGGTCGATGGCATAGCCGACCAGCGGCGCGAGACCGGCGATGAAGACCAGGGTGACGGTCATGACGCTGGAGATCGCCGCCTTGGTCCAGCCGAACTCCGCCGTCCACTCCGCCATCGCCAGGCTCAGCATGCTGCGCCCGGAGAAGGCGAGGCTGAGCGCGACGAAGCCCACCATCACGATGGCCCAGCGCGTATCGAGCTTGAACCTGGTCATTCCGAAGACCCTCAGGTCCGTTTCGCCAAGTAGCTATTGCACAGTTCAACGAGGCGCGCACGGCCGAAGCTGGGATCGTGGCCGGCATGCACGATCTGCACGGGCAGTTCGCGTAGTCGCTTCATGGTGCGCACATAGGACGGAATGTCGGCCCCGTCGATCTCGTCCAACAAGGGACCGTCGTAAATCGCGTCGCCCGAGAACAATATGCCGGTCTTCGCCTCCCACAAGCCGATGCTGCCCGGCGAATGGCCGGGCAGATGCAGCACCTCGAAGGAGCGATTGCCGATGTCCACGACGTCGCCCTCGCTCACGATTTCTGTGACTGGCGCATCCTGGAGCCGGTAACGCGACATGTCGTAGGCCGCGCTCGGCAAGGCAGTGATCAAGTCGCCGTCGAACGGGTAGCCGGCCCGCGCCAGCTTGGCGATCTCTTCACTGCCCATGACCGAGGCCAGCAGCGTGCCACGGTCGCGCGGAGACCGCAGTTCTTCCGCTTCCAGTTCATGCACCAACGTATGCTCGAATTCGTAGTGGTTGCCGACATGATCGGTGTGGGTATGGGTGGCGACGGCCGTGACGGGCTTGTCGAGCAGGTGCTCGGCCGCTGCGCGCAAGGAGACGATGCCCATGCCGGTGTCGATCATCAGGTCGCGGTCGCGCCCGCGCACGTGCCAGATGTTGCAGCGCATGAGCGGCACCACATGCGGCTCCCACAGCAGGGTGATGTCGTCGCTCACCCGCTTGATTTCGAACCAGCGGTCGGCAATCGGAAGCATTAGGTATCCTTGATCTTGTGGCGCGCCAGCCCTATTTGTGTCACCAATAACGACATGCATCAAACGCGAAGCTCTAACCCGTTAAGTTAGATTTTCTAATCCATGAAACGGAACCTGCCGCCGCTCAATGCCCTGCGCGCGTTCGAGGCCAGCGCGCGTCT
>DATEOK010000247.1:0-2370 GCA_035274225.1 Dongiaceae bacterium
GATTCCGGGATCTCGGGATTAGCCACTTTAGCCGGATTAGCTGCCTGACCGTCGTCGGACAGGTCTCGGCGTTGCGGAGCCATGTGCAGGTAGGCGTGCAGGTGGCTATGGCACTGGCTTACAACCTATTGATAATATTGATGAAAATGGAATATCTGGCGGAGAGAGGGGGATTCGAACCCCCGATAGGGCTTTAAGGCCCTATAACGGTTTAGCAAACCGCCGCCTTCAGCCGCTCGGCCACCTCTCCGCCGTGAGCAGCTTGCGCCACGGCGTATGCGCGCCCACTCCTTAAGGGCGGGGCGGCCGAATGTCAAACCCGCTGGAGGAACCGTAGGTTAGCGCGGCCTCTTTAGGCCGCGTCCAGGAACCGCACGCCGATGAAGGTGCCGCGCGCCCAGCACAGGCCGCAGCGCCGGGCCGGCGTTCCGGCCAGCTGCAGCTCGAACTCATGCGGCAGCAGCTGCTGGGTCATGAGATCGATCCGCGCGCCCTCCTCGCTCATGTCGCGGATGCGGCAATCGAGCGTGCTCTTGCGGTCGTTGTAGACAATGCGCGCGCCCTTGATGACCGTGCGCCGCATCTGTTCGCGGCGGTTGGACGAGGCGGCGTCGAGTGCCATCGTGCTCATGGTCTTGCCCTCTTGTTCCCCGCGGCGCGTTGCAGCGCCGTCCGTGCGTTTCTTGGTTGACCGATACCGTCGTTGTTGCCTCAAATCTTAGTTTAACGAGGGATGAATCCCGCCTATTTACTTATAGTTAACTACAGAACCGGGTGAGTCGCTTTGCGCTTTCAGGCCCATTTTCGCGGGTTACTCAAGGCCTTGGTGCCGGCCGTCCTGGTGCTTTGCGCGCCGCCGTCCTGGGCCGCCAGCCCGGAGGCGGAAATCCGGCATCTGCTCGATTTCATCGCCGCCTCGCCCTGCGCCTTCATCCGCAACGACGTCGCGTATGACGGCGCGGAGGCGGTCGGCCATATCAAGGACAAGTACGACTACTACCGGGACGACATCCACAGCGCCGAGGATTTCATCGCGCTCGCGGCCAGCAAGAGCGCGCTGAGCGGCAAGCCCTACCTGGTGAAATGCGGCGGCACGACCGAACCGGCGGCGGACTGGATCACGCGCGAGCTCGGCGCTTTCCGCCAGCGCTCATAGCATGTCCTCGTCCGGCTGCGGCTCGGCGCCATGGCGCTTGCGCCGCCGCGCGCTGCGGCGCTTGGCGAGCGTCTCGCTGGCGGTGCTCTCCGGCACGCCGGTGCGCGCCACCTCGTCGAGGATCCACCGTCGGAACGCCTTGATCAGCGGCTCCTCCGAGCGGCGCGGGTCATGCACCAGGTGATAGGCGAATTGCGACGGCCCTTTCAGCGCCATGCTGAACGGCCGCACCAGCCGCCGCGCGGCGAGATCGTCCGCCACCAGCGTTGAATCGCCGAGCGCGATGCCGTGCCCGTCGAGCGCCGCCTGCAGCGCCAGCGAGGTCTGGCTGAGATGCAGGCCGCGCATCGCGTCGACCTCCGGGACGCCCGCGGCGCGCAGCCACATCGCCCAGTTCGGCCAGGTCGCCCACTGCGCGTCCCATTCGATGTGGATCAGCGTGTGATGCTTGAGGTCGCGCGGCTCCTTCAGCGGATGCCGGCCCTTGAGCAGGCTCGGGCTGCACACCGGGAACACGCTCTCCTCGAACAGGCGTTCCACGATGAGCCGCGGATAGTCGCCGGTGCCGAAGCGGATCGCGATGTCGACGCCGTCCTCGGTGAAGTCCACAAGGCGCTGCGAGACGTCGATGCGCACGTCGACCTCCGGGTGCTGCGCCAGGAAGCCGTCGAGCCGCGGCACCAGCCACTTCGCCGCCAGCGAGGGCGACGTCGTTACCATCAGCTTCGGCCGCCCGTCGAGCGCGCGCAGCCGTTGCACCGCGCGCCCGATCGTGCCCAGCCCCTCGGCGACCGCGCGCGACAACAGCTCGCCGGCGGGGGTGAGGCGCACCACCCGGCTCGACCGCTCGAACAGCCGCGCGTTGAGATCGAGCTCCAGTTCGCGGATGGCGTGGCTGACCGCGGCCGGCGTCACGCTCAGCTCCGCCGCCGCCTTGGTAAAGCTGAGGCGCCGCGCCGCCGCCTCGAAGCCGCGCAGGGCGGCCAGGTTGACTGGTCTAGTCATGACCCATCTTCAAATTTGGCTCATCACCCCGTCAAGCCGAATTCGTTTGAAATGCCGCTATTCTTGATCCCAAATAGGCATCGAGAGCTGAATCTGATTTGAAGAAAGCATCCCAATGACCGATCTGTCTTCCGCCTGGTCCGCCTTACCGCGGAGTTTGCGGCTCGGGGATCGGCGCGCGCTCCAGCCCACCGGCAAGCGCGACCTCA
>DATEOK010000248.1:0-20336 GCA_035274225.1 Dongiaceae bacterium
TGCTGGGTGTGCACATGACCGGCAAGCGGCTCGGCATCTTCGGCATGGGCCGCATCGGCCAGGCGGTCGCCAAGCGCGCGCGGGCGTTCGACATGCAGGTCCACTACTACAACCGCAAGCGCCTGCCCGCCGACCAGGAGCAAGGCGCGCGCTACCACGAGCGCGCGGAGGACCTGTTGCCGCATTGCGACTTCCTGTCGATCAACGCGCCGGGCGGCGCCGAGACCTATCACTGGCTGAACGCCAAGCGCATTGCGCGCCTACCGGACAACGCCATCGTGGTGAACACGTCGCGCGGTGGGCTGGTCGACGACGTGGCGCTGATCGCCGCGCTCAAATCGGGCAAGCTGTTCTCAGCCGGGCTCGACGTGTTCGAGAACGAGCCGAACATCCACCCCGGGTATCGCGACCTGCCCAACGTGTTCCTGCTGCCGCACCTCGGCAGCGCCACGGTCGACACGCGCAACGCCATGGGATTCAAGGCGCTGGATAATCTCGATGCGCATTTCGCGGGACGCCCATTGCCGGATCGGCTGGTTTAAGCAAGCCTACTCGGCTCACGCCATCCTTACTCCGTCATCCCAAGGCTTGGCCTTGGGATCCACGAGTTTGCCTTCAACGGCTCAGTCTCGCTGATCGAGACTCGTGGATGGCAAGGCCAAGCCTTGCCATGACGGGTGGAGAAGACAGTGAGAGGCGAGCGTCAGTCCCTGCCCTCTTGCGCCAACGCGCGCTTCACGGCCGGGCGCTCGTGCATGCGGGTGCGGTGGTCGTGCACCTTGGGGAAGCGCTTCGGGTCGAGGCCGTCGGCTTCCATCCAGTCGGACAGCGTGAACAGGTACGGGTCGCAGATCGTGTAGGCCTCGCCCATCACCCACGGCCCCTTGAACATCTCGCGTTCGATCAGCTCGAAGCACGCGCCGACGGTTTCGGGGATCTTACGCTTCATGTCTTCGAACGAGGATTGCTCGTCCGCCCAGCGGTAGCCGCGCATGCGGTGGGCGTGGGCGACATGGACCGTGGCGCACAGATAGGCGTTGAAGGACTGCACCTGCGCGTAGGCCCAGGCGTCGTCGGGCGCCAGCTTCGCTTTCGGGAAGCTCTGCGCGATGAAGGTGAGGATCGCCGGATTCTCCGTGAGGACACCGCGGTCGGTGGCGAGGGCAGGCACGCGCCCCTTCGGGTTGACCGAGAGATACTCCGGCCTGCGCTGCTCGCCGCCCATGGTGTCGACGCGATGGCCGGTGTAGTCCGCGCCCGCTTCCTCGAGCGCAATGTGCGAGGCCAGCGCGCAGCTGCCCGGCGCGTAGAACAACTTCAGCATGACTCCTCCGGATGAGATCAGGGCTTGACGATCGTGCCGATCGGCTGCGGCAGCGTGAATGAGTGAATGCCGCCGCCGCCATAGGCGAGCTCGAGCGCGGGAATCTGCACCACTTCGCGCTTGGGGAACAGCTTGGTCATCGCATCGAACGCCTTGCGGTCGTTGGCGCCGTCGTCGAAGGCCGGCATCACAATGCCGTCGTTCGGCATGTAGAAATTGACGTAGGACAAAGCGAGCCGCTTGCCTTCCGGATCAAACAGCGGCCGCGGCTGCTCGACCTCGATCACCTCGAGCGCGTTGCCCTTGGCATTGCGCGCGGCCTTCAGGCGCTGGATGTTGTCGGTGAGGATCTTGTGATTGGGATCGGCGGGATCGGCGCAACTCAACGCCACGACGGTGCCGGGCCGCACGAAGCGCGCGACATTGCCGATCTGGCCACCGGTAATATCGTCATGCAGGCCATCGCCCAGCCAGATCACCTGCTGGACGCCGAGATACTCGATCAGAACCTCTTCGACCTGCTCGCGCGTCATGTCGGGGTTGCGGTTGGAGTTGAGCAGGGTCGCTTCGCTCGCGATCACCGTGCCTTCGCCATCCACGTCGATGCCGCCGCCTTCCAGCACCAGGTTGTGGGTGTAGGCCTTCATCTCGAGATGCTTCAGGATCTCTTCCGCCACCTTGGCGTCGCGCTCGTGATCCTCGTAGCGGAAGCCCCAGGCGTTCCAGCGCCAAGTGACGCCGGCAACGCCCTTCGACGTGTTCATGAGAAAGGTCGGTCCGTAGTCGCGGATCCAACAATCGTCGTGGGTCAGCGACACCTGCGCCACGCCGTTGGCGGTCAGCAGCGAGACCTCGGCGACGTTCTTCGGCTTGGTGACGATGGTCACCGGCTCGAACCGCGCGATGGTGTTGGCGATTTCGGCAACGACGTCGCGAGCGCCGTCCAGATGCTCGCCCCAGGTCTCCGACCGGCTCGGCCAAGCCATCCAGCAGCGCTCGTGTGGCACCCATTCGGCCGGCATCGAAAAGCCGTCGGCCAACGGATTGCTCATGGGCGTCCCTGTATCAAGCCTCGTGTCTCCAGCCTTCCGGTTGCTTCCGGGGTCATCTCAAGGCGGCGCAAGTCTACCAGTTTGCCCGGCGGGCGCTAGTGGCTACTGGCCCACCTTCTTGAGCGGCAAATCGAGCCGGATATTCAGCTCCTTCAGGCGTGCCTGCGGCACTTCCGTCGGCGCCTGCATCAACAAATCCTCCGCCCGCTGGTTCAGCGGGAAAGCAATGACTTCGCGGATATTCTTCTCGTCGGCCAGCAACATGACGATGCGGTCGATGCCCGGCGCCGAGCCGCCGTGCGGCGGCGCGCCGAACTTGAACGCGTTCAGCATGCCGCCGAACTTGTTCTCGACCTCGCTCGCCGGATAGCCGGCGATCTCGAATGCCTTGTACATGATCTCCGGCAGATGGTTGCGGATCGCGCCAGACGACAGCTCGACGCCGTTGCACACGATGTCGTACTGGAACGCCTTGATGGTCAGCGGATCTTTATTCAGCAGTGCGTCCATTCCGCCTTGCGGCATGGAGAACGGGTTGTGGCTGAACTCGATCTTCTTGAGTTCCTCGTTGTACTCGTACATCGGGAAGTCGACGATCCAGCAGAACTCGAAGCGCTTGGTATCGATCAGCTGCAACTCCTCGCCCAAGCGGGTACGCACCGTGCCGGCGAGCTTGGCGGCGATGTCCTTCTTGTCGCAGGCGAAGAACACGGCATCGCCGTCCTCGACGCCGCTCGCGGCCTTGATCTGCGCAATGCGCGCCTCGTCCAGGTTCTTGGCGATCGGACCCTTGGCGCCGCCGGCTTCATAGACGATGTAGCCGAGACCACCGGCGCCCTGGCTGCGCGCCCATTCGTTCAGCTTGTCGAAGAAGCTGCGCGGCTTGGTGCCCGCGCCCGGCGCCGGAATGGCGCGCACGATCGAGCCGCCGTCGATCGCCTTGGCGAAGATGCCGAAGCCGGAGCCGCGGAACGGCTCGGTCACGTCGGCGATCACGATCGGGTTGCGCAGGTCGGGCTTGTCCGAACCGTATTTCAGCATCGACTGGTCGAACGGGATGCGCGGGAACGGCAGCGACGATACCTTGCGCTCGCCGGCGAACTCCTCGAACACGCCATGCAGCACCGGCTCGATGGTGTTGAAGACGTCTTCCTGCGTCACGTACGACATCTCGAAATCGAGTTGGTAGAACTCGCCGGGCGAACGGTCGGCTCGGCTGTCCTCGTCGCGGAAGCAGGGCGCGATCTGGAAGTAGCGGTCGAAGCCGGCGACCATCAGGAGCTGCTTGAACTGCTGCGGCGCCTGCGGCAGCGCGTAGAACTTGCCGGGATGCAGACGCGCCGGCACCAGGAAGTCGCGCGCGCCTTCCGGCGAGGACGAGGTCAGGATCGGGGTCTGGAACTCGGTGAAGCCGGACTCGATCATGCGGCGGCGGATCGACGAGATTACGCGCGAGCGCAGCACGATGTTGCTGTGCACCTTGTCGCGGCGCAGGTCGAGGAAGCGGTAGCGCAGGCGGATTTCCTCGCCGGCATCCTCCTCGCTGTTGACCTGCAGCGGCACGACCTCGGCAACCGACTGGATGGTGTAGGCGGTGATCTGCAGCTCGATCTCGCCGGTCGGCAGCTTCGGGTTGGCGGTCTCGGCCGGGCGCTTCACCACCTTGCCGGTGACGGTGACGACGCTCTCGACTCGGGTCTGCTCGACCGACTTGAACAGCGGCGAGGACACGTCGAGCACGCACTGGGTGAGGCCGTAATGGTCGCGCAGGTCGATGAAGACCAGGTTGCCATGATCGCGCTTGCGATGGACCCAGCCGGAGAGCCGGACTTCCTGGCCGACTTGGGCCAATCGGAGCGCGCCGCAGGTGTGCGTGCGGTAGGCGTGCATGGCGAATTTCCTCAAAGATTCCAAGGTTTCGGCGCGAGAAGCCATGGAAAGCCGGGCTTTGTCAAGGCTGCGGGGGGCATGGCTGTCCCCCGCCCTTTCCAGACCCCGGCAAACCCGCTATAGCATCGGGGAATCATGGTTCGTCACGCGTCCGCAGATCCCCATCTGATCACGAAATCCGAGGAACTGGCCGAGTTTTGCGGCGCCTTGGAGCATGCCCCGTTCATCACCATCGATACCGAGTTTCTCCGGGAAAAGACCTATTGGCCGATCCTCTGCCTGGTGCAGATCGCCGGCCCGGAGACTGACCAGGTCGCGGCGATCGATACCATGGCGCCGGGGCTGGACCTTGCGCCGCTGGCAGCGCTGCTGAAAAACACCGAGGTGACGAAGGTCTTCCATGCGGCGCGGCAGGATGTGGAAATCTTCTTCCGCATGACCGGCAGCATCCCAAAGCCGATCGTCGACACCCAGGTGCTAGCGATGGTGTGCGGGTTCGGCGACGCCGCCAGCTACGAGACGCTGGCCGGCAAGCTCGCCAACGTGCGGCTGGACAAGCTGGCGCGCTTCACCGACTGGTCGCGCCGGCCGCTGTCGGCGCGGCAGCTCGACTATGCGCTGTCCGACGTCATCCATCTGCGCGGCATCTATCAGAAGCTGCACGACAAGGCGGAGAAGACCGGACGCCTCGATTGGATCGATGACGAGATGGCGCTGCTGACCGATCCCGCCACCTACGAGTTCAATCCGGAGAATGCCTGGAAGCGGCTGAAGACCCGTTCGGAGAAGCCGCGCTTCCTCGCCGTGCTGAAGGAAGTCGCGGCCTGGCGCGAGCGCGAGGCGCAGAGCCGCGACGTGCCGCGCAACCGCGTGCTCAACGACGAGAACATCGTCGAGATCGCCGCCCACGTGCCGGAGACTCCGGAAGCGCTGGCGCAAGCCCGCGGCCTGACCCGCGGCTTCGCCGAGAGCCGCAACGGCGAAGCGATCCTCGCCGCCGTGCAGCGCGGGCTCGCGATTCCCGACAGCGAGGCGCCGAAGCTGCCGCCGCGGCCGGACATTCCGTCCGGGCTTGGGCCATTGATCGACCTGCTGCGCGTGCTCCTGAAGCTGCGCTGCGACGAGTTCGAGGTGGCGCAGAAGCTGATCTGCAATTCCTCCGACCTGGAGCGCATCGCCGCCGACGATCACGCCAAGGTGCCGGCGCTGAAGGGCTGGCGCCACAAGGTGTTCGGCGAGGAAGCGCTGGCGCTGAAGCACGGCAAGCTCGCGCTGACCGCCAAGGGGCGATCGATCAAGATCATCTCGCTCGAGTAGAGCGCTCTGCCCTCACGGCCCACTCATCCGTCATGGCAAGGCTTGGCCTTGCCATCCACGAGTTTCAATGGGCGAGATTGCGTCAGGCACTGACAAATTCGTGGATCCCAAGGCCAAGCCTTGGGATGACGGAGTGTGGTGAAACGGCGGTGACCTAGTCGGCGACGACCGACTCAAACGATCTGCACGGCCTTGTCGAACGCGCGGCCGACGGAGTCGAGGCGGCGTTGCACGGCTTCGCCGAACAGCTGGCGGGACTCCTCCGGCAGGTGCAGGCAGATCTTGCCGTCCTTCTTGTACAGCCGGGTCTGGTTCAACATCGCGAGGGTGCCGCCGCTCAGCGAATAAGCGAGGCGGATGACGGCGCCGATGCGCCAGGCGAAAGTCACGTCGTCGTCCTTCACGAGCGGCATGAACGGATCAGCGTAGTGCGTCTCGTCGAGGTCCGCGCCGTAGCGGATCGCCATGGCGAGGGCGAGGATCACGCGCTCGCCGTGATCGATGCCGGCGACCGGCATGCGCAGCACGCGCATGAAGGCCTGCTCGGAGCGGTAGTCGGGATGCTCGCGCCAGCCGAGGTCGGACAACAGGCACGCCGCCTCGCGCAGCCGTGCGCGCGCTTCGTCGTCATCCGAGAACAAGGGCGCGATCCAAGTATCGACCGCATCGCTGATCGATTCGAACCGGCCGTCGAGGCCGGAGAAATCGGCACAACCGACCAGCAAGGGATCTGCTTCCTGGTCGCCGGCGTTGAGCTTGGCGAACAAACAGCCTTCGCGCAGGCCGTACGCGGAGAACAAGGTGCGGTCCGGCTTTGCCGCGCGCAGCACGCGCTCCATGATCAGGGCGCCGAGCGGCAGCACGTCGATGCGGCGCTTGGAAATGCCGGAGACCGAGGTCAGGCTGCGCTTGCCGAGGCGGCTCACCACCCGCGCCAGATCCTCGGCCGAGCGCCGGCCGATGCGGTATTCGTGGATCACATGCAGCGGATAATGGCTCTGCTCCATGTGGATCTTGGCAAGGGTGCGCCAAGTGCCGCCCACGGGATAGAAAGTGCGGCCCTTCACCTCCTGCAGCCAGTCGAGCTCGTCGAGATGGCGGTCGATGATCTTCTGCGCGGCGTCGAGGTCGCCGTCGGTCGCTTCGACCAGGCGCAGCGGACCGATCGGCAAGGTGACCTGCTGCGCGATCTTGCCCTTGTTGAGCAGCACCAGCTCGAGACTGCCGCCGCCGAGGTCGCCCATCAGGCCGTCGGCGTTGGGCACGCCGGCCAGCACGCCGAGCGCGGACAGCCGCGCCTCCTCCTCGCCCGAGATCACCCGCACGGCGACGCCGGTGGCGCGCTCGATCTCCTTGGCGAATTCCTTGCCGTCCTTGGCATCGCGCACCGCGGCGGTCGCCAGCATCTCGACGTCGGTCACGTTCATCGCGCGGGTCAGCGCGACGAAGCGGCGGATGTTGGTGAGCGCTTCCTTGCGGCCGTCGGCGTTGAGCTTGCCGGTGCGCTCCAGCCCCTTGCCGAGGCCAGGCAGCGCTTTCTCGTTGAAGATCGGGACCAGGCTGCGCGAACGCTTGTCATAGATCACGAGACGAACGGAGTTAGATCCGACGTCGATGACCGCGACCCGCCCGGGCTTTGCCGCCTTGGCGATCGCGGCCGCTTGCCGCAGCGTTGCCGTCAATGCATCAACCCTTCAACAAATTCAGTTTGGGAGTCTTGGCCCGCTTCTTAAGCGCTGAGCCGCGTCCCGACAAGCTCGGATTCGTCATGAAATAGTGGTGCGCGCTGAACGGCGGATCCTCGCCTGCTTCGACACGCTCATACCTGCCGTTCGCGTCGGACACCCAGCTCTGCATGTTGTCCTTGAGATTCGCGATCATGATCTGATCGAGGATCTGCTGATGCACGGTTGGATTCTCGATCGGCAGCAGGGTCTCCAGCCGGCGGTCCATGTTGCGCGGCATCCAGTCGGCTGAGGAGATGAAGATCTTGGCCTGGCGCGAGGGCAGCGCCTGCCCGGCGCCGAAGCACACGATGCGCGAATGCTCGAGGAAGCGCCCGACGATGCTCTTGACCCGGATGTTCTCGGACAAGCCCGGGACGCCGGGCCGCAGGCAGCAGACCCCGCGCACCACCAGCTCGATCTTCACCCCGGCCTGGCTGGCGCGATAGAGCGCGTCGATCAGCTCGCCATCCACCAGCGAGTTGAGCTTGACCCAGATATTGCCTGGCCGGCCAGCCTTCACATGCTCGATCTCGTCGTTGATGAGCTTCAGCAAGGTGGGCCGCAGCGTGATCGGCGCGAACGCGACCTTCTCCGTGCTCTCCGGCGTCGCGTAGCCGGTCATGTAGTTGAACAGGCGAGCGGCGTCGTGGCACAAGCCCGGATCGCAGGTGAAGAAGCTGAGGTCGGTGTAGATCTTGGCCGTGATCGGATGGTAGTTGCCGGTGCCGAAATGCACGTAGCTGCGCAGCGTGCCGGACTCGCGGCGCATCACCATCGAGACCTTGGCGTGGGTCTTCAGCGCGACGAAGCCGTAGACCACCTGCACGCCGGCGCGCTCCAGGTCGCGCGCCCAGCGGATGTTGGCGGCCTCATCGAAGCGCGCTTTCAACTCGACCAGAGCGGTCACCGACTTGCCGGCCTCCGCCGCCTCGATCAGCGCCTTGACGATCGGGCTGTTCTCGCTGGTGCGATAGAGCGTCTGCTTGATGGCGACCACGTTCGGGTCGCGCGCGGCCTGCAGGATGAACTGCACCACCACGTCGAAACTCTCGTATGGATGGTGGACGACGATGTCCTTCTGCCGGACCGCGGCGAAGCAGTCGCCGCCCATGTCGCGGATGCGCTCCGGGAAGCGGGGGTTGAACGGCTGGAACTTGAGGTCCGGCCGCTCGTCGACGATCAGCTTCGAGGTGCTGGCGAGGCCGATCAGCCCGTCGAGCGGGAATACGTCGGCGCGATCGGCGTCCAGTTCGTCGACCACGAACGCCATCAGGTCCTCCGGCATCTCGGCATTCACCTTGAGGCGGATGACGGTGCCGCGGCGGCGCTGCTTCAACGCGGATTCGAAATGGCGGACCAGGTCTTCGGCCTCTTCCATGATTTCGATCTCGCTGTCGCGGATCAAGCGGAAGTGGCCCTTGCTGATGACCTCGAACTGCGGGAACAGGCGGTCAAGGTAGAGGCCGGCCATATCCTCGATGGTGAGGAAGCGGATGTTCTTGGGGTCGGTGCCCGGCAGGCGGATGAAACGCGGCAGCTGCGAGGGAAGCGGCAGCAGCGCGCGCATCATCTTGCCGTCGCTCGCGCGCCGCAGCTCCAGCGCCAACGCGAAGCCCTGGTTCGGCATGAAGGGGAACGGATGCGCCGGGTCGACCGCCATCGGGGTCAGCACCGGGAAGATCTGATCCAGGAAAAACGTGTCGAGCCAGGTCTTCTCGGTGCCTGTCAGCTCGCCGGGGTCGATCACGGCAACGCCCGCCTCGCGCAGCAGCTGGCGCAGGTTGCGCCAGTGAGCCTGCTGGTTGCGCATCAGCTCGCCGCTGCGGCGGTTGATGGCGGCCAGCTGCTGGGCCGGGGTCAGGCCGTCGGCGCTGGTGATCGAAACGCCGGCCCGGATCTGGCCGCGCAGGCCGGCGACGCGCACCATGTAGAATTCGTCGAGGTTGTTGGCCGAGATCGACAGGAACCGCAGCCGCTCGAACAGCGGGTGGTTGGGGTTGCCCGCCTCGTCCAGCACGCGCTCATTGAAGGCGAGCCAGGACAGCTCGCGATTGATGAAGCGGTTGGGCGAAGTCATCTCGATCTTGGGCGGTGACAGCTCGGCTGCAGCGTCGTCCACGGCTTGCTCTCCAGTTGCGCCGGCCGGTCTGGCGGCGGTCATTTTGTCGGTCTCGATCATAGTCCGGCCGATTCCATCGACGCTAAGGCCCATCCGTTACACTTATGTGACATGCTCGCTTTTGCCATCATATAACACGATTTTCCATAGTTGGACCTTGTTCGAGGCACACCCCGGGGGCAAGTATAGTGGCAATCGAGCGGCCGAACGCCGCCCCTGGGGACTAGGCTTTACCCGTGCCAAAACGACTGATCCTGCTGCGCCACGCCAAATCGGCGTGGGACAATCCCAGCGTCGCCGATTTCGAACGACCGCTGTCCAACCGCGGGCGCAAGGCGGCGCCCGTGGTGGGTGCCTATCTTGCCCGGCACAACCTGGTGCCGGGGCTGGTCCTCGCCTCCTCCGCCAAGCGGGCGGTCGAGACCCTGGACCTGGTGAGCGCGGGCTGGCAGACCAAGCCGACAGTGCGCAAGCTGAAGAGCCTCTATCTCGCCATGCCGCGCGAAATGCTGCGGCGGGTCCAGGCGGTCGGCAAGGAACCGGACTGCGTCATGCTGGTCGGCCACAATCCCGGCATCGCCGACCTTGCCAACTGGCTGTGCAGCCACGGCAAGGCGGAGCAGCGCGCCCGCCTCGCCCGCAAGTTTCCGACCGGCGCGGTCGCCGCGATCGATTTCGATGTCGATGACTGGGCCGAGGTCGACGCGGAAACCGGCACGCTTGTCGAGTTCGTGACGCCGAAGCAGGTCGAGCAAGGCGACTAGATCTAGCTGGTCGCAATTTCTACGCCGAACCGGCCACCACTTCGGCGGAAATGCTCCGGGCCACCTAGCGGCCTGCGCGCCAGAACCGCTTGGTCTCCGAGAACTCCGCCCATACCTGCTGGAACTGTTGGACTTTGCCGTGGACGGCGTGCGCGTGCCAGCCGATCACGAGGCCTTGGATGCGCTGCAGGTCGGCGATCTCCATCGCGCCCTCCGCACCTCCGCGTTCCACCAGTTGCCGGATCAATTGCCGACCAACCGCGCCGTCATTGACTGCGCCCAGGCAGTCCTGCAAGTCGGACAGACGGTCCAGGAAGCGCTTGGTCGCCTTCGGCTTGTAGAGCGAGGAGAAGGCGAGCGCGACGTAGCGCAGCTTCTTGCCGAAGATGCGCAGCCGGTGCAGCTCCGCGTCCGGCAAGTCCGCCCAGCGCTCGCCGAGCTTCATGAGCCGCTTGTAGCGGTTCTGCAGCAGATGCTCGGCGAAATTCCTGACCGGCGTGTCGAGCAGCGGCCCAGCCAGCGCGTGACGCCACGCGCCGTTGTGCAGGCCCTGGAACAATTGCAGCTGCATCGCGGCGTAACGCGGATTGTGCAGCGCCTGGATCGCTTCGCGCCGGGCGGCGGCGCGCTCCTCGTTCGCCACCTGCACGAAGCGCTGGAACGGCTCGTCGTGCGGCAGGTGCGAGGACATCTGCGACAGGGTCTCCAGCACCAGCACGTCGAGATCGCGGGCCGGTCCGCAGGCGCGCTGGGCCCAGCGCAGGTCGATCGACCAGGCGGCGTGGACGGAATCGTCGATCAGCTCGCGATAGGCGCCGACAATCGCGCGCAGGCGGCGCAGCGCGACGCGAAACTGGTGGATCGCCTCGACCGCGCCGGTCGCCAGCATGGCGGCTTCGTTGGCTTGCATCTGGGCGACGCAGTTGGTCACGATCTTCTCGAACGCGATCGCGACGGTATCTTCGTCGGTCAGCCTGACCGGCGTCGCTTTCTGCGGCTGTGCCGTCGACGCATCGGCGAGCGCGTAGCCGCGCGCCGCCTTGGTGGCGTGGCCGAGGCGGAACGGCACGACGTCCAGCAGCTCCTCGGCGGCGCCCCACAGGTCGACCCGGTCGCCGCCCTTCAGCTCGATCTCCAGCTCGTGGATCGGCTCCTCCCGGTCGCCGGCGCGGATGCTGCCGCGGTCCCACGATACCTCGATCTCCGACGTGCGGTACGGCAGCGTCCAGGAGGTGCGCTCGAAATTGGTCAGGAATACCGGTTGCAACCGCGGCCAAACCCCTACGCGCAGCTCGCGCGCCAGGGTGCGGTCGCTGATCTTGGCAAGGCTCGGCATATCGCTCGGCAGCTCCGCTTCGAGCTCGCGAAACGATTGCAAGCCGAGCGCGCCGCCGTCCGGCACCTTCAATGTCTGGATCCGTTTGCGGCCGATCTCGCGCACGCGCAGGGCCATGCCGCGCTTGGCCAGGTCGCGTTCCGCCGTGTCGAAATAGACGTTCCGGAGGATCTTCTTGACGCCTCGGGAACGCAGATTCGGCTTCAAACGGGTCAGCAATTGGTGCGAATCAACGTCATGGAGCGTCGGCGGCAACTGCAGCTTCAGTTCCGTCTCGTTCGGCATGCCGTCCCCGTGTACTTTCTCCTTTGTGGCGGGCACCATAAAGTGCAGCCTCCGCGCAAGAAAGTTACAGAACCGCGTCAGTTATGTGACAGTTGGCGGTCGATCGCAGCGATCTTAGGTCACAAGCGCGTGAGGGGCCAGACGCCGCGTGTCGCAGGTTGCAAACGGCTGTTAATGTAACTTCGCCAGTGACTTATTGGTCCTCAGTGTCATCCATCGAAAAAAGCGGAGCAAGCCAGATGAAGGGACGCATCACGAAGCTTGGCGCCATCGCCCTCGCCGGGGCGATCGGTTTTGCCACCGTTGCCGCAGCAGATCCGATTACCGACCGGCGGGAGGTCATGAAGGCCAACGGGGCCGCCATGAAGGCGATCAGCGAAATCCTCAAGGCAAATGGCTCCGCCGCCGACATGGCGCCGCATGCCGCGAAGCTGAGCGAGGACGCGGAGAAGCTTGCAACCCTGTTCCCGGCTGGTTCGGACCAGCCGCAGGGCAAGGATCCCGGCCAGACCATGGCGAAGGCCGAGATCTGGCAGAACCCGGACGATTTTACCGCCAAGCTGAAAGCCTTCCATGACGAGGCGGCGATGTTGAATACGGCCGTCGCCGGCGGGGACATGGCCGCGATCAGCGCCGAGTTTGAGAAAGTTGGTGGGGCCTGCGGCGGCTGCCACAAGGTCTATCGCGCGAAGTAACCCTAGGTCATGAAGGTCAGGTGAATCGCCAGCGGCACCGCCGCGGCGATCACCACGCAGATCAGAGCGCGCCACAGCGGCGCGCTCGTCGTGCTACCGGCCTGGTGCGCCATCCGGGCGACCGACCGCGGCAGGCGTGCGCGGCCCACGATCATCGCGCGCACCAGGTTCTCGCGCTTGAGCACGCGGTAGAAGATGATCACCGCGATATGGAACAGAGCGAGCGCGAGCAGGATGTTCGCCAGCAGCTCGTGATACTTCTCCAGCGGATCGGCGAGCCAGCCCGGCAGCCTGCCATGGAGCGGCCCGTCGAACAGCACATCGTCGGTCGAGGCCATGCCGGACACCGACTGCAATGCCATGAGCGCGATCAGCGCGGCCACCATCAATCCGCCCGCCGCGTTGTGTCCAAAGCTGTGGGACGGCCCAGGGTGGCCGAATGAGTGGCGCAAGTAGGCAATGGCGGCGTTCGGCCAACGCAGGAAGTGCGAGAAGCGCGCGGTCGGACTTCCGATCAGACCCCACAGCACGCGGAAGATGACGAGGCCGAGCAGCACCATGCCGCTGGCGTAGTGAAGGTCGAGATCCTCGGCCTGGCCGCTGATCCAGCAGGTGGCGAAGGCGGCCACAAACGACCAGTGGAACAGCCGGACCGGCAGGTCCCACATCGGCACATCGACCAGCGGCTCCCGCTCTTCGCTCATCGTCTCTCCTTGCGGTGCTCGGCGGCGGCACGGTCGCATTGCGCGGTCAGGTGCGCCGCCGCCAAGTCCATGAACGCGCGCAGCTTCGGGGATTGGTGCCGGTTGGCCGGATAGACGAGATAGAGATCGTGCGGCTCGATCGGATAGTCCTCGAGAACCCGCTTCAGCTTCCCCGCGCGAATGGCATCGCCGACCGTGAAGTCGGGCAGCAGCGCGACGCCCATGCCGGCATGGAGGAACGACATCAGGAATTGCCCGTTGTTGGACTGGATATTGCCATTGACTCGTACCGTGACGGTTTTATTCCCGGCCTTGAACTTCCAATCATAGGGCGACGTGGACAGCGTGTAGATCAAGCATGCGTGAGATTTCAGCTCCTCCGGCGTTTTCGGCGTCCCCATCCGCTTGAGATAGCTGGGCGCCGCGCAGACCGACCGTGTGATGCTGCTGAGGCGCCGCGCGATCAAGCTGGAATCCGGCAGGTTGGTGCGGATGCGCAGCGCGGCGTCGAACCCCTCCTCGATCAGGTCGACGAACCGGTCGCCCAGCTCGACCTGAATCTCCAGCTTCGGATAGCGCTGCGCTATGGCCGAGATCACAGGGCCGAGCACGGCGTTGCCGAAGTTGATCGGCGCGCTGATGCGCAGGCGGCCGCTCGGCTCGGTCTGCGAGTGGCGCACCTCGGCCTCGACTTCGGCCAGCTCGTCGAGCAGGCGGACGCTGTTCTCGAAATAGCGGCGCCCGGCGTCGGTGGCATTGAGGCGCCGGGTCGTGCGATGCAGCAGCGCCGTGCCGAAATGCGCCTCCAGCTCCGCCACCTGCTTGGAAACCGCGGCTTTCGACAGGCCGAGCCGGCGCGCCGCGGCCGAAAAACCGCCGGTCTCCACCACGGTGCGGAAGGTCCGCATGGCGCTGAGGCGATCCATCCGCCACTCCATTGTCTACCAAGCGTGAACAATTCGATCGCGAGCATGCGGATACTCAAGACCGCGTGCAAGCCCATATCGTCAACCCACAACAACGATTCAATTCATGTGAGGCGGGCGATGACGAAGGTTCTGGTGCTCTATTATTCGAGCTACGGCCATCTCGAGACCATGGCGAACGCGGTGGCCGAGGGCGCAAAGGCGGTGGGCGGCGTCCAGGTCGACGTCAAACGCGTGCCCGAGCTGGTGCCCGACGAGGTGGCGAAGAAGTCCGGCCTGAAGCTCGACCAGGCGGCGCCGGTCGCGGCGGTTGACGAACTCGCCAACTACGACGCCATCATCTTCGGCGCCCCAACCCGCTTCGGCATGATGGCGGCGCAGATGCGCAACTTCCTCGACCAGACCGGCGGCCTGTGGGTCAAGGGCGCGCTGATCGGCAAGGTCGGCAGCGTCTTCACCTCGACCGCGACCCAGCATGGCGGCCAGGAGAGCACCATCCTCTCCTTCCACACCACCTTGCTGCACCAGGGCATGGTGATCGTCGGCCTGCCCTATTCCAACAAGACGCAGATGCGGCTGGACGAGATCACCGGCGGCTCGCCCTACGGCGCCAGCACCATCGCTGGCGGTGACGGCAGCCGCAAGCCGAGCGAAGGCGAGCTCTCGATGGCCCGCTTCCAGGGCGAGCATGTGGCGAAGATCGCGGCGAAGCTGAGCGGCAACGCCTAGCGCACGACCGCCTTGCGGAAGGCGGAGATCAGTAGTTCCACATCGCGGCGCGCCTGCTCGACAGGAGTCGAGACAGGTGCGTCGCCGCATGCGGCGGCGTGGAACGCGCGCAACTGGTCGCGGAACGCCTCTTCGTAGCTGGCGCGGAACTCGGTCGTCTCCAGTGCATGACCACCGCCGCTGCGCTTCAAGGTGAGGCGCGTCGGCTCGTGGCGCAGGTATGGCGCCGGGAACGTCAGCTCGACGATCCGGTCGGTGCAGTAGACCGAGACCCGCTCGGTGTAGTCCGGCACGCCGGCGAGGCTGAGGTGCGTCATCGAGACGCGCCCGCCGCCGGGCAGCCCGAACGCCAGCTGCACGCCGCGCCCTTGGTCGAACAGGGCGCCGTGGTCGACCTCGGACGGCGGCGCGACGCCGAAGTGACCCAGCAGGCCGTGCACCACCGCCACATCATGCACCAGCGACGAGAGATAGCCGCCGCCCAGCGCCTGCGTTCCGACGGCATCGAGGTCGGCGCCCGCTGACTCGCGCAGCTGCGCCGCCGTCGACGCCCGCGCCTGGCTGCGCAGGTCGGCGGGAATGTCCTTGGGCAAGGTCATTGGAAGGTGCGCGGTGAAGGGTTCGAAATCCGGATCGTTGACCTCGACCGAGATCAGCTTCACGTCGGCGACGTTGGTCGGCAGCAGCTCGAGCGCACGCTTGTAGGCGGGATCGTGCCGCTTCATGTAGGCGACCTGCAGCACCTTGCCCGCGCGGTCGCGCGCCGCGGCGATGCGATCGCAGCCGGCGAGCGTCAGGGAAAGCGGCTTCTCGCACAGCACGTGCAAGCCGGCGTCGAGCGCAGCGACTGCGAGATCGGGGTGAAAGGCATCGGGCGCCGCGATGACCACGGCGTCGAGGCCGCAGTTCAACAAACCGCCGATGTCAGGATGCACATGCGCGAGACCGTAGCGCTGGTGCAGCGCCTCGCGCACCGAAGCCGAAGCATCCGCCAGCGCGACGAATGCGAAACGATCGCGCTCCTCCCAGAGATAGAAGGCATGCTCGGCCTGGCCAACCAGCCCGGCTCCCACCAAGCCAACGCGCAATCTTCTCACGATCCGGCTCCCCTGTTGAACAGGCGCGCTAGAGTCGATCCTGCGCGGCTCATGTCAAGGCGACGTTGCGGGAATCCCTGCAACATGCGCCGCTTCACGCGTCTGCCGCGACGCACTCCAGCAGGTTGAGCTCGATCGCGGTTGGCACAATCCGTTGCAAGCGGAGGCCAGCGGCGGCGAGCAGCTGGGCGAACTGCTGCTCCGTGCGCTCACGGCCGCCGGAGGTGTTGACCATCATGTTGATGTCCATGAACTTCGAGACGTGCGGCCCGCGTCCTTCGGGCACCACGAACTCGACGATCAGAACCTTGCCGCCCGGCGCCATCGCCTTGCGGCAGTTGCGCAGGATGGCGACGCACTTGTCGTCCGGCCAATCGTGCAGGATGAACTTGAGCGCGTAGAGATCGGCACCGGCCGGGACGGAGGCGGAGAAGAAATCACCGCTCACCGTCCGGCATCGGTCGGCGACACCCGCCTTTTCCAGCGCCGGGCCGGCGGTGGCGATGACCTCGGGCATGTCGAACAGGATGCCGCGCATGCCGGCATGGGCGCGCAGGACCGCGGCGATCAAGCTGCCATGGCCGCCGCCGACATCCACCATCTCCCGCACGCCGGCAAAGCTGTAGGCGTTGAGGATGGCGGCGCCGGATGCCGCCGTCTGCGCCGCCATGAAGGCGTTGAAGGTGGCGGCGGATTTCGGGTGCTCGCGGATGTGATCGAAGATGTCCTGGCCGAAGGCGGCAAGGAAGCCGGACTTCCCGGTCTTGAGGCACTCCATCATGCTGCCCCACGCCATCCAGCTCATGGCGCTGCCGGTGTAGATGGCGCGGGCGCGGATCGAGCCGGGGATTTCGGAGCGCAGCCAGTGCGACCGCTCCGTCAGCGCGAAGAGATCGCCGTCGCCCTCTTCGAACACGCCTTCGCTGGACAGATAGCGCAGCAGTCGGCGCAGGAACTCCTCATTGGTCCCGGTCAATTGCGCCAGCTCTGTCGCAGTGCGCGGGCGCTCCGCCAGGTGATCCGCGATCCCGAGCTCGGCGACCGCGGAAATCCCGATGGTGGTGGAAAATCCGAGTAAGAGGCGTCGCATGTCCGCAACGCCGGCTGGCGGCTGCATGATGGTTCCTTCCAACAGAGATGCGCAGGCGCAAAGGGTATATACAGCGCCGCCCGGCCTCACCACTCAATAAAGCATATTTGACAATCGGCCCCGCCTTATGCGATGGAGGCCGTGGGCCACGCTCCCCCACCGGAGCGCACCGTTCTGGAAGGGACGCGACCATGACCAAACCCGCTTTGCGGCCGGGGCGGCCGCATTTTTCGTCCGGACCCTGCGCCAAGCGCCCTGGCTGGACCCCCGAAATCCTGTCATCCGCCGTGCTCGGACGATCGCATCGATCAGCCGCCGGCAAAGCCAAGCTCGCCGAAGTCATCCAGCTCAGCCGCGATGTGCTCGGCATTCCCGCCGACTATCGCCTCGGCATCGTGCCCGCCTCCGATACCGGCGCGGTCGAGATGGCGATGTGGTCCCTGCTCGGCCCGCGCCGCGTGACCGTACCGGCGTGGGAGAGCTTCAGCAGCGAATGGGCTGGCGACGTCGCGCACGAGCTGAAGCTGACGCCGCATGTCCTCCGGGCCAATTACGGCGAGCTGCCCGATCTCAATACGATCGACTGGTCGCATGACGTGGTGTTCGCGTGGAACGGCACCACCTCGGGCGTGTGCGCCCCTGACGGCAACTGGATCCCGGCCGATCGCGAAGGTCTTACGATCTGCGATGCCACCTCGGCCGTGTTCGCGATGGACTTGCCGTGGGCGAAGCTCGATGTGGTGACCTGGTCCTGGCAGAAGGTGCTGGGCGGCGAAGCAGCGCATGGCATGATCGCTCTGTCGCCGCGCGCGGTGGAGCGCCTCACCACCCACAAGCCGGCCTGGCCGATCCCCAAGATCTTCCGCATGGCCAAGGACGGCAAGCTCATCGAAGGCATCTTCAAGGGCGACACCATCAACACGCCGTCGCTGCTGTGCGTGGAGGACCAGATCGACGCCTTGAAATGGGCGCTCAGGATCGGCGGCCTGCCATCGCTCATTGCGCGTTCGCGCGGCAACTTGGCGGCGCTGGAGGAATGGGTCGGCACATCCAAATGGGCCGCGTTCCTCGCCAAAGACCCGAAGGCGCGGTCCAGCACCAGCGTGTGCCTCAAGATCGTCGACGAGAGCGTCGATCCGGCGAAGATCGCAAGCGGCATCGCCGGTCTCCTCGAGAAGGAAGGTGTCGCGTTCGACATCGGCTCCTATCGCGACGCGCCGCCGGGCCTGCGCATCTGGTGCGGCGGCACCGTGGAGCAAGCCGACATTGAAGCGCTGACGCTCTGGCTCGACTGGGCCTTTGCGACCGTCAAGAACCAGATTCAAGGGTGACCGCCATGCCAAAGGTATTGATTGCGGACGAGCTTTCCCCCGCCGCCGTGAAGGTGTTCCGGAACCGCGGCCTCGAGGTCGACGAGAAGATCGGCCTCAAGCCCAAGGAACTGCGCGACATCATCGGCGACTATGACGGCCTCGCCGTGCGCTCCGCCACCAAGGTGACGCCGGAAGTGATCGCGGTCGCCAAGAAACTGAAGGTGGTGGGCCGCGCCGGCATCGGCATCGACAACATCGACCTGAAGGCCGCGACCGCCGCCGGCATCTGCGTGATGAACACGCCGTTCGGCAACTCGATCACGACAGCCGAGCACGCCATCGCCATGATGATGGCGCTCGCCCGCCACATCCCGCAGGCCGACCGCACCACCCAGGCCGGCAAGTGGGAGAAGTCGAAGTTCGTCGGCGTCGAGCTCTACGCCAAGACGCTGGGACTGATCGGCTGCGGCAACATCGGGTCGATCGTCGCCGACCGCGCCCAGGGCCTGAAGATGAAAGTGATCGCCTACGATCCCTTCCTGTCACCCGAGCGCGCCGTCGATCTCGGCGTCGAGAAGGTGGAGCTGGACGAGCTGTTCAGCCGCGCCGACTTCATCTCGCTGCACACGCCGCAGACCGAGCAGACACGCGGCATGATTAACAAGGTGTCGCTCGCCAAATGCAGGCCGGGCGTGCGGATCGTGAATTGCGCGCGCGGCGGCCTAGTGGTGGAGGACGACCTGCGCGCCGCGCTGGAAAGCGGCCACGTCGGCGGCGCCGCCCTCGACGTGTTCGTGGAGGAGCCGGCCACCAGCAACGTGCTGTTCAACCATCCGCACGTCGTGACCACGCCGCACCTCGGCGCCTCGTCGACCGAGGCGCAGCTCAACGTCGCGCTGCAGGTAGCCGAGCAGATGTCGGACTTCCTGCTGCATGGTGCCGTCACCAACGCGCTCAACATGCCGTCGGTGACGGTGGAGGAAGCGCCGCGCCTCAGGCCCTACCTCAAGCTCGCCGAGCAGCTTGGCTCCTTCGCCGGGCAAGTCACGGAAGATCCGATCAAGCGCATCGTGGTCGAATATGAGGGCCACGCCGCCTCGCTCAACATCAAGCCGCTGACCGGGACTATCCTGCAGGCGGTGCTGCGCGGCTCGCTCGACAACGTCAACATGGTCAATGCCGCGCACATCGCCAAGGAGCGCGACATCGAGGTCAGCGAGATGCGCACAGAGCGCGAGGGCGACTATCACACCCTGATTCGGCTGACGGTGGAGACCGACCGGTTCACCCGCGACATCGCCGGCACCCTGTTCGCCGAGAAGCGGCCGCGCCTGGTGCAGATCAAGGGCATCAGCGTCGACGCCGAGCTCGGGCCGCACATGCTTTACGTCACCAACGAGGACAAGCCGGGCATGATCGGCAACCTCGGCAGCACCCTCGGCGACAACAAGATCAACATCGCGACCTTCGCCCTCGGCCGCTCGGCCCCGGGCCAGGACGCCATCGCTCTGATCGAGATCGACGGCCCGATCCCCGCCCCGGTGCTGGAGAAGGTGCGCAAGTTGCCTAATGTGCGCCAGGCCAAGGCGCTGGTATTCTAGCCGGATGGCAAGGAAAGCAATTCGGCTGAAGTCGCTGGCCGCGCTGCCCAAGCGCAGCGAGGACGCGAATGACCGCTTGGTGAAGGAGCACCAGAAGAAGCTGGTGCGCATCCAGCAGGCGCTGCTGTTCACCGGCGAGCGGGCCGTGGTGGTGTTCGAAGGGATGGACGCCGCCGGCAAGGGCGGCACCATCCGCCGGCTGGCCTGGGCCATGGACCCGCGCTCGCTCAAGGTCTGGCCGATCGGCGCCCCGAACGAGATCGAGAAAAAGCAGCACTACCTGCAGCGCTTCTGGGCCCGCCTGCCGGAGAAGACCCAGATCTCGGTCTTCGACCGGTCGTGGTACGGCCGCGTGCTGGTGGAGCGG
>DATEOK010000249.1:0-2911 GCA_035274225.1 Dongiaceae bacterium
ATGTTCCAGTCGCTGATCACCAGACCGAAGTTGCCGGAGCGCAGCTTGGCCAGCGCCTCGGCCCCGTCGGTGGCTTCCTCGACGTTGTTGAACTCGATCTGTTTGAGCAGGTTACGGATGATGCGCGTAATACCGGCAAAACCCCGGGCAGGCGTGGGTTCAGGCTGGCTGCCCGCGGCAGCGGACGAGTTCCGCCAGCGGCGGAACGACAGTGTGCCCTGGGACCTTGAGCCGGCTGCCGAGATAGTCCCAGAACGCGACGCCGTGCCTGGCGCAGGTCTTGGCGAGGCCGAGGAAGGCATCGCGGCAATCCCGACCCAGGTCGCTGCGCGTCCCGGCGCTGACCTTGCGGCGAGTGACCTGGCAGCGGATATCGTTCTCTGAACCATTGGTATGCAGCGGGATTTCCGGCCGCTCCAGCACCATCAACAACTCGGCCTTGTTGGCATGCAGGCGCGCCAGAAGGCGATCCAAGGTGGCGAAACCGGTGCGGCGGCGGAAGATGCTATCGAACCGCGCCCGCAGCGCGACACGGCGGCGTTTGTCGGGGTTGGCCTTGTACGCCTTGAGATCAGCATAGAAGTTCCAGATCAGTTTCCGCATCTTCTGCTGGGCGGCGCGATGTGGCTCCGTGAAGGTGTCCAGCTTGTGCACCAGCCGTTCGGCATGGACCCAGCACAATGCGTGCTGACCGACCTCGAACTGCCCGGCATCATCGCTCAACACCACGGCATCTCGCAGGAAGTCGTGCGCGTGGATGCTGCCCCAGATCGCTCCCTCGGTGGCGATCTGCACCGGATCGGGCGTCGTGGTCAGTCCGGTGAAGCCGAGCCGGTCAAGCTGTGTCGACCAGGCGGCCTGATCGGCGAACACCGTCTCCGGCTGCGCCGCCAGACGGGTGATGAGCATGGCGGGCAGAGCGCGGGTGCGCATGTAATCGAATGCCGTGTCGTTCAGCACGAAGTCGGTGTGCCCGGCGCGCAGCAGATCGAGGAAGTTCAACCGGCTCTTCGATGGCCGCGTGCCGAACCAGGTGAAACGGTCATTTCCGATCTGCGTGCAGTAGCCGTTCTTGGCTTTATGCCGCGCGCCGGTGTCATCCACCGATATCCAGGACGATGTTCGTAGTCCAGCGCGCAGCACGTCGCGGGTTTCGTCGAGGAAGCCATCCTGCTTCTCGGTCAGCAATCGCTGGATCTCGCGTTCGGAGATCGACAGGCCAACCGACTGCAACAGGGCCGCCAGGCGAGGTAGTGTGGTTTGACCCTGATGATACTGCATCAACACGAAACGGCGCAGGTTGGGGCCGAAGTGTCCCTCGGTCCCATCCGGCAACGGCGCGACGATCGTCTGGCCGTCTGCTGTGACCCACCGCTCGCGGAGGTAGCGGACTGCATGGACTGACAGCACAAGCTCCTGGACCTGATAGGTCTCGTAGCCCTTGAAGCGCGATCCGGCTGGGACGGCGGCCTTGATGATCCGATCCTCGACGACAGCGCGCGGCCTGACCTTGCCGCGGCCTGGGCGCTTGTCTTGTATGCCCGTCCTGGACGGTTCGGTGGATCTGTCCATGCCGCTCGGCTTGATGTCCGGACGGCCCTTCAATCCCTTCAGCCGCGCGATCTCCTCACGCTGCTCGGCATTTGTCCGCTCCAGCTCGGCCATCTTGTCCAACAGCCTGGCCACCAGCTCTTTCAGCTGGGAAGGTGACAGGCCATCGAGGTCTTCCGGTCGGCTCACACATAGCTTGAATCTGGCTCCCCCGAGCCGGGGCAAGAAAATAATGCAGCCACGCCCGGGGTTTTGCCGGTATTACGATGAGCACTATGAAGCTGACTCGGGCTGGCCGACGAGATGCACCACTTCATGCCGGTCGATGAAGTCGAGTGCGGCAAGGGCGGTGATGCGATTGCGGTCGAGCGACGGCTGGAAGGAGAAGTCGAAGCCGGCCAGCGTCTTGATCGGGGTCAGCCTGGCCATTTGCAACGCCGCCTTGATGCGCCGGCCCTCGCGGATCGTCAGCTCCTCGGCGAGCAACGCTTCGATCGCCTCGATGGTGCCGAGCTGGCCGCGTTCGATGCGTTGCACCAGATGATCGAGCATCTCGAGGGCGCGCGGCATGCGCAGGGCGACGAGATGGTGGCGGATTTGCTCGATCGGGGCGGTCGGCAGGGGATCGGCCTTCATGGCTGCGGACCGGTGATGGCCAGCCGCTGGGCGACGGCGTCGTAGAATGCGAGCGGTCGCGGCGTGACGGTCTCCCCGGCGCGGGCAGGTGCGGCGCCGTGGCGGGGTGTGTTGCTGTTGGCCGGCGGCGGCAGGCTGCGATGCCCGGCGGCGATGCGGCGACGACCACGGCCTTCCAGCACCGGGTGAACCGCGATCAGGTGCCCGTCCTCGAGGATGCGAACCTCGCTGGCGGTGCTGTGAACCTCGACGATCCTGCGGCGGGTCGCATTCGGCACGCTGTAGAGATTGCCGTGCAGCGAGATCATGCCGTCGCGGGTGATGCGGCGCTCGAGTTGCAGCACTGCCTGGAACGGCCCGGCGGGCAGCGCCTGGAGATGCGGCAGTTCCTCGGCGAAGTGTTCGGCGACAACGCGCCGCGTGGTGGCGTGGGTCCGAGAGTTGGCGACCCGATCCAGCCAGGCCCTGAACTGCAGGTTCAGATCCTCGAGGTTACGGAAGCTGCCGCCCAGGAAGAAGTCCTCGCGCACGTAGCGGTATGGCCGCTCCACTTTACCCTTTGTTTGAGCGCAATAAGGACGGCAGGCTTTTGGCTGGTAGCCGTAGTGCGCGGCGAATGCGCGCAGCGTGGCATTGTAGACGACGTGACCGCCTTCCGTGTCGTCGCGTTGGAACGCGGTGCGCATGCGGTCGTAGAGGAGTTCCGCCGGTACGCCGCCGAGAT
>DATEOK010000250.1:0-70352 GCA_035274225.1 Dongiaceae bacterium
CGATTTCGATCTGGCCGAGGTGCAGGAGCTGTCGACCGACCTCAGCAATTCCGGCGCGGTCGAACCAGAGCCGGCGCGAACGATGCCGTCGGTCGCGAAGATCCTGGGCGCCGAAGGCCTGCTGGAGCCGGAGCTGCCGAGCGATGGGTCCGAGCCCGTCGCTGATCTGACGCGCGAGCCGCTGTCGTTCCCTGCGGAGCGCGATGCGCGGCTGCAGGCGCTGGCCCGCGGCGACGAGGGGTTCCTGCTGTCGCTCGGCTATTCGACCCAGCGCGGCTATGGCCGCAATCATCCCTTCGCCGGCGAGATCCGTTTGGGCGAGGTGGCGGTGGAGATCCAGCCTGACGAGCTGCCGTTCCCGATCGAGATCGGCGAGATCGAGATCACCGAGTGCCAGATGGTGAACAGCTTCAAGGGCTCGAAGACCAAGCCGCCGCAATTCACCCGCGGCTATGGCCTCACGTTCGGCCATGGCGAGCGCAAGGCGATGTCGATGGCGCTGGTGGACCGCGCGCTGCGCTGCCGCGAGCTGGATGAGGAACCGTCGAGCCCGGCGCAGGACGAGGAGTTCGTGCTCTATCACTGCGATAACCTCGAGGCCTCCGGCTTTGTGCAGCATCTGAAGCTGCCGCACTATGTCGACTTCCAGTCCGAGCTGGTGATGGTGCGCGAGATGCGGACGCAGCAGGCGGCGCAGAAGGAGGCGGCGGAATGAGCTACAACTTCGCCTACCTGGACGAGCAGACCAAGCGCATGCTCCGCCGCACCATCCTGAAGGCGGTGGCGATCCCCGGCTACCAGGTGCCGTTCGGCGCGCGCGAGATGCCGATGCCGCATGGCTGGGGCACCGGCGGCATCCAGGTCACCGCCGCCATCATCGGCGCCGACGACACGCTGAAGGTGATCGACCAGGGCGCCGACGACACCACCAATGCCGTCTCGATCCGGCAGTTCTTCGCCAAGACCGCCGGCGTCGCCACCACCACGCGGACGGAGGATGCGAGCATCATCCAGACCCGCCATCGCATTCCGGAGAAGAAGCTGCACGAAGGTCAGATTTTGGTCTACCAGGTGCCGATCCCGGAGCCCTTGCGCTGGCTGGAGCCGCGCGAGACCGAGACGCGCAAGATGCACGCCTTGTCGGAATATGGCGCGATGCATGTGCGGCTGTACGAGGACATCGCGACCCACGGGCGGATCGCAACCGCGTACGACTATCCGGTGCAGGTGAACGGCCGCTACATCATGCGGCCGTCGCCGATCCCGAAGTTCGACAATCCGAAGATGGACATGAACCCGGCGCTGCAGTTGTTCGGTGCCGGCCGCGAGAAGCGCATCTATGCGGTGCCGCCTTACACCAAGGTGAAGAGCCTGGATTTCGACGACTATCCGTTCGAGGTCCAGACCTGGGAGCATTCCTGCGCGCTGTGCGGCTCGGAGGAGAGCTTCCTGGACGAGATCATCACCAGTGACCAGGGTGACCGCATGTTTGTCTGCTCGGACAGCGACTATTGCCAGGACCGGCAGACCGCCGGCCGGCGGGAGGCCGCGGAATGAGCGAGCAACCGCTGCTGCGGGTCGAGCAGCTCAGCCGCTATTACGGCGCGCGTCCCGCCTGCGTCGACGTTACATTCGATCTCTGGCCGGGCGAGGTCATGGGCGTGGTCGGCGAATCCGGATCTGGCAAGACGACCTTGCTCAATTGCTTGTCGGCGCGGTTGAAGCCCGATTCAGGCCGCGTGCTCTATGACACGCGGCACCACGGCCTCACCGACATCTACGGCATGAGCGAGGCAGAGCGGCGGCTGCTGATGCGTACCGACTGGGGGCTGGTGCACCAGAATCCGCGCGACGGCCTGCGCCTCTCGGTCAGCGCCGGCGCCAATATTGGTGAGCGCTTGATGGCGGTCGGCGCGCGGCACTATGGCAACATCCGCCAGGAGGCGGTGAGTTGGCTCGGCCGGGTGGAGATCGACGAAGAGCGGATCGACGACCAGCCGCGCGCCTTTTCCGGCGGCATGCAGCAGCGCCTGCAGATCGCCCGCAACCTGGTGACCAAGCCGCGCATCGTGTTCATGGACGAGCCGACCGGCGGCCTCGACGTCTCAGTCCAGGCGCGGCTGCTCGACCTGCTGCGCGAGCTGGTGTCGCAGCTCGGCTTGTCGGTGGTGGTGGTTACCCACGACCTTGCGGTGGTACGGCTGCTGGCGCACCGGTTGATGGTGATGCGCCAGGGACGAGTGGTCGAGACCGGGCTGACCGACCAGGTGCTGGACGATCCGCAGCATCCCTACACGCAATTGCTGGTTTCTTCGGTGTTACAGGCATGAACGACATAGCGATCGAAGTCGGCGGGCTAGCCAAGCAGTTCCGCCTTCATACCCAGGGCGACGTGGCGATCGAGGTGTTCCGCAATCTCGATTTCCAGGTGCGGTTCGGCGAATGCGTCGCGCTGCATGGGCCATCGGGCTGTGGCAAATCCACGCTGCTGCGTGCGCTGTATGCCAACTACACGGTAGGGGCGGGGAGCATCCGCGTCCGCCATTGCGGTGCGTGGGTGGACATGGCGAATGCGGAGCCGCGCGCGGTGCTGTCCGTCCG
The DNA here is from genome assembly GCA_035274225.1 of Dongiaceae bacterium. GTDB lineage: Bacteria > Pseudomonadota > Alphaproteobacteria > Dongiales > Dongiaceae > Dongia_A. Next base: position 2,602 of record DATEOK010000250.1, read on the forward strand.
GCGGCATTCCATGGGCTATGTCAGTCAGTTTCTGCGAGTCATCCCGCGGGTGCCGGCGCTCGAGATCGTGGCCGAGCCTTTGCGCCTGCACGGCATCGATGCCGCATGGGCGCGGGAGCGCGCTAGTGCGATGCTGGCGCGGCTGAACGTGCCGGAGCGGTTGTGGAACCTGGCGCCGGCGACCTTCTCCGGCGGCGAGCAGCAGAGGGTCAACATCGCGCGCGGCTTCATCGCCGAGATGCCGATCCTGCTGCTGGACGAACCGACCGCCGCGCTCGACGCCGCCAACCGCGCCATCGTCGCCGACCTGATCCTGGAGCGAAAGGCGGCGGGCACGGCGATCGTCGGTATCTTCCACGATGCGGAGATCCGCGAGCAGGTGTGTGATCGGATGTTCGAGATCGAACCCTTCAAGGTGGCGGCATGAGCATGATCCTCAGCAATGCCTGCGTGGTGACGGCGGATGCCGTGATCCACGGCGCCGTGCGTGTCGAGAACGGCCGGATCATCGAGATCGTGCAGGATGCTCGCGCGACAGCCGGCGCCCAGGATCTGGACGGCGACTACCTTCTTCCGGGCCTGGTCGAGATCCATACCGACAACATGGAAAAGCATTTCGAGCCGCGGCCCGGCGCGGTCTGGCCGTCTCCCCTGGCGGCGGTGCTGGCGCACGATGCCCAGGTGATCGGCGCTGGCATCACCACCGTGCTCGACGCGGTCTGCGTCGGCGACTACCGCGACAGCGGTAAACGCCGGCGCATTCTGAAGGACTCGATCGAAAGCGTCGCCACCGCGCGCGGCGCAGACCTGTTGCGTGCCGATCATCTGTTCCATTTGCGCTGCGAAGTCTCCGATCCCGGCGTGCTGGAGATGTTCGAGCCATACGCCGACCATCCGCTGCTGCGCCTGGTCTCGGTGATGGACCATACGCCGGGCCAGCGCCAGTGGCGTGACCTGGAGAGCTTCCGCACCTTCCACCGTGACAAGGGCTGGAACGACGCGGAGTTCGCCGACGTCATCGCCAAGCACCAGGTCCAGATGGCGACGCACTCCGAGGTGAACCGCAAGGCGGTCCTCGACCTGTGCCGGGGACTGGACGTGCCGCTCGCCAGCCATGACGACACCACCGAGGAGCATGTGGAGCAGGCGCACGCCGAGGGGATCACTATCTCCGAGTTCCCGACCGCCCTGGCTGCAGCGAAGCTGGCGCGCGCCTATGGCATGATGAACGTGATGGGCGCGCCCAACGTGGTGCGCGGCGGTTCGCATTCCGGCAACATCTCCGCCCAGGCGCTGGCCGAGGCGGGGCTGCTCGACGTTCTTTCCTCGGACTACGTGCCGGCCAGCCTGCTGCACGCGGCATTCGTGCTGCATCAGCGCGCGAACCTTCGCCTTCCGGATGCCGTGCGCACGGTCGCGCTCAATCCGGCGCGCGCCATCGGCCTCTCCGACCGGGGCGAGATCGCGCCCGGCCAGCGCGCCGACCTGGTGCGGGTGCGCCTGCATGGCGACCTGCCGATCGTGCGTGAAGTCTGGCGCGGCGGTGGTCGCGTTGCCTAGATGAGCGAACGCTTTGCGATTTACTTCGCGCCGCCGGCGAGCGGCGATTTGGCGCGGTTCGGCGATCACTGGCTGGGTCGAAATGTGGAAACCGGCGCAGTCCTCGAGCAGCCTGACTTGAGCGGCTTCGATGCGGCCAGGTTGCGCGAACTCACCGAGGCCCCGCGCCAATACGGCTTTCACGGCACGCTCAAACCGCCCTTTCGCTTGGCGGACGGGTGCGATGCAGGGGGCTTGCGGCGTTCCCTTGCCGGATTTGCGGCGCAACGGCGCGGATTCGAGGTCGAAGCCCTGGCTTTGGAGGGGATCGGCGATTTCATCGCTCTGGTGCCAGATGGATCGCCCCCGGCTTTGTCGGATCTGGCCGATCTGTGCGTGAACGAATTCGATCGCTACCGCGCGCCGCCGGATGCCGCAGAGCTGGCAAGGCGCCACGCCGCCGGCCTCACGCCCCGCCAAGCGCAGCTGCTGGCGCGCTGGGGCTACCCCTATGTGCTGGACGAGTTTCGCTTCCACCTGACTCTCACAGGACCGATCGCCGACGCAGCCGAGCGCGCCCGCGTCGCACGATTGTTGGGACCGCTCGTCGCGCCGCTGCTGCCGCAGCCAGTGCCGGTGCAGGAACTCTGCCTGTTCCACCAACCGGACCGCGCCGCGCCGTTCCGGCTGATCCAGCGCTTTCCCTTCGGGCGATGAAGCCGCAGCCCGACATCGCCGTCCGCGAAGGGCGCTTGGTCTATGTCATCGGATCGTCTGGAGCTGGCAAGGACAGTATCATTGCCCATGCGCGCCAGCGCCTCGGTTCGGAGCGGCATGTCTTTGCACGACGCCATATCACGCGGCCGGCTGATAGCGGTGGCGAGGATCATATCGCAATCACCATGGCGGAGTTCGAGCGGGACAGCGTGGCTGGGCGTTATGCGCTCTCATGGCGCGGCAATGGCCTCGGCTACGGCGTCGGGATCGAGATCGATCTGTGGCTGCGATCCGGGCGGCACGTGATCCTGAACGGATCGCGTGCCTACCTGCCGGAGGTGGCAAGGCGTTACTCCACCCTGCTGCCGGTGCTGATCACGATCGACCCAGCCGTGCTGCGGCAACGATTGTCGGCGCGCGGCCGCGAATCGATGGATGAGATCGATGCGCGCATCCGCCGCGCCGCGGAACTGAGCACGATCGACCACCCGGAACTCGCTGTCGTTGCCAACGATGGGCCGCTGGCCGAAGCGGGCGAGGCCTTCGTTGCCTTGCTGCGCGCCCTCTAGAGAAAGCGCCGCCGCAGCCAGGCGGACAAGAGGTCGAGCAGCGACACCGTGATGATGATCATGATCATCACCGCGCAAGTCTGCGCGAAATAGAATCCGCGAATCACTTCCCACAGCACCACGCCGATGCCGCCGGCGCCGACCATGCCGACGACGGTCGCTGAGCGCACGTTGGATTCGAAACGGTAGAGCGAGTAGGAGACCCAGAGCGGGATCACCTGCGGGATCACGCCGTAGAGAATCTCTTCCAACACATTAGCGCCGGTGGCACGGATGCCTTCAACCGGGCGCGGGTCGATCGCCTCGACCGCTTCGGAGAACAGCTTGGCAAGGATGCCGGTGGTGTGGACGAAAATCGCGAGCACGCCGGCGAACGGGCCAAGGCCGACGGCGACCACGAACAGCATGGCAAACACCATCTCGTTGATGGCGCGCAGCGCGTCCATCAGCCGGCGCACCGGCTGGCGCAGCCAGATCGGCGACAGGTTCTCGGCCGCCATCAGGCCGAAGGGAACAGCGAAGATGATCGCGAGGAACGTGCCCCAGACCGCGATCTGCAGGGTCTTGATGATCTCGTCCAGGTAGAAGCGCCAGTGAGAGAGGTCGGGCGGGAAGAACTCGGCGCCCAGCGTCGCCATGTTGCTTGAATCCTCGATCAAGGCCCATGGCCGGATGTCGGCGCCCTGGTACGAGTAGGCGAGGATGGCGAAGCCCAGGCCATAGAGCAGCACGGTGCCGAGCGATGAGCGCAGCGATTTCGGCGGATAGGTGGACGCCTGGTGCAGCGCCTCGACTGTCTGGGCCATGCCGTATGCTCCGGATAGAAAAGGGGCGCCGGCTTGGGTGAGGCCGGCGCCCGAGGATGAGTTCAATTGGTGGCGAGCGACTTTTCCTTTTCCTTGAGCTCGCCGAGCTTGGTGTCGATCTCCGCCAGCTTCGCCTGCTTATCGGCATCGGAGACGGTGGTATCGTTCTGCAGCGCAATGCGCTTCTTGAACAGCTCGAGGATGCGGATCGGAACGAGCTGGTCGTCGTTCGATTCCTTGAACTGGCCCCACTGCAGGCCGGCGAGGACCGTCTTTTCCTCCGGTGCCTTGCCGTAGGCCATGAAGAAGTCCTTGATCTTGGCCTTGTCGCCGTCGCTGAGGTTCTTGCGCCAGACGATCGGGTCGGAGGGGATCAGCGGCGACTTCCAGATGACCTTGATCTCCTTGAACTTGTCGGGGAAGTTCTTCTGGATCTTTGCCATGTTCTCCGTGTTGTTGGTGGCGAAATCGACCTGCTTGTTGGCAACCGCGAGCGCATTGGACTCGTGGTTGGCGCTGACGGTCTGCTTGAAATAGGTCTTGGGGTCGATGTTGTTCAGGCCGAAAACGTAGTAGCCCGGCACCAGGTAGCCCGAAGTCGAGTTCGGATCGCCGTTGGAGAAAGTCAGTTCCTTGCCGTACTTGATCACGTCCTCGACCGAGTTGAGCTTGCTGTCCTTGTGCGCGATCAGCAGCGACCAGTAGCCGGGGCTGCCATCGGCCGCCACCGTCTGCACGAAGATCTGGCCGCCGGCGCGGTCGACCGCTTCCATGGCCGACTTGTTGCCGTACCAGGCGACGTCGACCTTGTTGAAGCGCATGGCCTCGATCACGCCGGCATAGTCCGGCGCGAAAAAGGCATTCACCTTCATGCCGAGCTTCTTGCCCATGTCCGCCAGGAACGGATCCCAGACGGTCTTCAGGTTCTGCGAGGATTCGGTGGAGATGATGCCGAAATTCAGCTCCTTCAGGTCTTCCGCCTGCGCCGCGGTGCCGAGGCCGACGGCTAAGGTAAGCGACAGGGCGGCCGATCTAAGCCATTTGCCGATCATGCGAGTAACTCCCTCTGGTTGGACATGGATGAACGGTTCAGCCGGCCGCGGCGATCGCGAGCGCTTCGGCCGGTTGCGGGAAGCCGACGACCTTGCGGTGGCGCGGCCCGTGCGCCGGCGCAATGACCTCGCCGAGCAGCAACTCTTCCGCTTCGGCGCCATAGAGCTCGCCGAGCTTTTCCGGAGTGAGCGCAGCGCTGGGGCCGTCGAACACCACCTTGCCGTCGCGCAGCGCGACGGTGCGCGGGCAATAGCGCATGGCGAACTGGACCTGATGCAGCGAGACCAGAACGGTCACGCCATCGGTGCGGTTGAGCTCGGCCAGCGATTCCATGACCCGGCGCGCCGCCTCCGGATCGAGCGAGGCGATCGGCTCGTCGGCCAGCACCAGCTGAGCGCGCTGCACCATCGCGCGGGCGATGGCGGCACGTTGTTGCTGGCCGCCGGACAGATTGGCGGCGCGCTGGAACGCCCAGTCGGCGATCCCGACGCGCTGCAGCGCCGCGATCGCCAGGCGGCGCTCCTCCTCGGGAAAGCGGAAGGTCAGGCTCCGCCACAGCGGCAGCCGGCTCAAGGTGCCGATCAGCACGTTGGTGATGACGGACAGGCGGTTGACCAGATTGAACTGCTGGAACACGAACCCGACATTGCCGCGGATGCGGCGCACGTCGGCGCTGAGGCGGCCTTCCGCCTGTACATCCCGGCCGCCGACGATGACGTGGCAGACGTTGGGCTCACGGTCGCCAGCCACCAGGCCGGCCAAGTGGCGCAGCAGGGTCGACTTGCCGGAGCCCGAGGCCCCAATGAGCGCCACCATCTCGCCCGGCGCGATCTGCAGATCGACGTTGTCGAGGGCCCTGCGGCCACTGTTGAAGGTCTTGCTGAGGCCGCGAACCTCGACCGCCCACTGGTTCATGCCATGCTCCCGAATCGATGACGTACCCTGCCGCGGCCGGCGTTATTGCGCCGACTCCGTGCTTTTCGGGAATTGTGCGCGGGCGCGCCGACCGAGGCGTCGGCCAAGCCGTGAAGAATGGTTGGCGGTTTTGTGACAGACGGCGGATGGAGGAATTGCTTGTCTAGGGGGCCCGTCCCGGTGCATAAGCCGCTGCCTCGGCAGAGAGCGGGATACCGCAGAATGCATTGGTCAGGAGCAACATCAGGGCTTTGTCCAAGCATGATCGGTAGGGTCGTGGGTAGCGGGTCGGAATGTCTTGCAAGCCATTGATTTGATTGATAGTCGATCTCCCACCCTCTCCGCCATCCTGCTTGGCGCCGGCGTGCTGCGCAGGACATGTCCAGATATTCGGAGCAAATTTTGGCCCGCAAGAAACCTGCAGCCGGCGACTTCGCCCTGTTCGACGTGTTCTATCAGGACGGCACCCGTACCTCGAACCGCAAGGTTCCGGCGGCAGAACCGCACGAGCACGACTATGAGGCGCGCGTCAGAGCCGTCATCGAGGAACAGGATCGCGACATCGCCGAAAAATCCGGCCGGCCGCGCGGCCCTATCAAGTCGATCGTGAAGTCGGCAGGATAGCGTCGCACCATCGGCGATGCATCAAACGCGGGCGCATATCGTTCGCATCGATGAGCGATGCGGCAAAGCTCGATACAGGCCATTTTCCACGTCGAATCAGGCGCTTGCTTCACTTCAGCTGGTCGCGCCCCGCGCCCGCCGTGAAAGTTCCGCCGGTTCGAATCAACGGCTTCCGCCGAATTCGTCTCGTTGGTTATGATGCGGCAGGAATGCTTGGGGGAAGCCATGCAGTATCGACTCTCGTCCTCGCCGAATGTCAGCGCGCGCTCGTTCGGCGATGAGGTTGTGGCCGCCAACTTCGTGAAGGGGGTCTATTACAGCCTGCTGGGACCGGCGGCGCAGATCTGGGACGGCCTGATAGCGGGCGTGGCGATCGAAACCGTCATCGCGCAGACAGCGGCACTGAGCGACGCCGATGCCGCGGATTTCGCCGCCGCCGCCAATAACCTTGTCCAGGCGCTGCTGGACGAGCAGCTCATCGAGCCAGCTCCGGATGCTGCAGCGACCGCCTGGCAACCGGTGCCGGGCGCGGACGGTCCGTATGGCTTGCCGGTCATCGAGCGGTTCACGGACATGGAAGACCTGCTCCAGCTCGACCCGGTCCACGATGTGGAGGAAATGGGTTGGCCGCATGTCAATCCGGCTTCGACTCGTTGACCTATCCGCGGCCACCGGATCTGCGCGACCTGCTGCGTGCTGCGCTCATCGAGACTGACACGCGGGCTACGGCGCGGCGTCTCCCGCAGCCGGTGTTCCGGTTCGGCGGGACATCGGTTGCCATTCGCCTCAGCGGCACGCCGCCGTTGGAGCGGCTCTTGCCGATGATCGGCAGCCGTGCCGATGCTGCCGCGCACGACACGGCCGTGCTCGACGTCATCGGCGGCGCGCTGGAAGGTCATGAGGGGCTGCTGCCGCCGGCGGAGGCGCGCAGCCGGACGGTGCTGCGGGCCACCCGCGACATCTATTACCTGTGGCTGAACGAAGCCGACGGGTACCTGACCGCCATCGATCGCCGCGCGGGAAGGGGACTGGTATGGTTCACGGCCCCGGACCGGATTGCCTCCTGGCATGTCGCACGGCCGTTCCTGCATGCCATCAAGGGGTTTTCGCTGGAGACGTCCTGGACGCCGATCCATGCCGCCAGCGTCGCCATCGAGGGCAAGGCGGTGCTGATCGTGGGGCAGAGCGGGGCCGGCAAGACCAGCATCGCATTGTCCTGCGTGACCCAGGGCTGGAGCTATCTCGGCGACGACGCGGTGATCGTCAGGGCGAACCCGGCCCGCGTCGGCGCGCTCTACAGCTCGGCGCGGCTGCGTGCCGACACCTTTGCCCGGTTTCCGGAGATCATGAAGGCATGCCTGGCGGTCTCCGACGATGCAGGCGAACAGAAGGCTGAAGTGGACATGACGCTGCTTCCCGCACAACGGGCCGCGGAGGCCGAGATCCGCGCGATCCTGGTGCCGCAGCCCGGCGACTGGAGCGAGCTGCGCCTCGCCCCCATGCACAAGTCGGACGCGCTGCGCAAGCTGATGGAAGCGACGCGCCAGAGCATGATCGGCGACGAGGCGGCGGTGTTCGCCAAGCTGTCGACGCTGGTCGCGTCGGTGCCGTGCTACCATCTGGCTGCTTCCGGCGACCCCGCTGTGCTCGGCGCCGGCCTTGCGAAGCTGCTGGACTGAGGTGCCGATCGTGAAGGTAAGCGTCATCATCCCGGTCTACAACGGCAGCAAGTATCTCGCTGCCACGCTCGAGACGGTGTTGGGGCAGAGCTATCCGCTGCACGAGATCATCGTCATCGATGACGGCTCGACCGATTCCTCGCCGTCGATCCTGAGCGGGTACGGGGAGCGCTTGCGCGTCACGCGGCAGAGCAACCGTGGCGTCGCGGCGACGCGCAATGTCGGGCTGCAGCAGGCGTCAGGCGAGTTGATCACCTTCATCGATCAGGACGACCTGTGGCCCGTCGACCGGACCAAGATTCTGGTCGAGGCATTGCAGGCCGATCCCAAGGCCCAGGTGGCGACGGGCCTGGTGGATATCCTTTATGAACGCGCGCGGCCGGCGAGCCCGCTCGACAACTTCAGCACGACGATGCGCGAGTATTTTGTAGGCTCCCTCCTAATCAGGAAGGAGGTCTTCGACATCCTCGGCCCGTTCCACACCGGGATCGGCTATGCCGACGATGTCGATTTCATGATGCGCCGGCGGGAGGCAAACATCGCGACCGTGTATGTCGACCAGGTCACGTTGAAATACCGCTTGCATGAAGAGAACACCTCCGGAGACCGCGACGTGACCAACCGGCACCTGATGGCCGCCCTGCGCGAATCGCTGCAGAGGCGCCGCAAGGCCGGAGGGCAGCCGCCGAATGCATGATGCGGATGCAGGGCGTGAGCCGGTTGGAGCGGCGGCATGAGGATCTCGGTCATCGTGCCGCTCTACAACACGCGAGCCTACATTGCCGATGCGATCGACAGCATCCTCGCGCAGACCCGGCCGCCCGACGACGTGGTCGTCGTCGACGACGGATCGACCGACGGTTCGCCGGACCTGGTGGCCGGCTACGCCCCGCGCGTCCGCCTGTTCCGCCAGGCCCACGCCGGATCAGCGACGGCCTTGAACCGGGGCATCGTCGAGACGACCGGAGAAACGATCGCTTTCCTCGACGCCGACGACCTGTGGGAGCGGGACAAGCTGAAACTGCAGGAAACGGTCCTGCACGCGGAGCCGGAGACCGATTGCGTCTTCGGCCTGGTGCAGCAGTTCGGCCAAGGCAAGATTCGGCGGGAACCGCAGCGCGGCGTGTCGCGCATCAGCATGCTGATCAGACGTACCGCATTCGAGCGATTCGGCTTGTTCGACACAACGCTCCGTGTGGCCGACTTCGTGCCCTGGTACGCCCATGCTGTCGCGATGGGCCTGAAGATGCGGATGGTGGAACGCGTTGTCGCCCACCGGCGCCTTCACGACACCAATTCCGGGATCACGCGGCGCGGCGAGCAGCAGCAGGAAAGCCTGCTCGGCCTGAAGCAGGCGCTGGATCTGCGGCGGCGGCGATCCAGCCCGGCTCCGTCTGAAGACGGGAAAGCGCGCGATCGGGACTAGGTAGGCGAGGAATTCGGCGCCGGAGTGAGCGAGATGCGGCGGACCTGCAGCCCCTCCTTGCGCCGGCGTGCGGGAGTCTCGATCTCGAACCGGACTTCGATCTCTTGCCCCGCCGGATAGTGCGCCGAAATCGGAACAGAGAGCGTCAGCTCCTTGGTCGATGGCGGCGCGCTGAACGGCCGGCCGGGCCGGTCATTGACGAAGAGGCGGCCCGATATGCCCTGCGCGTTCGCCGCGACGTCGGCGATCTCGATCTGCAGGCTTGACCCGGGCTCCATGTCGCGGGCGGCTCGCCAGCGCAGCACGGCGGTCGATCCTTCGCTCCAGCATCCCTGCGCCTCGGGCCTGGACCAGCCGTGCCAAAGCACGTCGAGATCGGCACTGCCGCGGGCAAGATCGAGCGGCTTCGCGGCCGGGTCGCGCAACACCGGGTCGACGGAAATGTGCGTGACAAAAACCCCCAGTGCCCGGGTGTCGCCGTTGAAGCCGGTCTCGATGGGGGAAATTGGCCGGCGGCACTTGAAGCGGAGCACGGCGGTTTCGCCGCGCCAGATCGAAGGCGGCAGCAGGATCTGCTGGGCGAACGGTCCCGCGCCCGACTTGCGCCAGCGCAGAGTGCCGAGGCGGCGCCACCCGGCGAAGACGGTGACGACATGGGCGGCGGTGGCGTGGTGCGCGAACGGCTTGCCGCGGAACGACAAGCTCGCCGGGCGCGTCCCATTCGCCGCGTAGAGCGCGCAGGATGCCAGCTTTCCTTCTGTCCAGCGGCCGGCTGCTTCCGGCGCGGACCAGCCTTGCAGATAGGTGATCGGCTCGCCGCGATCGTTCTGGATGAACGTGCGGCTGCCGCCGAACGAGCCCAGCATCGATGCGGCCAGAATCGGAATCGCCTGCCAGGCGGATCGCTGCGATTGCACGAGGCTGCGCCGCCGGATGTCCTGCAAGGCGAGCAGCAACTCGTCCGGGACCGAGCGGGCAGCCGGTCTCGACAAGCGGATTCGGCATTCGAGGCGTTGCAGGACGGCCAGCGGCTGCCGAAGCCTTTGCAAGGCCGCGCCGGGAAACTCAAGCCCCGCCTTGTCGCGCGCGTTCTCGAGGGCGCGGCCCACCGCGAAGCCGAAGCGATAGCGAAGCGCGGTGTCCACCAGCCTGTCCCAATCGAACGCGGCCGCCGTGCGGCGAAGGATCTTGATGGTGTCGATCAGCCAGTCGTATCGCGGGAACGGCGACCATTCCAATCCGTGGACGATGGCATGAAAGACCAGGTGCTCCGGACAGGGCACGCGGCACGATCGGCCGGCGAAATCCACCGGTCGCGCCGCCGCGAACATGTCGCGCGCCAGCTCGTCCGCGCCGACCGCCCGCAGCGGCCGCCAATGGAGGTCGACGGCAGCATGCCGATTGCCGCGCAGCGCGAGGGTGATGCCGTGGGCGACATCGACGTCGCGCGGCCCGGCCATGCCGGGCGTGAGCAAGTTCGCGCGCGCGAGCAAGTCGACCACCTCGAGCGCGCGGTCCCTCGGCACCAGCAGGTCGCAGTCCGACATCGCGCGCAGGCCGGGATCGTCATCGATGCTGGAGGCGATGGCCGCGCCCTTGAGCAGCAAAACCGGCACCTGGGCCCGGTCGAGGATGTCGAGCAACATCCCGCAGCTGGCGACCAGGAACTGGTTCTTGATCCAGTGGTGGCGGGCGGTGCCCTTCAGCCGGGCGTGCAGCGTGCGGTCGCGGATGCTTGCTCCGAGGTTCCAGTAGACCTGGGGGAAGAGGTTGGCGTCGGTGCCGCGGACCTGATCGAAGTCGGTGATGTTGGCCCACCACGCATCCAGCGCGGCCGCGGCCACCGCCTTGTCACGGCACATGGCGGCGTTGAGCAAAAGGACTTGCTGCTGGCCGATCCCAAAATCCACAGACTGCTCCCCCGAAAGCCCGAGCCTTATATCAGATGTTGCGGAAGGCAACGAGCGTGGCGCTGCCGTTCCTATCTGCCGGCGGCGGGCCGGCAATGTGATTGGCGATCGCCGCGAAGGGCATTACTCTGGCCACCGAGGGCGGATGGCAGGGAGGCGTTGCCGTGCAGCGAAGCGTGCGTGTCCTCGCGATGGTTGTCTGGGCGGCCGTGCTCTGGGCGCCGCCGGCGGCCCGGGCGGCCGACATGCCGGTCGACCTCGAGCTCATCCTCGCGGTCGACGTGTCGCGGTCGATGGACATCGACGAGCAGCAGTTGCAGCGCGACGGCTATGTCGCGGCGATCACCCATCCCGAGGTGATCGAGGCCATCACCCAGGGCCGGAACGGCAGGATCGCGCTCACCTACGTTGAGTGGGCGGGGCCGGACACGCAGTACAAGGTGGTGGACTGGCGCGCGATCGACGGGCCGGAGTCGGCCAGGGCCTTCGCCGCCGCGCTGGCGCAGGCGCCGATCCAGCGCTTCCGCGGCACCTCGATCTCCAACGGCCTGGTGTTCGTCGCGCCGCAGTTCGACCACAACGGCTTTGCAGCGACGCGCCGCGTGATCGACGTGTCGGGCGACGGGCCGAACAACATGGGCATCCCGATCGAGGTGGCGCGCGCGCCCGTCCTCAGCGCCGGCATCACCATCAACGGCCTGCCGATCATGATCAAGCAGCCGGGCGGCTTCGCCGCGATCCCCAATCTCGACGCGTATTATGAGCAGTGCGTCATCGGCGGGTTCGGCGCCTTCCTGGTGGTGGTGCAGTCCGCCGACCAGTTCGCCGAGGCGATCCGCCGCAAGCTGGTGCTCGAGATCGCCGGCCGCGAACCGCAGATCATCCCGGCCGCCGCGGTGGCGAGCGACGAGCGCATGGACTGCCTGATCGGCGAGAAGCTGCGCGAGCAGTGGATGCGCGAATAGCGGGATCCGTGGTCGCATTTTCTGCGCCCAACCGGCGTCCACTTCGGCGGAAAATGCTCCGGCTAGTCGGCCGCGGCCTCGCCGGGCTCGGCGCGCACGTCCGCCTTGGTCAGATGGATCACGATATTGCCGAGCGCGATCGCGCCGTCATAGCGCACCGGCACGGGCGGCAGGTCCGGCCGGATCGCCGCGACCCAGATCGTCGGCGCCGACGACGGGGCATCCCATTGGCGTTTCGATTTCCAGCTTTTCCGGAATCCGGAGATCCGTTTCATGCTGACGCTGCAGCGCACGGCCCGGCCTTGATAGATAGAATAGTCGTTGGGGGGCAGCGTCGCCTCGTCGACCTGCTTCAAGGTAAGGTCGTAGCGGCGCTGGCCGTCGAACACCGGCAGGGTCTGGTCGCAGCGGCCGCTCTCCGCCAGCGCCCGGCTGGCGGCGACGGCGAGGCTCAGCGGATCGACGGTTCCCTCGGGCAGCGTCTCTGGCAAGCCGCCTTCGATGTCGGGGTCGGGTTCCGGCGGCGGTGTCCGCAGCAGCGCATAACGGCCGTCCCCGGCAAAACCGAGATCGACCGTTCGCCGCGTGCCCTGCCATGCGGAGTCCGTGACATAGCGCAATGGCTCGATCCGGTCGTTGTGCTCCAGTCCCTCGGCGGCAAGCTTCACGTCCCAGCGGTACAGCCAGCCGACCATGCCCTCGGTCTCGCCTTCAGCGCTCACGCGGTAGCGGTCCGGCCGCAATGTCATGGCGACATCGAGCGTGAAGATGTGCAGGCCGCCGAGATAGACGTCGTAGGTCAGGTCCATGGTGCGCGCCGACGAAGTCTCGGCCGCGCGGGCAGGCGGTGCCGCTGCCATCGCGGTGCCGACACATAGAAAGATGAAGCAAGCGGTCAGGCGAGACATTCGCGCGATCCCTGCGGTGCGACAGCACCGATCATAGCCATACCGGGTGCCATATGAACACCATTTGCGGCCGGTCGTCCCGCGCGTCAGCCCCGGTTGCTTGTGCGGCCGGAGTGGCGGATCATGGGCGCGTCAAGGGAGGGGCCGATGTCACAGATCCGTCAGACTCTGGAGGGGCTTTGCGACGCCTTCAACGCGCATGATCTCGACCGGATCATGAGCTATTTCGCGGATGACTGCGTGCTGGAAATGCCGAGGGGAAGTCAACCCTGGGGTGCTCGATCGGAAGGCAAAGGGAACGTGCGCAAGGCCCTGGCCGGACGGTTTGAAGGGCTGCCCGATGTTCACTACGCGAATGCGCAGCATTTCGCCGATGATGGCGCCAACACTGGCATGTCGAAGTGGACCTTGACCGGAACTCGCCGCGATGGACAACGGATCGAGGTGTGGGGCTGTGATTTCTACACCTTCCGGGCCGGCAAGGTGACGCGCAAGGACTCCTATTGGAAGATCGTGGAGTAGCCTGCTAGCTCTTGTGGATCGGGTCGATCCACTTGACGGCCTCCGGCTGCTCGACCGGCGCGATGTCGAGGTTGACCACCACCGCCTCGCCGTCGCTGCGCACCAGCACGCATTCCAGCGTCTCGTCTTGCGAGGCGTTGATCTCCTGGTGTGGCACGAACGGCGGCACATAGATGAAGTCGCCGGGTCCAGCCTCCGCCACGAACTCGAGCTGCTCGCCCCAGCGCATCCGCGCCCTGCCGCGCACCACGTAGATCACGCTCTCCAACGGCCCATGATGATGCGCGCCGGTCTTGGCGTTGGGATGGATATGGACCGTGCCGGCCCACAGCTTCTGCGCGCCGACCCGCGCGTAGTTGATGGCGGCGCGGCGGTCCATGCCCGGCGACTGCGCGGTATTGGTGTCGAGCGCATTCGCTGGGATGACGCGCACGCCGTCGTGCTTCCACTTGCTGCCTGGATCTTCTGGCATCGGTGCCCTCGCTCGGACTGAAGTCCAGGTCAGCTCACCCGATCGTCCCGGCCAAGGCAACCGAAAAATGCCCTATGCGCCCCCGGCCGCGTGACCCCGCCTGGAAGACCCGCTTTGGCACTATCGGTCAGCCCTTGACAGGCAAGTAAAAACTTGCCTATGCTTCAAGCAAGCAATTACTTGCATATAGAGCATGGCAAAGCGCCGCGACACCGACATGCTGTTCAAGGCCCTGGCCGATCCCGGGCGCCGCAAGCTGTTGGACCTGCTGCATGCGCACGACGGCCGCACGCTCAGCGAGCTGTGCGAGCACCTGGACATGACGCGGCAGGGGGTGACGCAGCACCTGGACCTGCTGGTTGAGGCGAACCTCGTCGCCACCGTGCGGCGCGGCCGCGAAAAGCTGCACTTCCTCAATCCGGTGCCGCTGCAGGAAATCTACGAACGCTGGATCGCCAAGTTCGAAAAACCGCGCCTCAAGGCGCTCTCGGACCTGAAACACCGACTGGAGAAAGACGATGCCTAGATCGACTTTCGTTTATGTGACCTATATCCGCACCACGCCGGAGAAGCTGTGGGCAGCGCTGACCGACGCGGAGTTCATGAAGCAGTACTGGTTCGGCTGCCACTGCGAAAGCCAGTGGACGGCCGGTTCCCCGTGGCAGCTGGTGTCCGGCGACGGCCAGGTGCTCGACAGCGGCGAAATCGTCGAGGCCGATCCGCCGCGACGCCTGGTGATCCGCTGGCAGAACCTGAGCAAGCCCGAACTCAAGGGCGAAGGCGCATCGCTCTGCACGATGGAACTGGAGCGCAGCAGCACGGCGGTCAAGCTCTCCATCAGCCACACCATCGAGCGCGATCCGTCGAAGTTCGTCGCGGCGGTGTCCGGCGGCTGGCCGAAGATCCTCTCCAACCTGAAATCACTGCTGGAGACCGGCGCCATCGCTCTGGAGGAAGCCTATCCGGGCAATCAGCGGTAGATGCCTGCGACGTACGGCCCTATGCGCCGGCTGATCTCGATTTGCGTCCCGCGCGCATCACTTCTCCGACGATGCGGCTGGTGTCGCCCAGCAGCTTGCGCACGGCGGCGCGGGCGGCGTTGGGGCGGCGGGCGCGGATGGCGGTGAGGATGCGTTGGTGGCCGGGCAGGGTGCGGCCGACGTCGCCCTTCTGCCGCGCTGTGTAGGTGAACATGCTGCCGAGCGCGGATTCGATGACGAGACCGAGCGGCACCAGCAATTCGTTGCCGGCGGCTTGCAGGATCGCGAAGTGGAACTTGACATCGGCCTCGTTCCACGCCGCCAGGGTCTTGGCCGCGGCCATCGCTTCATAGGCCGCTTCGATCGCCAGCAGCTGCTCGGGCGTGTGGTTGGCGGCGGCGAGCGCGGCGGTCTCCGGCTCCAGGATCTCGCGCACCTGCTGCATGTGGGCGAGGAAATGCGACTGCTTGGCGGCCGCCACGTACCAGCCGAGCACGTCCCGGTCGAGCAGGTTCCACTCGGCGCGCGGCAGCACGCGCGAGCCGATGCGCGGGCGCGAGATGATGAGGCCCTTGCCCATCAGCATCTTGATCGCCTCGCGCACCGCGGTGCGGCTGACGCCGAAGCTCTTGCACCACTCCGCCTCGTTGGGCAGCAGGGTGCCAGGCGCGAACTCGCCGTTCAGGATGCGCGCGCCGATATCCTGTGCGACGCTGCGGTGCAGGCTGCCGCGCGGCTCCTTCTCGGACCCCCGTCGGCCGGCGTTTGGCGGCGCTTTCAGTGCCTTGGACGCGCTCTTTTGAGGCTTCATCCGGCGGCCTACCCCCTCCCAGTGTTGCCGTCATTTATCATACAAACGATGATTGCCGCCAACTATTTTATATGATAAAAGCCGCGATTAAGAAATCGGCCGTTTCCCGCCATGGGCAAGGGAAGCGCACGGACGGAGGACCAACTGATGACATCGCCGCGAGACGTGACGCGCCATTTCCGGCGCCGCCGGCGCATCTGATCGACGCAAGTTCAACAATCCAAGCACGTGGGAGGAACAACGTGAAGCTGACCAAGACTTTCATGACCATGCTGACAGCGGGCATGCTTGCCCTGTCGTCGCAGGCGATCGCGCAGGACAAGGGTACGATCGGCATCTCGATGCCGACCAAGTCCTCGGCCCGCTGGATCGCCGACGGTGACAACATGGTGAAGGTGTTCACCGAGCTGGGCTACGGCACCGACCTGCAGTACGCCGAGGACGACATCCCGAACCAGCTGGCGCAGATCGAGAACATGGTGACCAAGGGCGTGAAGGTTCTGGTCATCGCGGCGATCGACGGCACCACGCTCAGCGCCATCCTGCAGCAGGCGCACGACAGCGGCGTCAAGGTCATCGCCTATGACCGCCTGATCCGCGACTCCGCCAACGTCGACTACTACGCGACCTTCGACAATTTCCAGGTCGGCGTGATCCAGGCCTCCTCGATCGTCGACGGCCTCGGCCTCAAGGACGGCAAGGGCCCGTTCAACATCGAGCTGTTCGGCGGCTCGCCGGACGACAACAACGCGTTCTTCTTCTATGACGGCGCCATGTCGGTGCTGCAGCCCTACATCGACAGCAAGAAGCTGGTGGTGCAGAGCGGCCAGATGGGCATGGACAAGGTCGGCACCCTGCGTTGGGACGGTGCGGTGGCGCAGGCCCGCATGGACAACCTGCTCAGCGCCTACTACGGCGACAAGCGGGTGGACGCGGTGCTCTCGCCGTATGACGGCCTCTCCATCGGCATCCTGTCGTCGCTGAAGGGCGTGGGCTACGGCTCCGCCGACCAGCCGATGCCGATCGTCAGCGGCCAGGACGCCGAAGTTCCCTCGATCAAGTCGATGATCGCGGGCGAGCAGTATTCCACCGTGTTCAAGGACACGCGCGAGCTCGCCAAGGTCACGGCCCAGATGGTCGACGCCCTGCTGGCCGGCAAGGAAGTGCCGGTCAACGACACCAAGACCTATGACAACGGCGTCAAGGTCGTCCCGTCCTACCTGTTGAAGCCGGTCAGCGTCGGCCGCGACAACTGGGAGCAGATCCTGGTGGGCAGCGGCTACTACCCCAAGGACCAGATCACGAACTAGGACACCCGTGACTGATTGGCCCCGCCGACTTGGGCGGGGCCAATTCCTTTCATGGTTGCGACCGGCACGCATGGCCGGCTTTTTTGTTTTTAATCCGCCGGACGGCGGCGCAAGATAGGGCGAAATCGGAGACCTTCATTTGACACTGGCGATGACGCAGGAGCCGCGCGCCGGCGCGACCGGCGAGACCATCCTGGAGATGCGCGGCATCACCAAGACCTTCCCCGGCGTCAACGCGCTGGACAACGTCAACCTCATGGTGCGCGCGGGCGAGATCCACGCGGTGGTGGGCGAGAACGGTGCCGGCAAATCGACCCTCATGAAGGTGCTGAGCGGGGTCTATCCGCACGGCGACTATTCCGGCGAGATCTTCTTCCTGGGGACGGAATGCAAGTTCCGCGACATCGCGGACAGCGAGAAGGCCGGCATCGTCATCATCCACCAGGAACTGGCGCTGGTGCCGCTGCTGTCGATCGCGGAGAACATCTTTCTCGGCAACGAGCCGGCGAAGAACGGCATCATCGATTGGCACGCCGCCTTCGCGAAGACCGGCGCGCTTTTGAAGAAGGTCGGCCTCAAGGAATCACCCAACACCCTCATCACCGATATCGGAGTCGGCAAGCAACAGCTGGTCGAGATCGCCAAGGCCCTGGCCAAGGAGGTGAAGCTGCTGATCCTGGACGAGCCGACCGCCAGCCTGAACGAGAGCGACAGCGACGCGCTGCTGGCGCTGCTCAAGGAGTTCCGGGCGCACGGCATCTCCTCGATCCTCATCTCGCACAAGCTGAACGAGATCCTGAAGGTCGCCGACACCATCACCGTGCTGCGCGACGGCGCGACCGTCGACCGGCTCGACTGCCACGCGCAGAAGGTCGATGAGGACCGCATCATCCGCTCGATGGTGGGGCGCGAGCTGGCGGACCGCTACCCGAAGCGCACGCCGCGCATCGGCGATCCGATCTTCGAGGTGAAGAACTGGATCGTCTATCACAAGGAGCATGCCGACCGGCAGCTGATCAAGGGCATCAACCTCAACGTCCGCAAGGGCGAAATCGTCGGCATCGCCGGCCTGATGGGCTCCGGCCGCACCGAACTGGCCATGAGCATCTTCGGCCGCTCCTACGGACAGAAGATCAGCGGCCAGGTGGCGCTGCACGGCAAGGAGATCGACGTCTCCACCATCGACAAGGCGATGAAGGCCGGCATCGCCTACGTCACCGAGGATCGCAAGAATTACGGCCTGGTGCTGATCGACGACATCAAGCGCAACATCACGCTGGCCAACCTCGAGGGCGTCTCGCGCAACGGCAAGATCGACGACAACCAGGAACAGAAGGTCGCCCACAAGTTCCGGCGCGACCTCAACATCCGCTGCTCCAGCGTGTTCCAGCAGGCGGTGAACCTTTCCGGCGGCAACCAGCAGAAAGTGGTGCTCAGCAAGTGGCTGTTCACCGGGCCGGAGATCCTGATCCTGGACGAGCCAACGCGCGGCATCGACGTCGGCGCCAAATACGAGATCTACACCATCATCGCGCGGCTGGCGGAGGAGGGCAAAGGCATCGTCGTCATCTCCTCCGAGATGCCCGAGCTGCTCGGCATCAGCGACCGCATCTACGTGATGAACGAGGGCCGGATCGTCGGCGAGATGGCGACCCAGGAAGCGAGCCAGGAAAAGATCATGCGCGCGATCATGAAATCCTGGGACAAGTGAGATTGCAGGAAGTTTAGAGATGGCACAGCAAACGCTAGCGTCGGAAGAAACTGGTCACCACCGTTCCCTGGCCAGCTTCGTCAAGAGCAACATCCGGGAATACGGGATGCTGCTGTCGCTGATCCTGATCATGGTGTTCTTCCAGATCATGACCGGCGGCACGCTGCTGAAGCCGCTCAACCTCACCAACCTCATTCTGCAGAACAGCTACATCGTCATCATGGCGCTGGGCATGATGCTGATCATTGTCGCCGGGCACATCGACCTCTCGGTCGGGTCGGTGTGCGGCTTCGTCGGCGCGGTTGCCGCCGTGATGATCGTGCAGTTCCACATGGACTGGATCCTGGTGACCATCTTCTGCCTGCTGTTGGGCGCGGCGATCGGCGCGGTGCAGGGCTATTTCGTCGCGTTCTGGAAGATTCCAGCCTTCATCGTGACTCTGGCCGGCATGCTCGTCTTCAAGGGCCTCGCCCTCTACATCCTCAAGGGCCAGTCGGTCGGGCCGTTCCCGGTGCCGTTCCAGCGCATGAGTTCGGGCTTCCTGCCGGATGCGGCGGCGGGCGCGATCAATGCCTTCAACCTCACCTCCTTCGTGATCGGCGCGGCGGTCACGGCGCTGGTCATCTATTTCAACATCCGTGAGCGGCGCGGCCAGCAGGCGCATGGGCTGGTGGAGGAGCCATTCGTGTTCTTCCTCGGCCGCAACATCCTGGTGGCGGCGGGCTTCCTGCTGTTCTCGTACCTGATGGCGTCCTACAAGGGCTTGCCGAACGTGCTGATCGTCATGTTCGCGCTGATCGTGCTCTACGCGTTCGTGACCTCGAGCATGACCATCGGACGGCGCATCTATGCCCTCGGCGGCAACGAGAAGGCGGCGCGGCTTTCGGGCATCAAGACCCACCGGCTCACCTTCTACACCTTCGCGAACATGGGGCTGCTGGCGGGCCTCGCCGGCCTCATCTTCGCCGCTCGCTTGAACACCGCGACGCCGAAGGCGGGCCTCGGCTTCGAACTGGACGTGATCGCCGCCTGCTTCATCGGCGGTGCGTCGGCCTCGGGTGGCGTGGGCAAGGTGGTGGGCGCGGTGATCGGCGCCTTCGTGATGGGTGTCATGAACAACGGCATGTCGATCCTCGGGGTCGGGATCGATCTGCAGCAGGTGATCAAGGGCCTGGTGCTGCTCGCCGCCGTGTTCCTCGACGTCTACTACAAGAACAAGGCTTAACTCGCTGACCTCAATTCCGTGATGGGGCAGGTGTAGTTGAGGCCGTTGACGGCGACCAGCGCCATCAGGGGGCCGCGGATGCTGCTGGCGCCGAAGCACAAGATAGTGCCGATCTTGCCGTCGCGGAACCTGACCTTGTCGCCTACCCGGAAATCCTCGAGCTCGACCGGGCCGTCCTTTGGCATCCAGGTGTGAAGCAGGCTGCGTTCGCCGTTCAACCGCGCGCGGCGCGCCGCCGACAAGTCGAAAACCATCGCCGTCATGGGGCCACGCCTCCCAGCTCACGTCCGATTCGTCCAATCCGATAGGAAAACGCCGAGACCCGGCCTGGGGTTCCAGGCCGTTGCGGGCAATGCGTTCGAGCGCCGAGCCTGCCGGCCGCAGCGCAACCTCTTGAGCACCAACGGGAACGTCGTTGGACCGGATGCCGGCCGGCCGACCCGCTCCCCTGTCAGCACGCCGTCAGCGTGCGCCTGCTATCGCCGAGGATCGTCGTCAGAGGGGATCAATCATGCTGTCGCTCGAACACGTCCATCCGATGCTGGTGCATTTTCCGATCGTGTTTTTCCTGACACTGGCGGTGGTGGATACCATCGCCACGCTGCGCGGCGCCCCGGTGACCGGCCGCACCGGTCTTGGCCACGCCTCGACCGGCCTTGCCGTCCTGGCCGCGCTGTTTGCGATCGCCAGCTTTATGTTCGGCGACATGGCGCTGGAATTCGCCGAATCGAAGGGCTTCGCGAGCGACACCGCGGAGCTGCACGAGCACCTCGGCATGGCGAGCGCCGCGGCTTTCACGGTGTGGGCGGTGGTTCGCCTGGTGACTTGGTGGCGGAACGCCACCTGGCGCGGCGGCGGCGCGTTCGGGCTGGTGCTGGTCGAATTGGCGGGCGCGGTGCTGATCATGACCACGGCCTACTATGGCGGCCAGCTGGTCTACGATCTGGGTGTCAACGTCAAGCAGGCCATGGCCGGGTAGTCAGTGCACCGCCGCGTACATGATCTTTTCCTCGGTCGCGTCCTGGGGTGACAGCTCTTCCACGATGCGGCCTTGGCGGCAGACCAAAATGCGGTCCGAGAGGTTCATGATCTCCGGCAGGTAGGACGAGATGACGACGACCGCGAGGCCGTCATCCGCCAGCTTGTTGATGATCTGGTGGATCTCGGCGATCGCGCCGACGTCGACGCCGCGGGTCGGCTCGTCGAAGATCACGAGCTTGGGCTTCTGCACCAGGCTCTTGCCGATCACCACCTTCTGCTGGTTACCGCCGCTGAGCTCGATTACCCGCGCGTTGTCGTTGATGGCGCGCACGTTGAGCGACTTGCTCCAGTGCTGCGACAGATCGCGCATCTCGCGCATGCTGACGTACGGCACGCGTTCGAGGCCGGCGGCGAGCAGGCCGGAATAGAGATTCTCCGCGATCGACATGGTCTCGAAGAAGCCTTCGGCCTTGCGGTCCTCGGTGACGTAGAGGATGCCGTCCTTCACCGCCGGCGCCGGCACGTAGTAGCGCACCGGCTTGCCATCCAGCTCGATGTCGCCGCCGCGCAGGAAGTTGCGCTTGTAGATGCCGGACACGACCTTGAAGGTCTCGGTGCGGCCGGAGCCGATCAAGCCGAACACGCCGGTGATCTGACCCTTGTAGATCGAGAAGGAATTGTTGCGCACGACATTGCCCATCGAGATGTCCTGGACCGACAGGACCTGGGCGCCGGCCTTGCGGATGTCGGCTGCGCCGCGGCGATTGCGGTAGAGCTCGCCCGACAAGGTGCGGCCGACCATGTGGCGGATGACGGTATCGCGGTCGAAGCCGGCGGTCGGGCCGCTTTGCACCTTCTCGCCGTCGCGCAGGATGGTGATGCGGTCGGAGTGGGCGAGCGCCTCTTCCAGCGCATGGGTGATGAAGACGATGGAGACGCCGCGCTGCTTGAGCCGGCGCATCAGCGCGAAGAAGTGGCGCTTCTCCTCCGGCGTCAGGGTCGCGGTCGGCTCGTCGAAGATGATGATCTCGGCCTTGTGCTGCACCGCGCGGGCGATCTCCACCATCTGCTTCTTGGCGGCGCCCAAGGTGGCGACGATGGCGGTGGGGTCGACGGTGAAGTTGAGCGACTGCAGGAACTGCTGGGCGGAGATGTAAATGCCGCGCAGGCGATTGAGGAACTTCTCCTGCCCCAGGTAGAGGTTCTGTGCCACGGTCATGGAGGGGACGAGGCTGGTCTCCTGGAACACCATGGCGATGCCGGCGTTCAGCGCCTCGGAAGGCGAGGCGAAGGCGACCTCCTGGCCGCGATAGAGCAGCTTGCCGCTGCTGGCGACGACGGCGCCGGCCATGATCTTGGTCAGGGTCGACTTGCCGGCGCCGTTCTCGCCCACCAGGGCGTGGATCTCGCCGGCCTTGAGGTCGAAATCGATGTCCTTGATCGCGGGCACGCCGCGATAGGCCTTGGTCAGCTGCCGGGTCTCGAGGATCACGGTCATGCGCCGGCCTCCGCGCGGGCGTCGATGGCGAGAATGACGTTGCCGCCTTGCGAGGCCGCAAGCACCCGGCCGCCGGCCTCGATCACGCTGGTGATGCCGTGACGGCGGCCGTTGGCGCGGCTGTGGAAGCTGGCGACCGGCTGCAGCGCCGCGTCGAGCCGCACCACCAGGCCGTAAGAGCGTGAGGGCGACCACGGTTTGTGGATGCCCATGGTCTTGACCCCGCCGCTTTGCAGCGGCTCCAGGAAGCTGGCACCGGAGGCGAGCGCCGGGGCGATCCAGTTGGGGCGCTCCATCTCGCGCATCATGGCGGCGCGATAATCATGCTCCAGCAGCACGAACTCGATCAGCCTGTTGCGCGGCGCGAACAGGGCCAGCCATGCGCCGCCATCGGACGCGGGCGCTAGGCGCGCGGGGTAACCGGGCAGTTTGGTGAGCAGCGGCTGCGGCGCGCCGCCTTGGCGCGGTACGGCGACCAGCCGATGGCGCCAGCTCTCTGCCACCACGATGCGCTCGCCCTGGATCAGGATGCCATAGGGGAAGGCGAGGTCGCCGGCCAGGCGCTGGGCTGCGCCGGTCTCGAGATCGACGCGCCACAAGGAACCGCCCGCGTTTTTCTCCATCAGGTCGACGGCCCAGTCGGTGGCGCGGTGTTTCGCCGAGCCTTGCGCGACCAGCAGGTGATCGGCGCCGTCGAAGGCGAGCGCAGTGGGGCAGGCGAGGTTGCCGACGTTGGCCGGCGTAAGCTTCTTGTCGGAATGCTTGCCGCCGTCGATCACGATGGTGCCGTCGTCGCACGCGATGGCGAGCGCACGGTCCGGTCCCGCCGCAAGCGCGGTGACCGTTGCAGGCAAGCGTTCGACCTGCTCCGGCTTGGCGCTGCCCGGCGCCATGGACAGGACATCGCTGCCGCTGGAGAACAGCAGGTGCGCGCCATCAAAGGTGAGATTGTCCGGCGCCGCGATCTCCAGCACGACGTCGGCTTCGTCCAGCGCGGTGTTGGGCCGGAACGCGCCGTCCATCGGCGGAATGGTCACCGCCTTGCCGCGGAACAGGTCGAGGATGGGGTCGAAGATCATCGGCCGCCCCCACGACCTAAAAAGGTACCCCTTCGCCCCTTGCGGGAGAAGGATACGAAGGCTTGGCGAGGCGCAGCCGAGCCTAGCCGTAGTTGGATGAGGGGTGGTGCGGCGAGAGCCGCGCGCGCTCGGAAGAGCGCAATGGCGAACATGCGATGGACGGTACGTTGTGAAGAGCGCTCGTGCGCTGCGCGCCTTCGGCGCGGCCCCCTCATCCAGCTGCGCCTAAGCTCACTTCGTTCGCTAAGGCTCCGCATCCTTCCCCCGCAGGGGGGGAAGGGGGTGATTGTTAGGGGGAAGAGGGATGCAATCATCACCGCTTCCCCCAGTACGAATCCGGTCCCGTCCAGCTCTGATCCGCGCCTGGGATGCGGTAGCGGCCGATGCGGTTGTTCAAGATGCCGCCGACATAGAGCCAGCCCTTGTGCTCGCGCATCGAGGTCACCATCGGGTGGCTTTCGCCGCTCATGTCGCCGAGGGTTTCGACGATGCGGCCGGTCTCGTCGAACTTCACCACGCCGCCGGTGTTGATGTTGGGGAACAGCCATTCGTCCTGCGGCAGGCGGCGGGTCATGCGCTTGCGCATGCCGGGTGAGCGCAAGGCGAGGTCGAAGCTCGGCGTGCGCATGCCGAGCCACGCCATCCAATAGGTGCCATCGGAGGCGCGGTTGATGTTGTCGGGATAGCCCGGCATGTCCTTGATCACGCACTCGACCTGGCCCTTCTTAGGCCCGTCAAACCAATAGCGGTGCACGCGGCAGGCCCAGCTTTCCGCCATGAACAGTGACATGCCGTCGTGGGCGATGCAGACGCCGTTGGCGTAGCGGTAATGATCGAGGATCGTCGTCGTCTTGGCCGTGCGCGGATCGTAGCACAGCAGGCGGCCGGTCGGGCGGCTCTCGATCGAGTCCACCGCCCACTCATGCGCGTCGTAGCGCGTGGTGGAATCGGTGAAGAAGATGCGGCCGTCCGGCGCCACGTCGCAGTCATTGGGATCGCGCAGCCGGGCATCGTCGACGATCGAGGTCCAGGAGCGGCGGGTCTCGGCCGAGAGCTTCGTGACTTCACCGGCCTTGGAGATGGAATAGAGGCCCATGGCGCCGACACAGGAGAGCAGGTTGCCCGCCGGGTCGAACGCGAGGCCGAGCGGGAAGCCGCCCGTATGCGCGAAGACTTCGGAGCGCTTGTAGTCGGGTGCGAAGAACCGCACGATCTCGCCGTGGCGGGTGCCGCAGTAGAGGTGATCGTCGCGGTCGAGGATCACGTCCTCCGGCCCTTCGATCTCACCGAGGCCGATATACTCGGTCTTGGCGAGGCGATCGTTCAGCGCGTAGGGCGAGCTCGCATTGGGCAAGGCGGACTGCGTCTCTCCCATGCGGTGGTGGATCGGCGCGACGTAGAGCTCGTTCAGCACCTTGTCGCGGTTCTTGAGCCAGCGGATGTCGAGCACCACCGCGACCGCGAGCAGAAGGCCCAGCACCATCTGGTTGAAGCCGGTGCCGAAGCCGAGGCGGATCAGGCCGTTGGTCATCACCAGCACGATGATGGCGCCCATCGCCCCCTTCACGATGGAGCCGCGCCCGCCGCCAAGCGAATTGCCGCCGACCACCGCCGCGGTCAGCGCCAGGATTTCAAGGCCCGCGCCGGTGCCAGGTCCTGCGCCGCTGAGGCGGCAGGCGAACAGGAAACCGGCGAGCCCGCAGGCGAGGCCGGAAATCACATAGGTCATGAAGACCGTGCGCTTGACGTTGATCCCGGAGTTGAACGCCGAGCGGCGCGAACCGCCGACCGCCAGGATGTGCCAGCCGGGCCGCGAGCGCGTCAGCGCGATGTGCGCCAGGATGGCGATCGCGATCGCCGTGAGGACGGCGACGGAGAAGCCGAAGACCGTGCCGTCGCCGATGAAGTCCCAGGCGTCGGACGACATGTAGGAGGACTGGATGGCGGTGCCGTAGTCCACCACCAGGATGTCGAACACGGCGCGGCCGATGATCAGCGTGACCAGCGTGGTCAGGAACGCGCGCAGGCGCATGTAGCCGACCAGGTAGCCGTTGATCGCGCCGAGCGCGAGGCCGGTCGCCAGCGCCGCCGCGAACGCGACCCACACCGGCTGCTCCAGGATGAAGAAGGCGCCAACCGCGGAGAAGCAGGAGAGCGCGAAGATAGAGCCGACGGAGAGGTCGATGCCGCCGCCCAGCATCACGATGGTGAGGCCGGTGACGACGATCGAGAATTCGCCGAGCTGGCGCGTGGAATCGGTCAACGACTGCGGCTTGAAAAAGCCGGAGATCGCGCTGCCGAACCCGGCCACCGTGATGAGCAGGGCAAGAAACGGAATGGCGTTGTCGGTCCAGCGCTTGGTCAGGATCTCCCCGATCAGGTGATCGGGGATGACGTTGTAGCGCAGGCGCAGGGCTCGTTCTTTGAGGGTCATAGGCAATCCGACCGCCAACACAATATCCCTTCATCCCGCGCGGAACGGAGCCATGGCATATCAAGAATGCGCGCTGATTTCCCCTCCCCCAACATGGGGGAGGGTAGGGAGAGGGAAGCCGCGTTTCGGCGGGAGAGAGTCATCGCTCGCTTCCCCCACCTCGATCCTCCCCCGTGTCGGGGGAGGAGGAACTGTGCTTCGTTGGCCATGTGCGATTGCCTTCCCCCGCAAGGGGGGAAGGGGAGTCTTGCTTGGTTGGTGTCATCATTCCCCTAGAGACAAAGGGGAGCGGCCGGTGAAATGACCGCTCCCGTAGTCCACTACTACTGCGCCGCCGCCTGCAGGTGCTTCAGGTCCCAGCAGGTTTCGGGCCGCAGGTCGGCCTTGGTCCAGGCGCGTTCCAACGTATAGATGTACGTCTTCGACGTGCCGGCCGGCTGGCCGCTCTGCAGCAGGAACTTGACGATCGCGTTCATGTCACGCGACTGGCCGGCGAGGTCGGTCATCACCACCGCGCCGAAGGTCCCGTCATTGATGTAGTTGCAGTCGAGCATCTCGCCGCCGCCGGTGGTGACCAGGAACACCTTGCCATCGAGCTTGGCATCGCGGATCGCCGCGGCCGCGCCGGTCGCGTCGCCATCCCAGAAGTCGATGATGGCGCAGATGTCCGGGTGCTGCTGCAGCATGGTCGCGGTGACGGTGCGCGAGGTGGTCGGATCCCAGTTGGAGAACGGCTCCGCCACGACCTTGAAGTCGGGGTTCTGCTTCAGCACCTTCATGATGCCGTTGTACTGGTAGATGCTGGAGGCGTTGGCAGCGTCGCCCTGCACCAGGCCGATCTTCTTGCCCGGATTGTCGGCGCAGTGCTTCACCGCGGCTTCGGCCTCGAGCTGGCCGAGGCGATCCCAGTCGCTGCCGATGAAGGCGTCGGCCGGGAAGTTCATCGGGTTGTCGATCAGGACGACATAGATGCCTTCCTTCTGCGCCCGCTTCAGCACCTTGCCGTAGGAGTTGAGGTCGGGCGAATGCACCACCAGCACGTCCGGCTTGGGATCGGACGACACCAGCTCGGTCAGCGCCTGGGCGCCGGCCTCGGTGCTCCAGTTGGGATCGCGGGTCTCGAAGCTGCCGCCCCACGCCTCGACCTCCTTCTTCAGATACGCCGACCAGCCCTGCGCCAGGTCGAAGCCCATCGCCATCGGCACCAGCACCACGCGCTTCTCCTTCAGCGCCCCCGAATAGGCCGCCGGGCCCGGATCGTCGCCGCTTTGCGCCATCGCGGGCTCGGCCGCGGCGAACGCCAGGCCGGCGAGCGACGCCATCGCTACAAATAGACTCTTCCACTTCGTAATCATGGTCTTCTGCCTCTCTGCCTCGTTGCGCGCTAAATGTCGCCCTGCTGCGCCGTCTGCTCGTCGCGCGGATTGAGCAGGCCGTCGACCACGATGGCGATCAGCAGGATCGTGGATTTGATCAGGTTCTGGTAGATGTTCGAGATGTCGATGATGGTCATGGCGTTCTGCATGATGCCGATCAGCAGCGCGCCGACGATGACGTTGCGCATGCCCCCGGTACCGCCGTTGAGGCCGATGCCGCCGATCACCACCACCAGGATGACGTCGTACAGCAGGTTGGAATTGACCACCCGCACGTTGATGCTGTGCAGGCTGGACGCAATGAGGATCCCGGCCGCGAAGGCGATCAGCGCCGACAGCACATAGCGCAGCACGATCATCGGCCTGACCGGAATGCCCATGTTGCGCGCCGCCATGAAATTGTCGCCCATCAGGTAGGTGTAGCGGCCCCACTTGGCGAAGCGCAGGAAGAGAAAGGCCGCGACGCAGACGGCGGCGAAGAAGAACACCTCGACGGGAATGTCGAGGAAGCGGAAGCGGCCGAGCAACTCGACCCAATGGTCGGGCGGCACCGGCGTCGCGTCCTGCCCGATCAGCTGCGAGCGCACGAAACCGTAGACGAAGGCCGAGCTGGCGAGGGTGGCGAAAATCGCCGGCACGTCGGCATAAGCGACCAGGAAGCCGTTGATGAGGCCGATGGCGATGACGCCGCCCAGCACCAGGAGCAGGGCGGTGCCGCCGGAGACCCCATTGTTCAGCATCTGCAGGTACCAGGCGACGGACATGGCCATGATCGCGACCATGGAGAGGTCGATGCCGCGGCCGATGATGATGATCGCCATGCCGACCGCCAGGATGCCGAGCACGCTGACGCTGCGCACGATCGCGACCAGGTTATCGGCGGTGAAGAAGCCGCCGAGGCCGACCGACGCCGCCAGGAACAGCAGGACCGCCAGGGCGAAAACGATCCGCTCCTGGGTCATGCCGCCGAATGTTCGTGATTGTGCCATCCCCGTCCCGCTCTTTGGCGGCTAGTGAACAACGAATCTGTCGCGGCGGGCAAGTAATGGCGCGCAAGATTCCATCGTTTGGTTCGCGAGCGATGCTTGTGGCCATGCACCATT
This sequence comes from Dongiaceae bacterium, assembly GCA_035274225.1. Taxonomy (GTDB): domain Bacteria; phylum Pseudomonadota; class Alphaproteobacteria; order Dongiales; family Dongiaceae; genus Dongia_A. The sequence goes on from DATEOK010000250.1 coordinate 31,215, forward strand.
GGAACCTTCGGGAACCAATGCGCAGGCATCCCATCCTGTTCGGGGCCGCGGCGCCGCTGTGAAGCGGGACACAGACAAGGGGCCATTGCGAAACCCTTCTATCCGCTTCCGATCGGCTCTAGGATTCGCGCCATGCGCTGCCGGGGCCAAGAGCGGCGGATCATGGGAGGTTGAGCAATGGCATTTCAGGGCCAGCAGGGTGAGGCGCGCAAGGCCTCGGCGGCGGAGGCGGCCGGCCTGGTCAAATCCGGCATGTGGCTGGATTGGGGTTTCGGACTGTGCCAGCCGGACAAGTTCGATGCGGCGCTGGCAGCGCGCAAGGACGAGCTTCAGGGCGTCAAGATCCGCGTCTGCCTCAGCATGCGGCAGCGCCAGGTGCTGGAATGTGATCCTGACGGTACGCACTTCCAATGGTTCAACTGGCATTTCTCGGGCTACGACCGCAAGCACCACGACGCCGGGCGCTGCAACTACATCCCGATGAATTTCGGCGAGGTGCCGGACTGGTATCGCCGCTTCATCGACCCCTGCGACATCCTGGTGCTGAAGACCGCGCCGATGGACGAGAACGGTTTCTTCAATTTCGGCATGTCCTCGACCTATTCCTATGCCACCGCGGAGCGGGCGCGCTGTATCATCGTCGAGGTGTCGGAGCATGCCCCGGTGGTTTTCGGCGAGCAGAGCGCGATCCATGTCAGCCATGTCGACTACATCATCGACGAAGGCAGCGACCCGCTGCCGGAGCTGAAGAACCCGCCGGTCAGCGAGATCGACCGCAAGATCGCCGCCCTGATCGCCGCCGAGGTGGAGGACGGCGCCTGCCTGCAGATCGGCATCGGCGGCATGCCGAACGCGGTCTGCTCCATGCTCCAGGAAGCGGGGGTCAAGGACCTCGGCATCCATACCGAGATGCTGGGCGATGGCCTGGTCGACCTGATCGAGGCCGGGCTCATCACCAACGCCCGCAAGCGGGTGAACCCGGGCAAGACCGTGTTCACCTTCGCCGGCGGCTCGCGCAAGCTCTACGACATCATCCACCGCAACCAGGACATCCATGTCTATCCGGTGGACTACACCAACCTGCCGCACAACATCATGCAGAATGACAAGGTGGTGTCGATCAACAACACCACGCAGATCGACCTGCAGGGCCAGGCCGCGTCCGAGAGCGCCGGAACGCGGCACATCAGCGGCACCGGCGGCCAACTGCAGTTCGTGCGCGGCGCCTATGCCTCGCACGGCGGCAAGAGCTTCATCTGCATGTCCTCGACGTACGACAAGAAGGGCGAGCCGCAGAGCCGCATCGTCTCCATGCTGACGCCGGGCAATATCGTCACCACGCCGCGGGTCGACACGATGTACGTGGCGACCGAGTACGGCATCGTGAACTTGAAGGGCAAGTCGGTGTCGGAGCGCGCCAAGGCGCTGATCTCGATCGCGCACCCCAAGTTCCGCGAGCAGCTGGAGCGCGACGCGCGGGACAAGAACATCATCTGCAAGGGGTTTGTGTAAGAAGAACGATCCTCCAACCTATAAGTCCCCTTCCCTCCTTGCGGGGGAAGGATGCGTAGCCTTAGCGAGCGTCAGCGAGCTTAGGCTAAGCTGGATGGGGGGTAGCGCACCGATAGGTGCGCGTGCTCGCAAGAGCACAAAGACACAGGCGACAGCCAACCTTGCACCACGGAATCGCCATCGACGTGGCTTGCGGACAAATGAATCACCGCCGTTAGCGCTGCCGCGCTGCGCGCCTGGCGGCGCGACCCCCCATCCAGCTCCGGCTAAGCTCACTGCGTTCGCTAAGCCTGCGCATCCTTCCCCTGCAAGGGGGGAAGGGGAATAATAAGGGGCCTGATCTCATTGCCGGACCTTCCATTGCACAACTTCCTCCGCTCCCTCGCCACCCGCATCCCCGAGCTGCGTCTGGCCGTGCGTGTCACCACGGCGGCGGTGCTGGCGTTTGCGTTGGCGAAGCTGCTCGGCTTTGCGCACGGCTACTGGGCGGTCATCACGGCGATCATCGTGATGCAGACCAGCGTCGGCGGGTCGCTCAAGGCGGCGGTGGACCGGTTGCTCGGCACCATGGCGGGTGCGCTCTATGGCACGGCGGTTGCGCTGCTGATCCCGCACGGCACGACGGGCGAGCTGGCGAGCGCGATGGTGGCGGCGATCCTGCCGCTGGCGCTGCTGGCGGCAGTCAAGCCGGGCTTCAAGGTGGCGCCCGTCACTGCTTTCATCGTGCTGGTGCCGCTGTCCGGCGCGGCGTCGCCGCCGCTCACCTATGCGCTGGAACGGATCCTGGAGATCTCCATCGGCAGCGTGGTCGGGATTGCGACCGCGCTGCTGGTGTTACCGGCGCGGGCGCATCATAACCTGGCGCAGCTGGCGGCCAAGGCGGCCGACCTCAATGCCGCGCTGATGGTGTCCTTGTTCGAGGGCCTGACCAGCGACGCCGGCCGCCCGGGCCTGCGCGCGCAGCACGCGGCGGTCCGCAAGGCGCTGGCACAAGCGGATGTGGCGGTCGAGGAGGCGGTGCGCGAGCGCAAGAGCTGGCTCACCGATTTGCCCGACCCAGAGCCTCTGGTGCGTTCGCTCTACCGGTTGCGCCACGACCTCGTGATGGTCGGCCGCGCCACCGCGAAGCCGCTGCCGGACGTGCTGGCCCCGCGCCTCTCGCCCAGGCTGATGGACGTGCGCGATGCCGGCAGCAGCTTGCTGCGCGCGATGGCGGAGGCGCTGCGCATGCGCAAGACCGCGCCCAGCCTGGAGCCGCTGGAGACCGCCTTGCGCGACTATGTCGCCGAGATGGACGCGGTGTGGAAGGACAAGATGACCCAGGCCCTCGCGGCCGACGATGCCGGCCGCATTTTCGCTTTGCGCTTCGCCCTCGACCAGATGATCCAGGATTGCCGCGACCTCGCCAACCGCATCAACGAACTGGCCGGCAGCAAGGCCGCCGCATAATCATCACGAAGGGGCCGCGTTCGCGCCCCGCCGCCGCCACACCCGTCGCGCCAAATCCCACCGCAGCCAGTGCGGAGGGGACCATGCGCATCCTGTTGATCAATCCAGGCCATCCGTCGATCGGCAGCCGCATCCCGGACGATCATCTGCCGCCGCTCGGCCTGCTCTCGGTCGGCGGGCCGCTGATCGACGACGGGCATACGGTCAGGCTGCTGGATGCCGAGTTCGGGCCGATGCCGGTCGGCGACATCGTGGCGGAAGCAGCGGCGTTCGCGCCGGATGCGGTGCTGGTCGGCCATTCCGGCTCGACCTCCGGCCATCCCGGCGCGGTCGAACTGTTCCGCGCGATCCGCGCCCATCTGCCGTCCTGCAGGATCATCTATGGCGGCGTGTTCCCGACCTATCACTGGCGCGAGGTGCTAGTCGAGGTGCCAGAGGTCGACGTGGTGGTGCGCGGCGAGGGCGAGGAGACGGCGCGCAAGCTGATGCGCGCGCTGGAGAACGGCCGCGCGCTGATGGACGTGCCGGGCATCGCCTATCGCATGGGCGACCGGCCGTTCGCGACGCTGCCGGCGCTTGCCATCCGCGATCTCGACGCCTATCGCGTCGGCTGGGAGCTGATCGACTTCGCGCGCTATTCCTACTGGGGCGGCAAGCGCGCGGTGGTGGTGCAGTTCTCGCGCGGCTGCCCGCATCTGTGCAACTACTGCGGCCAGCGCGGCTTCTGGACCCGCTGGCGCCACCGCGATCCGGTGCGCTTTGCACAGGAGATCGCGCGGCTGCACCGCGAGCACGGCGTCGAGGTGTTCAATTTCGCCGACGAGAACCCGACGGTGTCGCGCAACGCCTGGAAGGCGTTCCTCGAGGCGCTGATCGCCGAGCAGGTGAAGGTGATCCTGGTCGGCTCGACCCGCGCCGACGACATCGTGCGCGATGGAGACCTGTTGCCGCTCTACAAGCAGGCCGGCTGGCAACGCTTCCTGCTCGGCATAGAGAATACCGACGACGCAACCCTGAAGCTGATCCGCAAGGGCGGCAGCACCACCACCGACCGCGAGGCGATCCGCCTGATGCGGCAGAACGGAATCCTCTCGATGGCGACCTGGGTGGTCGGCTTCGAGGAGGAGCGCGACAAGGACTACTGGCGGGGCTTGAAGCAGCTGCTGGCCTACGATCCCGACCAGATCCAGATGCTCTATGTCACACCGCACCGCTGGACGCCCTACTTCCGCATCGCCGCGCCGCGCCGCGTGATCCAACTCGACCGGCGGCGCTGGGACTACAAGCACCAGGTGCTGGCGACGCGTTTCGTGCCGCCGTGGCGCGTGCTGCTGTGGGTGAAGCTGACCGAAGCGATCCTGCAGGGCCGGCCGAAGGCGTTCTACCGCACCTTCCTGCAGCGCGACCGCGGCCTGCGCCACGCCATGCAATGGTACAGCCGCATGGGCAAGCGGGTGTGGCCGTACGAGATCAAGAACTTCCTGTTCCGCGACCGCCGCACCGAGAGCGGGCCGACCGTCCAGGAATACTGGGGCGCGCCGCAGGACGCGGAGGAAGAGGCGCTGCGGCCGGTGCCGACCGCCAAGACGGCCAGACGCGATGCTGTTGACGTGAGCGCCGCCTGATGGCACTGCATCGGGCATGACTGACAAGCCCCTGCCGCTCGGAGAGATCAGCTCGTACCACGCCCACATCTACTACGATCCGGGCGAGGAGCGGGTGCGGGCGGAGCGGCTGCGCGCCCTGATCGGCGAGCGGTTCGTGGCGCGGATCGGGGCCTGGCACGACGCGCTGGTGGGGCCGCACCTCAAGGGCATGTATCAGGTGGCGTTCGCGGTCGAGCTGTTCCCGCGTTTCGTCCCGTGGCTGATGCTGAACCGGATGGGGCTGTCGATCCTGGTCCATCCCAACACGCGGCGGCCGCGCGACGATCATACGGTCTACCCGCTGTGGCTGGGCGAACGCCTGCCGGTGAAGGAGGAAATCCTGCCGGTGGAGGTCGCGCCGGCGGAGGTGGAAAAGCTGCCGCCGCCCAACACCAGTCCGACCCTGCAGCCCTGATTGTTGGCACCGATTGTTTACTGGACGTGAACAATGAAGTCCGGCCGCCGGCCATTCTGCCTGGGGCTGCGCGGCCCATATAAATGGCCTAGGTTAGCCTACCTTTCTGAAGGGAAGAGATCATGGGTCAGGTGAAAATTGTGTCCACGCCCACTGCCGAGCGCCGGGTCGTCACCACGATCCGCGGCCGCGCCGCCAGCGATGGCGCGGGCGTCAAGCTGACGCGCGTCATCGGCCAGCCGGCGTTGCCGGACCTCGACCCGTTCCTGATGCTGGACGAGTTCGGCTCCGACAAGGGCGCCGACTATATCGGCGGCTTCCCGGATCATCCGCATCGCGGGTTCGAGACCGTGACCTACATGCTCGCCGGGCGCATGCGCCATGGCGACAACCAGGGCAATGTCGGCCTGCTGCGCCCCGGCTCGGTGCAGTGGATGACCGCCGGCCGCGGCATCATCCATTCCGAGATGCCGGAGCAGGAGGAAGGGCTGATGCAGGGCTTCCAGCTCTGGGTCAACCTGCCGGCCAAGGACAAGATGGTGAAGCCGCGCTACCAGGACATTGACCCGGAAAAGGTCCCGGTGGTCGAGCGGCCGGACGGCACCAGGGTGAAGGTGCTGGTCGGCTCCTTCGACGGCGTCGGCGGCCCGGTCACCGACGTCGCGACCGATCCGCTCTATCTCGACATCACGCTGCCCGCCGGCGTGAAGGCGAGCGTGCTGGTCGAGGCGGAGCACAACGCCTTCGCCTACGTGTTCGAAGGCACTGCGCGGATCGGCGCCGAAGCGCAGCTGGTGGACCGCGGCCAGCTCGCCGTGCTGAGCCTCGGCGACGGCGTCACGGTCGAAGGCGGGCCGAAGGGCGGACGCCTGATCCTGGTCGCCGGCCGGCCGCTGCGCGAGCCGGTGGCGAAATACGGGCCGTTCGTGATGAACACGCCCGACGAGATCCGCCAGGCGATCGCGGACTACCAGGCGGGGCGCTTCGTCTAGCCTCTGACGACGGCGGGGCGGCGATCGCTGCCGCGCCGCTCTCGTCTCCCTGTATCGCCGATGTTATTCTGATGCCTTGAAGACCGGAGAGGGGGACGCGCCTATGGGCGCCTGGGGCGGCGGGCTTTACGACGGCGACTTTGCACTCGATCTCAAGGCGACCATCAAGGGCGTGCTGCGCGCACCGATGACCGACGACGAGGTCGTGGCCGAGCTCTGGACTTCGTACGGCGAGCGCGCAGGCGAGCAGGATGCGCTGGACTATTGGCTGGTGCTCGCCGACCAGCTGGAGCGCTGCGGCATGCGGCGGCCGGAGGTCTTCGATCGCGCTATCGCAATCATCGAGGCTGGCGAGGACCTCGCCATGCTCAAGGAACTGGACGCCGAGCCGCAGACCATCGCCGAGCGGCGCAAGGCAACGGAAAAGCTGCTGGCGCGGCTGCGCGATCCGCGCCCGCCGAAGAAGCGCCGGCCGCTGAAAGCGCCGCAGCCGTTGCTGCTCGAACCCGGCGAGGCGCTGACCTGGCCGACCGACGGCGGCGACGCGATCAATCCGTACGTGGCCGAGGACCAGCTGTGGAAGCTCGGCGGCTTCAACCAGGACGGCTGGGGCTTCGGCATCGTCACCGAAGCCGGCCACCACTATCAGGTGCTCGCCTACTATGCCGTGGTGCTGCTGAAATGGCGCCGGCCGGAACGGCCGTCGCCCGAGCTTGCCGTGCATCTTGTAAGGTCAGCCCACCGTTACGGCACGCTCTGTGAGCTGCACATGAAGCGCGTCCGGCTCGAGCGGATTGGGCGCGCACCGGACGCGGCACTGGGCACGCCGCCGGAGCCGGAGGCGGCGCGCAAAAGCTCGCGCCGTGCTGCGCTCGAAGACATCTCGCTTGCCGCCATGCTCGGCCTGGATGCGTGGAACAGCACCATCTGGCCGGGCCTCAAGTTTCCGGTCCCTGCGCCCTCGGGCACGCCGCTCGACCCGGACGAGCCCGACCAGCGCCCGGACCCCAAGAAGGCGTGACTCGCCCGCTCCAGGGACGGTTACGTCTCGGACGGTCGCACTCCGAAACCGCTCTAGATATCGAGCACGAAATCGTACCGGCCCATGTTCGGGCCGCGGCCCAATGGGATATCCAGCAAGAGCGCGGGACTGAAGATGCTGTCGGCTTCGTTCCCCGGCTCGCCCGGAAAATAGAGCTGGGTGGTGAGGATGCTGCGGGCCGGCGCCTGCACCTTGATGTGGTAGTGGCGGGTGCGGCCGGGATACTTGCCGGGGACGATGGTCTCGAACACGAAGCGACCCTGTGCGTCGCTGAACTGGTGGCCGCGCAGGCGGTAGCCTTGATTGTCGTATTCGCCGGCGGCGTCGCAATGCCACAGATCAAGCAGCGCGCGGTCGACCGGCCGGCAGCTGCGGTCGAGCACGAAGCCGGCGAGGGCGATGCGCTCGCCCGCCATGCCATCCTCGAGCAGATTGGTGCGCTCCGGCGAATTGGGCGTGAAATACGGGCCTTCGGTCTGGCGTGGCGTTGGCTCGTCGCCGTCGCTGCATTGTGACGTCACCGGGAGCAGATCCTGTTGCGCGTGGGACTGCCGCAGGGCCAGCCCGGCGAAAATTCCCACTGCGCCAACGCCGAGCAGGCCGCGGCGTGAAAATGGATGATGCATTTGAACAATGTGCTCTTGCAGTTGCTGGCCTTCAACGCGGTCGACGCGACAATCCTTCGAACGACAGTCGCGGATGCTCCATCAGACGTCGTCGGCAGACCGTCTAAAAACCATTTAGTCTGCTATGCTGAACATACTAGCCCAAATACTCACCGGCATCAGCAATAGGACCAAACGACCGCAAATGTGGTCCAGCGGTGAGTGGGGTATCGATTGGATACTAGTGGAGACGGGACAGGAGCGTCCATGCCTTCGGGTATGCCGGCGAGGGGGTCCTGCTTTGCTTACGGCCATCGTTCTGATCTGCTCGGTTCTTACGACCCCAAACCTGCGCGACTGCGATGAAACGAATGCGCGGGTGCTGATGGTCGTGCCTGAGGAGTTCGCTAGTCCGATTACATGTGCGATGCACGGCCAGGCCTATGTTGCAGGAACGGCGATCGGACGAAGCCTGGCAGAGAGTGATCGCATCAAGGTCGTCTGCCGACCGCGGCAACCAACCGTGCCGTCGATTGCAGAGCGCGATCGCGAGTAGTCAGATCAAGTTCGAAACGCGCCGCAGATTGAACAACAGCTCGACGGGTTGGTTGCCCGCTACTCCGCCACGCTCTTCTGCTCGGCCGGGAAGGCGTAAGTGTAGACGTGGCGCTGCACGTCGCTCAAATGGCGGTACATGGTTTCGAACGCGCGCTCGCTGTTGCGCGCGGCGATCGCCTCGTAGATCTCCTGGTGCGAGGCGCTGTGCACCGATTGGCGCTTGAAGCAGTGCGCGTTCTCGCTGAGCCGGCGCCAGGTGGCGTCGCGCCGGCTGGCGCTGAGCGTGTCGAACAGGGACAGGAACAGCGCATTGCGCGCGGCCTCAGCGACGGCGCGGTGGAACTTCTCGTCGGCTTTCTCGTAGACCGCGGGGTCGGTTGCTTCCCGGGTCTCGGACACCAGCAACTGCAGGCGGCGGATGTCGGCCTGGGACGCGCGCAAGGCGGCGAGGCGCGCGATCACCGGCTCGACCGCCAGACGGACCTCGATCACTTCCAGCGGATTGGTGAATTCCAGGATGCGGTCGAACGGAATTGCAGATATGGCCGAGGCGACGGCGAGATCGCTATCGCGGGGGCGCAGCACCGTCGCGGTGGCGACCGGCGTCGACTTGTCCTGCACGAAGGTGCCGCGGCCCTGATGGCGGGTGATCTGCCCTTCCTGCTCCAGGATCTCCAGCGCGCGGCGCAGGGAGCGGCGGCCGACTCCCATCTCGTTAGCCAGGGTCCGCTCCGGCGGAATGCGTCCGCCGGCGAGCCCGCCGCTCGCGATCAGCTGCCGGAGCTTGGTCAGGGTCTGGTCTGCGTGCTGCAACATGGATAGCCCCTTGTCCGCCAGTCCCGTAAGACCGATTGGTCTCACTTCGTTCGCCGGGCCGGGAACCATACCATGTGCGCAGCATGAGCCACGTTTATTGGTCCCGGTATGGTGCAAGCCCGCGCATGCAAGGCGAATACACGCATCTTGCGGCGCAATTCGGTTGCTGTAAACCTTTCATTGCAGCGCTTGCCGGGGAAAAACGCAGAAAACGCGCGGAAACGTTTCGTCAGCACTTCACATTTTCCGGGACCAACGTAGTGCGGCTCTGCCTCGAATGGATCGCAGTTGACGGCGCTTGAGCGGAATGGTTACGCTGTGGACCAAAGAATGACGCGGAGCGGGACCAATTGCGGCTGATTGGTTCGCGGCCGCGAAGCGGAGGGGGCGGATGAGCGCAAACGCCAGGCCCGACGGCCACAATCACCAGGCGGCGATGGATCAGCTCCATGCCGACGTCTACGCCCGTCACATGGCGCCGTTCTGGGCGATCGACAAAAAGAACAAGAACGACGAGGACAACCAGCTGCGCGACACGCGCAAGGCGGTCCCGTTCATCTGGAAATACCGCACCGACATCGAGCCGCTGCTCCAGCGCTCGGCCGAGCTCATCAACACCGAATCCTCGGAGCGCCGATCATTGATCCTGGTCAACCCGGGCCTCGCGCCCAAGCGCGCCTCGGTCTCGACCATGTACACCGCCTATCGGCTGAACGACCCCAACGAGATCATGCCGCCGCACCGGCACTCGCCGAACGCCATCCGCCTCGGCCTGACCGGCGCGCTCAACTTCACCGGCGTCGAGGGCGAGAACATCACCTTCGGCCCCGGCGACATGGTACTGACGCCGCACGACACCTGGCACAACCACGGCAACCAGGGCAACGATCCGGCGATCAACTTGAGTGTCCTCGACCTGCCGCTGGTCGAGACCCTGAACGCCATGTATTTCGAGCATGACTACACCGAGGAAGAAGAGGGCAAGCGGGTCAAGCGCGTCATGCAGTCGGAGCGCTATTCGCCCGACTACTCGCAGCGGGTCTACGGCGCCGGCGGCCTCTTGCCGCGCTTCGTCTCGCACATGCGCGGCACCGGCAATGCCTCGCCGATGTATGTCTATCGCTGGGACATGATGCGGGAGGCGCTGGAGAAGTTCCGCGATCACGAGGGCGACCCGTACGAAAGCATCATGATCGAGTATGTGAACCCGCTCGACGGCAAGCCGGTGTTCAAGACCATCACCTTTTTCATGCAGATGCTGCGGCCGGGTGAGCGCACCCAGCCCCTGAAGCAGACCGCCAGCCTGCTGGTGGCGCCGTTCGAAGGCCACGGCTACAGCCTGATCGGCGGCAAGCGGCTGGATTGGGAGCGGTTCGACACGTTCGCGGTGCCGGGCGGCGAATGGGCGGAGCATGTGAACGCCTCCGACCGCGAGCCGGCGATCCTGTTCGTGGCGAGCGACGAGCCGACCCTGAAGTCGCTGGCGCTGTACCAAAAGCACGGGCGCATGAAGAACGGCGAGGTGGTGCGCCTCTACTGAGTCCGACGCCGCCCTTTTTCACTGCGCAAGATCACCATGGCCCGATCCAAGAACACCAAGCTGCTCGCGAATTTCGACTGCCCCGGCGGCGGCCAGGTCTGGGTCGTCGGCACCACGCTCTATGTCGGCCACATGCGCCAGCCGACCGGCACCAGCATTGTCGACGTCTCCGACCCCCGGAACCCCAAGCTGATGGCGCATGTCGAGGTCCCGCAAGGCTGGCATTCGCACAAGGTGCGGGTCGCCAACGACGTGATGATCGTCAATCACGAGAAGCAGGGGCCGGACGGTGACGCTTCGTTCGGCGGCGGGCTCGGCATCTACGACGTGTCGAAGCCGTCGCAGCCCAAGCTCATCACCAAGTGGCGCACCCACGGCAAGGGCGTGCATCGCTACGATTTCGACGGCCGCTACGCCTACGTCTCGCCGACCGCCGAGGGCTATGTCGGCAACATCTGCATGATCCTCGACCTCAAGGACCCGGCGAAACCGGAAGAGGTTGGGCGCTGGTGGATTCCCGGCCAGTGGAAGGCGGGCGGCGAGGAGTATCCGTGGGAGAACTGGACTCCCCCGCGCTGCCATCACCCGATGCGCCGCGGCAACCGGCTCTATGTCAGCTACTGGCACCACGGCTATTACATCCTCGACATCTCGGACATGGCGAAGCCGAAGCTGGTTTCAGGCGGCAACACCTCGCCGGCCTATCCGCACCCCACGCACACCTGCCTGCCGATGCCCAACAAGCTGAAGGGCCGCGACATCATGGTGGTGGCGGACGAGGACGTGGCCAAGCTGTGGCCGGCGCCGCCGGCCTTCACCTGGATCTACGACATCACCAACGAGCATTGCCCGGTGCCGATCTCGACCTGGCAGGTCGAGGGGCTGGACAAGGACGGCTCGCCGCAGCCCGCCATGATGGGCTGCCATCAGCCTTCTGAACGGTTCAAGGGCACCGTCATCCCGTTCGCCTGGTTCGCACAGGGCCTCCGGATCCTGGATATCGCCGATCCCTATGCGCCGAAGGAGATCGCGTTCTACGAGCCGGACCCGCCGCAGGGCTTCGACCTATCCTCTTCGAACGATGTCACGATCGACGATCGCGGGTTATGCTACCTGATCGACCGCCAGCGCGGCGTCGACATCATCGAAACGTCAGTGTTGTAGGGAGATATCCGTGAGCGGCGACAACAAGGACATCCACACCATCGGCAAGAAGGGGACGCTGCCGTTCCATCCGGCCGTGCGCGCCGGCGACTTCATCTTTGTGTCGGGACAAGTCGCCAAGGACGAGAACGGCAACATGTGTGCCGGCAACATCGAGGACGAGACGCGCTGGACCATCGAGGGCATCAAGCGGATCCTGGCGCTGGACGGCGCCGACCTCTCGGATGTCGTGAAAGTGACCGTCTATCTCGAAGACGCGCGCAACTTCGGGCGCTACAACAAGGTGTTCGCGGAATACTTCCCGGACGGGCGGATCAGCCGCACCACGGTCGAGGCGCGCGCCGTCATCGAGTGCAAGATCGAAATGGATGCAGTCGCGTACAAACCGCGACGCGGGTAGCCAAGCGGGCGCAAATGCGTCCGGCAGGGTTGGTATAACGCGAGGGAGGTGGGAGCATGCTGCGGCTTCTCGGCCGGAACACGTCCGGCAATGTCCAGAAGGTCATATTCCTGCTGGAGGAATTGGGCACGCCCTACACGCGCGAGGATTACGGGCGGCAGTTCAACAACACCCAGGACGCGGCCTACCTGAAGCTCAATCCCAACGGCAAGGTGCCGACGCTGGTCGACGGCGATGCCGTGATCTGGGAATCGAACACGATCCTGCGCTATCTCGCCAGCAAGCATAAGAAAGAGACGCTCTATCCGAGCGGGCTCGCGGCGCGCACCGAGGTCGAGCGCTGGATGGATTGGGTGCTGGCCGCCGTCAACTATCACTACGTCGCTGTGTTCAAGGATTCGAAGAAGGCCGCGAATGAGCGCGCCGCGAGCTTCGAGGCCGATGCCAAGGAACTGGCGGCGCAGCTCTCGATTCTCGACGGGGCGCTGGCGGGCAAGGCATGGATCGCGGGCAAGGACTTCACCATCGCCGACGTGGCGCTGGGCCCGATCATGCACCGGTGCCTGGACTTCCCGATCGCGCTGCCGGCGCTGAGCAACCTCAAAGCCTGGCGCGAGAAGCTGCGGGAACGGCCCGCGTTCAAGAAGGCGACTGGAGCGTAACAGTGCGTATGCACGAAGCGGTCACCTCCTCATCTGTCATCCCGGCCGAGCGCAGCGAGAGCCGGGACCCATGCCATTTCGCCGAGGCGTTGACAGATCGCATGGGGTCCCGGGTCATGCCGCTGACGCGGCCTGCCCGGGATGACAGTTGTAGAGGAGCGCTGGTCGTAAGAAGCGCGACTATGACGGAATAGAGAACACGACGACAGATCGAGAAGGAGAGGCAGGATGGCTAAGGCAGCGGTAGTTGGTCTGGGAACCATGGGTCCGGGTCTGGCGCAGACGTTGGCGCGTGCGGGCATGGAAGTGACCACGTTCGATGTCAGCGAGGATCAGCGCAAGAAAGCGCCGGAAGGCATCGAACTCGCGAACAAGGTGCTGACCGCGCTCGGCGTGCCGGACCGCAGCAAGGCGCCGGTCAAGATTGCCGGCTCGCTGAAGGAATGTCTCGACAGCGCCACCATGGTGGTGGAGACGGTGCCGGAGAAGCTCGACATCAAGGCGGCGGTGTTCAAGGAAATCGACGCGCTGGTTGGCAAGAATTGCATCATTGCCAGCAATACGTCGGGCATCCCGATCACCAAGCTGCAAGAAAATGTGTCGGCGCCTGAGCGGGTGGTCGGCATGCACTGGTCCAACCCGCCGCACATCATCCCGATGATTGAGGTGATCGCCGGTGACAAGACCTCCAAGGAGACCGTCCAGTGGATGGTCTCCACCATCAAGGACCTCGGCCTGCTGCCGGTGGTGGTGCAGAAGGACGTGCCGGGCTTCGTCGAGAACCGCGTGCTCTATGCGCTGCTGCGCGAGTGCGTCGACCTGGTGGACCAGGGCGTGATCGATGCCGAAGGACTGGATACCTGCGTGTCCTGGGGCATCGGCTACAAGCTGTCGGTGATCGGCCCGATGGCGCTGCTCGACATGGCCGGCCTCGACATCTATCAGGCGGTCGGCTCTTATCTGAACAAGGAATTGTGCAACCGGGGCGACCTCAGCCCCTACGTGACCGAGCGCACCAAGGCGGGCAAGCTGGGCATGAAGACCGGCAGCGGCGTCTTCAGCTACACGCCGGAGAAGATCGCCGAGCTGCGCGGCCTGCGCGCCAAGCGCCTGGTCGCGGTGAGGAAGGCGCTCGAGAGTTGATGGGGAAGCGCTGAACCCCAGCATGCGTGGCGTAGAACAAGCGTGAACAAGTGGGGACAAAGACAGGAAGGAAACGGGCTATGAAGACGAAGACACTCTGGACATTGGCGCAGGTCTCGCTGCTTGCGCTGAGCTTGGGCGGCATCGCTCAGGCGGCGGATGTGAAGAGCATCGCCGTGCTGACACCGGAAGATCCGACCGACTACGGCTGGAACCAGCAGGGCCACGACGCCGCGAAGGCGGTGGCGGAAAAGTACGGGCTGGAATTCATCCCGGCGACCGGCCTCGGCTATGGCGACGTGCATCCGGTGCTGCGCGAGCTGGCCGATGACGGCGCCGGCCTCATCATCGCGCATGCCAGCGGCTACAACACCGCCGCGCCGGAAGTCGGCGCCGAGAAGAAAGTGCCGGTGGCGATCGTCGACCGTCCCGACGCCAACAAGGCGGGCGCGGTTGCGGACTACACGCTGAGCGGGCATGAAGGCGCGTACCTCGCCGGCGTGCTGGCGGCCAAGACCACGCAGACCAAGTCGGTCGGCATCGTCGTCTCGGGCGAGCCGCCGTCCTGGAACTCGCAGTCGGCCGCGTTCGCGCAGGGCGTGAAGGCGACCGACGGCAGCGTCAAGGTGCTCTATGCCGTGATCGGCCCAGCCGCCTATTCGGATGCGGCGGGCGGCAACCGCGTCACCGCTTCGGTCATCGGCGCGGGCGCCGACGTGATCTTCGGCCAGGGCGACGGCGCCACTTTCGGCATGCTGCAGGCGGTCGAGACCGGCAAGTCGACCAGCGGCGGCAAGGTCTGGTTCATCGACGTGATCGGCGACAAGACCTCGATCGACAAGGGCAACCTGCTGTCGTCGGTGGTGTGGAACCTGGTGCCGGTCTATTCGGCGATGGTCGAGGATCTGAAGGCCGACAAGTTCGGCACCAAGGGCTACTCGATCCAGCTGTCGGACGATTCGGTGCAGCTGCTGAAGACCAAGCACATCCCGGACGATGTCTGGGCCCAGGTGTCTTCGGTGCGCGACCAGATCGTCAAAGGCGAGCTGAAGATCGAGCCGGTCTGGGAAGCCGACAAGGTGCGGGCGCTGATGACCTCGGTCACCGACGCACCCGCTCAATAAGAGTATCGAGTTGAAAGGCGTCGTCATTGGCCGTTCCAGTTGCCGCGGTCCGCAACGTCACCAAGCGCTTCCCCGGCGTGGTGGCCAATGACGGCGTCTCGCTCGACTTCAATGCGGGCGAGATCCATGTCCTCCTGGGCGAGAACGGCGCCGGCAAGTCGACGCTGATCGGCATCCTCGCCGGCATGCAGCAGCCGGACGACGGCGAGATCCTGATCGACGGCAATCCAGTCCGAATCGCTTCGCCGCGCGCCAGCCTCCAGCTCGGCATCGGCACTGTGTTCCAGCATGTGCTGCTGGTGCCGTCTCTTTCGGTCATCGAGAATTTGATGCTGGGCGGGCCGTGGTGGCAGAAGCTGCTGCGCGGCCCGGCGCTGGCGCGGTTCCGCGAGCTGTCGCAGCTGCTGGGCGTCACCATCGATCCCGACGCGCAGGTCGGGCGCCTGTCATTGGGCGAGCAGCAGCAGGTCGAGATCATGCGCGCGCTGTGGCGCGGCGAGAAGGTGCTGATCCTCGACGAGCCGACCTCGATGTTGACCCCGCAAGGGGTCAAAGATTTGGGCGCGGTGATGAAGCGCCTGCGTGACAAGGGCGTCGCGCTGATCCTCATCACCCACAAGCTGGTCGAAGCCTACGAGCTCGGCGACCGCATCTCCGTGCTGCGCCTCGGGCGCGTGGTCGGCGCCTTGCCGCCGGAACAGAAGCGCATGATGACCGAGGGCGAAGCGACCGACGCGGTGATCGAGATGATGTTCGGCACCGTCGCGCAGCACGAGCGCGATGCCGAGATCCTGGTCGGCCGCGGCCGGCGGGCGCACCGCGCGCGCAGCGTCGACCGCTCCGGCGCGCCGCGGTTGCAGGTGCGCGGGCTGACGACGGAAGCGACGCGCGGCGCGAGCCCGCTGCGCGGCGTGGACTTCGATCTGTGGCCGGGCGAGGTGCTCGGGATCGCCGGCGTGGACGGCAACGGACAGAAGCACTTGGCCGAAGTGCTGGCCGGGCAGCGCGCCGCGGCATCCGGCTCGATCGCGCTGGACGGCAGCGACGTCACCGCCGACGCGGTGCCGGAGCGGCGGCGGCGCGGCGTACGCTACGTGACCGACGAGCGCGTGGGCGAGGGCACGGTCGGCAGCTTCTCGGTTGCCACCAACCTGGTGCTGAAGGAGATCGGCACGCCGCCGTTCTTCCGCCGCGGCATCAGCGATTGGGACCACATCCACGATCACGCCAAGGCCGAGATCAAGCGCAACGACATCCGCACGCCGTCGGAGAAGACGCAAGTCGCCAAGCTATCCGGCGGCAATATCCAGAAGGTGCTGCTGGCGCGCGAGCTGAATGCCGAGGCCAGCGTGGTGATCTTCAACAAGCCGACCTACGGCCTCGACTTGCAGAACACGCGCCTCGCGCACGAGCGCATCCTCGCCGGCGCGGAGCAGGGGCTGGCGACAGTGGTGATCTCGACGGATCTCGACGAACTGCTGGAGATTTCAGACCGCATTGGGGTGATGTTCCAGGGGCACCTGGCTGGCGTGGTGGAAAACGGCCCGGACGTGGAGCGCAAGGTGGGATTGCTGATGACCGGGGCGAAGGCGGCATGAGGGCGCTTCGATCCGCATCGGGTGCACCACTCCCTCTGTCATCCCGGGCAAGCGAAGCGCGACCCGGGACCCATGCGGCATCAGCCGGTGCTCCGCCATTTGCGGCTTTGCATGCTTCTCGATCGCATGGGTCCCGGCTCTGCGCCACTGCGTGGCTTGGCCGGGATGACAGTTTTGGAAAATGGCGGTCGGCTGGGGTTTGCTCATGACCGCCGAGGTGCAGGTTGCGCAGCGAGGTGCGCCGCGGAATGAGCGGGGACGCGAGGTTGCTGCCTCTACCCTGCGCGTGCTGGTGCCGATCCTGCTGGCGCTGATCGTCGGCGGCGTCATCCTGCTGATCCTGGGCAAGGATCCGCTCGCCTATTACGGCTATGTGGTCAAGCGCGGCCTCCTCACCTGGGGCGGGTTGCAGGAGACGTTGACGCGCATGTCGCCGCTGCTGCTGATCGCGGCCGGGCTCATCGTCGCGTTCCGCGCGGGTATCTGGAATCTCGGCGGCGATGGGCAGTTCCTGCTCGCTGCCGTCATCACCGCGGCGCTGGCGCCGGCCCTGGTCGGCGTGGTGCCGAAGCTCGTCATCCTCATCGCCTGCATGATCGCCTCCGCGCTCGTGGCGGCACTGTGGGCGGTCATCCCGGCGATCCTGAAAGCGCGCTATGGCATCAACGAGATCATCACCTCGCTGATGATGAGCTTCCTCGGCATCAGCTTCGCCAACGTGCTGGTGAAATTGCTGTTCTGGGACCCCGCGACAACGGTGCCGCAGACCCGCACTCTGCCGGTCGAGGACCGCCTGCCGCGCCTGTTCGACACGACGATCCATAGCGGTGTGTTGATCGCGCTTGCGGTCGTGGTGCTGGTGCACTTGATGATGACGCGCACGTCGTTCGGGCTGAAGCTGCAGGTGGTCGGCGCCAATCCCGCCGCCGCCGTGCATGCGGGCCTCAATGTCGCGTGGCTCACGATAGCGACCTTCACCTTGAGCGCGGCGCTGATCGGACTCGGTGGATCGGTGGAGATCCTCGGCGTGTTCGGCACGGTGCGTGCCGACTGGAACCCGGCCTTCGGGCTGTTGGTGGTGCCGTTGGTGTTCCTGGCGCGCTTCAACGGCTACGCGGTGATCGGCTTCACCTTGTTCTTCTCGGTGCTGATGATCGGCGGTGACAGCGCGGCGCGGCGCATCGGGGTGCCGCAACATTTCGTGCTGGTGCTGGTGGCGCTCCTGCTGCTGTTCCTGGCGGTGGTCGAGTATCTCGATCACCAGCGCCGCAAGCGGATCGGGGCCTGATCGATGGACGTGCTGCTGAACGAAGCCTTCCTGACCACGCTGCTGTTCGGCGCGGTGACGGCCGGCGTGCCTTTATTGCTGGCCGGCCTCGGCGAGCAGATCTCGGAAAAGGCCGGCGTGCTCAATATCGGCATCGAAGGCATGATGCTGTTCGGCGCTTACACCGGTTTCGTCGCAGCATACTATAGCGGCTCGTTCGCGCTGGGGTTCATCGCTGGCGGCATCGGCGGCGCGCTGGTCGCGTCGCTGGTCGTCCTCCTGTGCATCCGATTCGGTCTCAACCAGATCGTGATCGGCATCGCTGTCACGCTCGGCATGGAAGGGCTGACGGCGCTGCTGCATTATTTCCAATTCAGCAAGACCTATCCGCGCTTGGACCAGGCGCCGGTCTGGGCGCTGCCGGGCTTGAGCGACATCCCGGTCATCGGGCGCGCCCTCTTCAGCCACAACTCGGTCGTCTATCTGGCGATCCTGCTGATGATCGCGCTCGGCTGGCTGTTCCGCGCGACCTATGTCGGGCTGAACCTGGAAGCGGCCGGCGACAAGCCGGCGGCGCTGGATGCGGCCGGCGTCAGCGTGGTGAAGACGCGCGCTTTCGCGGTGCTCGCGACTGGATTCCTGTCCGGGGTCGGCGGCGCCTACATGGCCAATGTCGGCGCAGGACTGTTCGTGCCCTTCATGACCGGCGGCGCCGGCTTCATCGGCATCGTGCTGGCCATGCTGGCGCGTGGGCGTCCGGTCTGGGTGCTGCTCGGCGCGGCGCTGTTCGGCATCAGCCTCGCCATGACCACGGCGCTGCAGGTGGCTGGGATCAATATCCCGACCGACGTGGTGCAGATGCTGCCCTTCGCGATGGTGATGCTGGTGCTGGTGATCTTCGCGCGGCACAGCGTGCTGCCGCCGGCGCTCGGCCTGCCCTATGTGCGCGGGGAGCGTTGAGCAAAGCGTCAAACAGTGGAATGATGCCCGCGAAGGGCTGAGCTGGGAGAGGACAATGGCCGACACGAAAGTCTATCTGCTCGACGGCGGGTCGCTGGTGATCGACGGCTTCCATGCCTTCTGGAACCGCGGGCCGGGCGGCGAGCTGCGCTTCCCATGCTACGCCGTGCTGGTCGACCATCCGGATGGGCGCTACATGTTCGACACTGGCTACGACTTCGACCACGTCATGCGTGTGCTGCCGTTCGAGAAGCCGATCCAGGACAAGAGCCAGACCATCCCCGGCCTGCTCGCCGGCATCGGGCTCAAGACCGACGACGTCAACTACGTCATCAACTCGCACTACCACTTCGACCATTGTGGCGGGAACAAGCACCTGCACAAGGCCTGCACCATCTGCCACGCCAAGGAGCTGGAGCAGAGCGGCAACTGCCAGCCGTTCGAGCATCTCGGCTATTCCGACCTCACCTTCGCGCCGGAGCTGCACAAGAAGAAGAATGCCGGCAAGGAGCTGCCGCCCGATCCCGCGCTCGACATGTACACGCCGAAGTTCCAGACCTTGACCGGCGACCAGGAGATCGCCAAGGGCCTGTGGCTGTTCGAGACGCCCGGCCACACCGCCGGCCACTACAGCCTGATGGTGGAGCTGAAGAACCGCCGCCCGATGCTGTTCACCGCCGACGCGTGCTACAGCAAGAAGAACATGGACATGATGTGCATCTCCAGCTTCCACCTCGACCCGACTGCCAGCGTGAAGTCGCTGCACCGGCTGAAGGAGCTGGCGGCGAAGCACGATGCCGAGCTGTTCTACTCGCACGACCCGGAGAGCTTCAAAGGGTACCGGACGGGCGGAAACTACTATTCCTGAGGTGAGGCTCCAGCCCCGCCTTCCTTCCCGTCATGGTCGGGCTTGGCCCGACCATCCACGAGTTTCGATGGGCACTGCGCCGTTTGATGCGAGCAGACTCGTGGATGCCCGTGCCAAGCACGGGCTGACGGTTGAGAGAGACCGATTGCGAGCTTGCACGAGAGGCAAACAATGCCCTGGATGATCGTCAGCGACGATGCCCCCAATGGCGCGGCGATCCGCGCCGACCGGACCGTCATGGATGCGCACTGGGCCTACGAATTGTCGATCAAGCACAAGATCCTGTGCGCGGGCAGCCTGCGGACCGACGATGGCGTCACGCCGATCGGCAGCCTGCTGGTGCTGGATGTCGGCACGCGCACGGAGGCGATGGCGATCATCAACGCCGACCCGGCGACCAAGGCCGGCCTGCGCGGCAAGATCACCGTGACGCGCTGGAACAAGGCGATCTTCGGCGGCGTCGTTTCCGACTGAGGCTATTTCCCACCCGCGTCCCGGATCAGCGTGGCGATCGCGTCGTAGCGGCGCTCGCGGGCATGCTGCAGCGGCGTGACGCCGTCCTTGTCGGCGATGTTGGGGTCGGCGCCGGCGGCGAGCAGCAGGCGCACGATCTCGACGTGGCGTGCGCCGCCGTCGCTGAGGATCACCGCCTCGAGGAGGCCGGTCCAGCCGAGATTGTTGATGTGGTTGACGTCGATCTTGGAGCGCTCCAGCAGCAGGCGCACGGTGTCGACATGGCCACGCTCGCAGGCGGGGATCAGCGCATTGCCGCCATAGCGGTTGCGGATGATGTAGTCGACCTTGCCGGTCTCCAGCATCGCCGCCAGCATCCCGGTGTGGCCGAGCGCGCCGGCCAGCAGCCAGGGCGTGTCGTGGTTCAGCGCCTCGGCATTAAGGTCGGCGCCACGCTTGATCAGATCGAGCGCCAGCGCTAGGTCATTGTGGTGTACTGCGAACAGCAGGGCGGTCTGGCCGTGATTGTCGCGCGCGTCGATTGCGGCGCCAGCACCCAGCGCCGCCGTGACACCGGCGGCGTCATCGCGGCTGGCGGCGGTCAACAGGGCTTGATCGGCAGCGGTATCAGCCATGGCAACTCCGATGGCGAGCCAAGCGGCCGCGGCGATGGCCGCGCGTCTACCAGCGCACCATGCCGGCATCGACGGCGAGCGCCTGGCCGGTGATCCAGTGCGCTTCCTCGGATGCGAGGAAGGCGACCGCCGGCACGATGTCGGCCGGCTTGCCGACGCCCTTGATGGCTTGCAGCATCTCGACGAAGCCGAAGGCTTCCTTGTGCGGGGTCTGCTGCACGCCCTCGGTGTCGGTGAGGCCGGGGCACACAGAGTTGACGGTAATCTTGTGGCCGCCGAGCTCGGTCGCCAGCGCGCGGGTGAAGGTCAGCACGCCGCCCTTGGAGGCGACATAGTGCGCCATGTTGGGCGTGCCGGCGAAGATCGAGTTGGAGCTGAAATTGACGATGCGGCCGTAGTTGTTCTTGCGCATCAGGTCGGAGCCGGCGCGGCACATCAGGTACAGGCCGTCCAGGTTGACACGCAGGACGCGGCGCCATTCCTTGAAGGTCAGCTCGTCCCATTTCACGAACGGCACGATCGCGGCGTTGTTCACCAGCACATCGAGCTTGCCGCACTTGGAGGCGACGGCCTGGAACAGCTTGCCGACCGCGTCCTCGTCGCCGATGTCGCACGCCATGCCGAAGCTCTTGCCGCCGATCGCCTTGGCGGTGGCGTTGGCGCCATCGCCGTTGATGTCGACCGCGACCACTGTCGCGCCCTCCTGGCCCAGGCGCTCCGCGACGGCGCGGCCCATGCCTTGCGCCGCGCCCGATACGACCGCGACGCGACCTTCAAATCTGCGCATGCTCTCCCCCATGATTGGAAATCAGCCCTGGATGACTTGCAGCGCGGCGTCGATGCCCGCCGCGACGTCGACCTTGCGCCCGAGCCGGCGCAGCGCGCCGCCCAGCGCGGTGAGCGCGACGGTGGCATAGATCGGCTCCGCGACAGGGCCCATGTGGCCGATGCGGATCAGCTTGCCCTTGGTCTCGTTGCGGCCGGATGAGAACACCACGCCGAACTCGGCGCGCGCCGCTGCGATGACCTCTTCGTCGCCCACTCCCGCCGGTACGCGCACGGCGGTGCAGGTGGGCGAAGCGATGCCCTCGGTCTTAGCCCACAGCTCCAGGCCCATGGCCTTGATGCCGGCACGGCAGGCGCGTGCGGTCAAGCCGTGCCGGCGCCAGACGTTCTCCGGCCCTTCGTCGAGATACTGATCGAGCGCGCCGTCGAGCCCATTGATCTCCGCGACCGAGGGCGTGAAGGGAAACGGCTTCTCCTTGCTCCAGGCGTTCTTCCAGTCCTTGAGGCTGAGGACCGAGGCGAACGGCGCCTTTGGGTTGGCCTCGACATGTTTCCAGGCGCGCTCGCTGACCGACATGATGGTGAGCCCCGGCGCGCCGCCCAGGCACTTGCCGGGGCCGGTGATGAAGATGTCGGCGAAGCAATCGTCCGGATGGATGTCCATGCCGCCGAAGGAGGAGACGGCGTCGACGATCAGCAGCCCGTCATGCTCGCGCACGATCTTGCCGATCTCGCGCGCGGGATTGATGGTCCCCGACGGCGTGTCGTGGTGGACCAGGGAGACGACCTTGATGTCCGGCCGCTTGCGGAAGGCGTCCGCCACCTGGCCGGGATCGATCGCCTCGTTGTACGGGACCTCGATCTCCACCATGTCCTTGTGGTAGCGCGCCGACCAGTAGCCGAAGCCCTTGCCGTAGACGCCCGAGGCGAGGTTGAGGACGGTGTCGTTGGGCGAGATGAGGGACGCGGCGGCAGCCTCGATCCCGGGCGCCGGCTCGACCTGCAGGATCAGCGCCGGGTCCTTGACCTTGAGGGCGGCCGCACATTTGCGGGTCACGTCCTCGTAGAACTGCTGGAACCAAGGATCGAAGTCGTACTGCACCGGGCGCGACATGGCGCGCAGGACGCGCGGATAGGCCGCGACTGGTCCGGCGGACAGGGTGATGACCGGTTCCTTGATCCTGGATGCCATGGTTGCAAGCCCCCGCAGCGGTTTTCTTGCTTCTTGCTTGGTTCATCGATCATAGACGCAGGCCCAAAAAAGTGGAAACAATATCCGCAATGGGGCGGCATTGGTCCGGCGGGGATGACATCCGGTTCCGACGATTGGTTCGACATCCTGGTGATTGGTTCAGGCACCGCGGGCTCGGTGCTGGCCGCGCGCCTCAGCGAGGATGCGGATGTTTCGGTCGGCCTCATCGAGGCCGGAGGCGCTGCGGTCGATCCGCGCATCGCCGAGCCGGCGCAATGGCCGTTGCTGCAAGGCAGTGCCATCGACTGGGCCTATCGCACGATCCCGCAGCCGCATACCGCCAACCGCGTGCACGAGTGGGCGCGCGGCAAGGTGATCGGCGGCTCGACCGCGCTCAACGCGATGGCGCATGTGCGCGGTCACCCGGACGACTTCGATTCATGGGACTGCGCCGGCTGGGGCTATGCGGACCTGATGCCGTATTTCCTGCGCTCGGAGCACTACACGCCGGGCGCCAACGCGCACCACGCGGTTGGCGGACCGCTGCACTTGATCCGCCCGACCGCGCCGCATCCGGTGACCGAGGCCTACATGGCTGCCGGCGCGGAGATCGGAATTGCGCCGACCGACGATCACAACGGCGCGCGCATGACAGGCCCGTGCCTCAACACGCTCACCATCAAGGACGGTAGGCGCCAGACTATCGCCGATGCCTATCTCGCACCGGCGCTCGGGCGGCGGAACCTGCATCTGATGGCGGAGACGCAGGTGCTGTCGCTGACCCTGCAGGGTAGTCGGTGCGCGGGCGTACGTATCGCGGATCGCAGCGGCGAGCGCGAGATCATGGCCCAGCGCATCATCCTTGCGGCGGGCACGATCGCCTCGCCCATGCTCCTGATGCGCTCGGGCATCGGTGCGGCAGATGACTTGCGCGCGCTGGGCATCGCCGTGCATCACGACCTGCCCGGCGTTGGGCGCAACCTGCACGACCATCTGCTCAGCGGCGGCAACGTCTATCGCGCGCGCCGGCCGGTGCCGCCGTCGAAATACCAGAACTCGGAATCGCTGATGTATGTCGCGCGTGATGCCGCTGCGGGCGCGCCGGAGCTGGTGCTGGCCTGCGTCATTGCGCCGGTGACGACGGAGCGCTTCGCGCCCCTGAAGCTGGGCGAGGCCTATTCAATCATGTTCGGCTTCACCCATCCGCGCAGCCGCGGCACACTGAAGCTGGCGAGCGCCGATCCCGCTGCCGCGCCGCTGATCGATCCCAATTATCTGGCCGAGGCATACGACCGCGAGATCTATCTCGATGCGCTGGAGCGGGCGCGCGCGGTCGGTCGGTCAGGCGCGCTCTCCGACTGGCGGCTGCATGAGTACCTGCCCGGCCCATCGGTGCGGACGACGGCCGCGAAGCGCGCGTTCCTGGAGCAGGCGGCCTTCACGCATCATCATCCGGTCGGCACTTGCCGCATGGGCGCCGATGAAGAGGCGGTCGTCGGAGCCGATCTCGCCGTGCGCGGTTTCGACAATCTCTTTGTATGCGATGCCTCCATCATGCCGGCGATCACCACCGGGCCGGTCAATGCGGCGATAGTCGCGATCGCCGAACGCTTCAGCGACCTCATGCGTGGCCGCGCGCCGCTCGCGCCGTATTTGCCCGCCACCGCGCCCGTGGTACAGAGGCGCGCATGAAACTTCGGTCAATTCTGCTCGCCCTGTCGATGGGGCTGGCATCGTGCGTCTCGGATGCGCACGACCGGCCCGTCACCATGACGCTCGCCAACGCGGGCAGCGAGTCGCTGCGCTGCCGATTGATGTTCGGCCATTGGGTCGATCGCGACCTCGGCGCGGTGGCGCCGGGCGGCGCGACCGAGCTCACTATGTTTCAGTCGGCAAGCGACGGCGCGCTCTACATCATGCGTTCGGACGGCGAGCGGAAGATGATGATCGAGACCATCCAATGCGCGCCATCCGGCGACTGGATGGAGACCTTCGGACAAGTGGATTTCGCGCCGATCCGCTCTAGGCGCGCGCAGGCAATTGAGGCAAGCTGCGCCGCGTCGGCAGCAGGGGGAAGGACCGTCTGCCGGCTTGACCGAATCAATTAAAACAGACGGGTAATGACGACCAACAGCTTCAACACCGTGGCGGCGCTGCTGTGCGCGGGAGACCCGGCGGCATCAGCGATCGGCGCGCCGGATCGCAGGACCATGACGCGCGGCGAACTGTCGCGGCTGGTGGAGCAGGCCGGCGGCGCGCTGCGCGCGTTCGGCATCCGGCAGAACCACGCGGTGGCGATGGTGATGCCGAACGGGCCGGAGATGGCGACGGCTTTCCTCGCGGTCGCGAGCTGGGCGACGGCCGCACCGCTCAACCCCGCCTATCGCACCGACGAGTTCGATTTCTATCTCGATGACCTCCATGCCAAGGCGCTGATCATCGAAGGCGGCCCGGATTCTCCCGCGCGCGCCGTCGCGGCCCGGCGCAACATTCCGGTGATCGAGCTGACGCCCGACGAAAGTGGTCCGGCCGGCAGCTTCACACTGTCGATTCCGTTCGCGGATGCGGGCGCACCGCAGCCCGATCCGGACGATGTCGCGCTGGTGCTTCATACCTCGGGCACCACATCGCGGCCCAAGATCGTGCCGCTACGCCAGCGCAATCTCACGGCCTCGGCGCGCAACATCGCGGGCACCTTGGCGTTGACGCCGCGGGACCGCTGCCTGCTGGTCATGCCGCTGTTCCACATCCATGGGCTGGTCGGCGCGCTGCTGTCTTCGCTGCACGCCGGCGCCAGCGCGCATTGCCCGCCCGGCTTCAACACGCTGAAGTTCTTCCACTGGCTCGATCAGTGCGAGCCGACTTGGTACACCGCGGTCCCGACCATGCATCAGGCGGTGCTGGCGCGCGCGCCGCGCAACGCCGACGTGATCGCGCGGCGCAAGCTGCGTTTCATCCGCTCGTCCTCGGCCTCGCTGCCGCCGCAGGTGATGAAGCAGTTGGAGGAGACGTTCGGTTGTCCGGCGATCGAATCCTACGGCATGACCGAAGCCGCGCACCAGATGGCGAGCAATCCGCTGCCGCCGCGGGCGCGCAAGCCGGGCAGCGTCGGCATCGCGGCCGGTCCGGAGATCGCGATCATGAATGCCGAGGGCAGGTTGCTGGCGCCAGGCGAGATCGGCGAGATCGTGATCCGCGGCGAGAACGTGACGGCCGGCTACGCCCACAACCCCAAGGCCAATGCCGAGGCCTTCACCAGCGGCTGGTTCCGCACCGGCGATCAGGGGGTGATCGATGCGGACGGGTATCTCAGCCTCACCGGCCGCCTGAAGGAGATCATCAACCGCGGCGGCGAGAAGATCGCTCCGCGTGAAGTGGACGAGGTGCTGATGGAGCATCCGGCGGTGGCGCAGGTCGTGACCTTCGCCATGCCGCACAAGAACCTGGGCGAGGAGGTCGCCGCCGCCGTCGTGCTGCGCGAGGGACAGACCGTGACCGAGCAGGAGCTGCGCCACTTCGCCGGCGAGCATCTCGCCAACTTCAAGGTGCCGCACAAGATCGTGTTCCTGGCGGAGATCCCGAAAGGCGCCACCGGGAAGCTGCAGCGCATCGGCCTCGCGGCCCGGCTAGGGTTGGCGGAGTGACGCGGAGCGTACGACATCGTGGGCATCGACTCACGACGGCGCAAGGTCGTGACCGCAGGCATCCTGCGTTAGCGGCCATTCGCAGGCGCAAAACCCCGGTCGTTTCCACTAGCATAAAAGTAATATTTTGGGAACATTTAGCGTACCTGCTGCATTGCACCATTTCTGGGTTTGCGGACGCCGTTGCTTGCGCTAGGGTTTCGTCCATCGCCGCGAACCGACGGCGAGTCAGGGGAAAACGAAGGGGTTTGTCCGCACCGGATGGTCCGGTGCGACGGTGCATGCCGGAGCAAAACGATGCAGCTCAGCGTCTTCGGTCTCGACTATGTGGGCTCGGTCGCGGCGGGGTGCCTCGCCGGGCAGGGCCACGAGGTCATCGCGGTCGATCCCGACGCGGACAAGGTCGCAACCATCCGCCGCGCGGTGGCGCCGGTGAACGAGCCGGGGCTGAGCCGCCTGGTCAAGGACGCGGTCGCGGCACAGCGGTTGCGCGCGACCACCGATCTCGCCGAAGCGATCGCGGCCAGCGCTTTGACCAGCATCTGCGCCGGGACCACCGACCGGCACGGCCGGGCGGATCTCTCGCTCACCCTGGCGCTGTGCGAGAAGATCGGCAACGCCCTGCGCGACAAACCCAAATTCCACGCCATCGTGCTGCGCAGCGCGGTCCGGTCCGGCACCGTGCGCGATTTCATCCTGCCGGCGCTGGAGCGTGCCTCAGGCAAGCGGGCCGGCACGGATTTCGGCCTCGCTATCTATCCCCAGTTCCTGCGGCGCGGCAGCGCCCTCGAGGACTATCTCAATCCGCCGGCCATGATCCTCGGCGTCACCGACGAGGAGACCCTGGCGCGCCTGCGCGAGATGGACATCGCCCTGGAGGCGCCGGAAATCGTGGTGGAGTTGGACGAAGCCGAGGCCATGTTGAACGCCAACCTGCGTTCATCCGGTCCGGCGCGGCCGGCAGCGGTGGAGCCCGGCTGGGCCGCGGCCGTGGCGATGGCGTAGCAGATAGCCTTTTGAACTCGCGCGCCGCGGCAACCATCACGCCGCGGCGGTGTTATTTACGCGGCAATTTTCCGTCCTCTTCATACATATTTCCAGTAGGCTCATCATGGCACCGCTCGCATCCAAAGGGACGACCTCCTTCCCCATGCCCAGCCACAAGTTCCATCCCAGCATCCTGCGCGAATACGACGTGCGCGGCATCGTCGGCGAAACCCTGTTCGAGCCCGATGGCGAATGGGTCGGCCGCGCCTTTGCGACCGTGCTGGCGCGCCAGCTCAATCGCGCGCCGACCATCGCGGTCGGGCGCGACGGGCGCCTGAGCTCGCCGGGGCTGACGGAAGCACTGATCAAGGGCCTGCGCGGCGCCGGCGCGAACGTGGTGTCGATCGGCGTTGGGCCGACGCCGATGCTGTATTTCTCGGTCTATCACCTGAGGACCGACGGCGGGATCATGGTCACCGGCTCGCACAATCCGCCGACCCACAACGGCTTCAAGCTGATGATCGGCCGCAAGCCGTTCTTCGGCCAGATGATCCAGGATCTCGGCAAGCTGACCGCTGCCGGCGACGTGCTGAGCGGCAGCGGCGAGCTCGAGACCGCGTCGGTGCTCGAGGAATACGTGGACCGGCTGGCGAGCGAGGTGGCGGATGTCGACCTCAGCCACCTCAAGGTCGGCTGGGACGCCGGCAACGGCGCGGCGGGCGAGGCGATGGCCCTGCTCACCCAGCGCATCGGCGGCAAGCACATCATCCTCAACGAGGTGATCGACGGCAAATTCCCGGCCCATCACCCCGATCCGAGCGAGCCCAAGAACCTGGTGCAGCTGCAGGAGACGGTGGCCAGGGACAAGCTGGACCTCGGCATCGCGTTCGACGGTGACGGCGACCGCATCGGCGCCGTCGATTCCAAGGGCCGCATGCTGTTCGGCGACCAGCTGCTGTCGATCCTGGCGCGCGACGTGCTCAAGGACAAGCCGGGCGGCATCATCATCGCCGACGTGAAGGCGAGCCAGGTGCTGTTCGACGAGGTCGCGAAATACGGCGGCAAGCCGCTGATGTGGAAGACCGGCCATTCGCTGATCAAGGTCAAGATGGCGGAGACCGGCTCGCCGCTGGCGGGCGAGATGAGCGGGCACGTGTTCTTCGCCGACCGCTACTACGGATACGACGATGCGCTCTATGCTGCCGTGCGGCTCTTGAAGGCGGTGGCGCGGCTCGGCGGCGACCTTGCCAAGCTGCGCGATCAGCTGCCGCATCCGGTCAACACGCCGGAGCTGCGCTTTCCCTGCGCCGACGACCGCAAGTTCGCGGTGGTGTCCGAAGTGCGCGACCGGCTGAAGAAGGAAGGCGCGCAGTTCGACGATGTCGACGGTGTGCGCGTCAAGACCAAGGACGGCTGGTGGCTGCTGCGCGCCTCGAACACCCAGGCTGTGCTGGTCGCCCGCGCCGAAGCGGGCGACCAGGCGGGGCTGGAGCGGATGAAGACGCATCTTGGCAAGCAGCTGCAGCAGAGTGGCGTCGCACTGCCGGACAAGTCGACGGCTGGGCACTAATTTTCAAACTGTCATCCCGGCCAAGCCGCGCAGCGGCGCAGAGCCGGGACCCATGCCATCTCACCGAGGCATTGACAGTCCCCATGGGTCCCGGGTCGCGCTACGCTTGCCCGGGATGACAGACCTAAAGGTACCGCTCCACGTCCTGCTCGATCGCGCCGAACAGGCTCCTCCCGTCGGCGTCCAGCATTTCGATGCGGACGCGGTCGCCGAATTTGAGGAATGGAGTTTTGGCGCTGCCGGTGAGCAGCGTCTCGACCGTGCGCAACTCGGCGAGGCAGGAATAGCCGGCGCCGCCTTCCTTGATCGGCTTGCCGGGGCCGCCATCCGCGCCTTTGTTGGAGACGGTGCCCGAGCCGATGATGGTGCCAGCGGCGAGCGAGCGGGTGCGCGCGGCGTGGGCGATCAGCTGGCCGAAATCGAAGGTCATGTCGACGCCGGCGTTGGGCCTGCCGAACGGCTGGCCGTTGAGATGGGTCGTCAGCGGCAGGTGAACCTTGCCGCCGTCCCATGACGCACCCAGCTCCTCCGGCGTCACCGCGACGGGCGAGAAGGCGCTGCTCGGTTTGGATTGGAAGAAGCCGAAGCCCTTCGCCAGCTCAGCCGGAATGAGGTTGCGCAGCGACACGTCGTTGACCAGCAGGATGAGCTTGATATGCGCGCGCGCCGCTTCGGCATCGACGCCCATCGGCACGTCGTCGGTGATGACGGCGACCTCGGCTTCGAAATCGATGCCCCAGGCTTCGTCGGCCATCCGGATCGGATCGCGCGGACCGAGGAACGAGTCAGAGCCGCCCTGGTACATCAGCGGGTCGGTCCAGAAGCTGGGCGGCATCTCGGCGCCGCGCGCCTTGCGCACCAGCTCGACGTGGTTCACGTAGGCCGAGCCATCCGCCCACTGGTAGGCGCGGGGCAGGGGAGAGGCACATTCCTCCGCGGCGAATTCCTCGACGCCGAGCCATTCGCCGGCCTCGAGACGGGCGGCTTCCGCGCGCAGCAGCGGCGCGATCTCCGTCCAGTTGTCGAGCGCTTGCTGCAGTGTCGCTGCGTCACGGGCCGTGACGCAGCGCTTGAGGTCGCGGCTTACGATATGCAGGCGGCCGTCGCGGCTGCCGGTCTTCAGGGTCGCGAGCTTCATGCCCCGGGTGCCTTCCAGCTGTCGACATAGCCGGCGAACTCGGTGGCGCCGGCGGCGTCGCCCACCTGCAGCGCATCGCGTGCGTCGATCATCACCGCATATTCGTCGGTCGCGGGCTTGGCCGACTTGAAGGCGTTCTTCAGCGCTTTCGGGTGCGGGCCGTGGGTGAAGCCGCAGGGGTGGAAGGTCACCATGCCCGGCTTGATGTTGTCGCGGCTGAAGAAATCGCCGGCGTGGTAGAACAGCACCTCGTCATAGTCGTCGTTGTTGTGGAAGAACGGCACCTTCAGCGCGTCCTCTGCGGATTCGAACGGCCGGGGGCAGAAGGTGCAGACCACGAAGCGGTTGCCGACGAAGGTGGTGTGCGCCGACGGCGGCAGGTGATAGCGGTGGCTCATCAGCGGCCGGATGTCCTTGACGTTGATGCGTACCGGCGCGAGGTCGCCCTTCCAGCCCACCGCGTCGAGCGGATTATACGGGAAGGTGACGGTGGAAATCGCATCGCGGCGCTTGATCTGGACCTTCCAGGTGCCGGGGCCTTGCTGCTTCAGGAAGGCATCGTCGATCTTCGGCGTGTCGAGCATGGCGGGGTCGAAGATCGCGTGCGGGCCGACCAGGCCCTTGTCCGGCAGCAGGTAGGAGCCGTTGGTCGCCTCGATCAGCAGCGCGGTCATCGGCGCCGCGCTCTCGATCCGCCACATGGTGCCGCGCGGCAGCATCACGTAGTCGCCGGCCTTCACAGCGAGATGGCCGTAGTCGCAATGGAGATCGCCTTCGCCCTCATGCACGAACAGCAGCTCGTCGCCGTCGCCGTTGCGGGCCAGTGCCTCCATGCGCTGTGGCACGCGCCAGAAGCGCAGCTTGACGTTGGCGTTCGAGAGGACGGCCGGCGCGTCCCAGGGCGAGGCTTGCGCACCGGTGATCTTGTTGAGATCGAATGCGCGCGGACGCAGCGGCCCTTCCCAGTCGACCCAGCCGGTCGGCGGGTTGCGGTGATACATGTGGGTGGCCGGGCCGAAGAACCCTTCCTTGCCCAGTTCGCGCTCGTAGGTGCCGCTGGGCAGCGACGCGTGGGCCTGGCGCGAGGCGTCGCCTTCGACGCGCGGGAACGAGATGTAGTTCTTCAAGCTGTCTTCTCCTCCGGCTTGCCGGACGGGCTGCGATGCTCTATGATCGTTTCAAATGAAACGATTGTCAAGGAATAGTTTCAGGTGAAACGATCCGGCTCCTTCGACCTGGAAAGCTTCCTGCCCTACCGGCTGTCGGTCACGACCAACCGGGTGAGCCGGGCCTTTGCCGCGCAGTATGAACAGGAATTTGGCATCTCGATTCCGGAATGGCGGGTCATCGCCGTGCTCGGCGCCTTCGCGCCGCTGTCCTCGAACGAGATCTGCGAGCGCACCGCCATGGACAAGGCCAAGGTCAGCCGCGCCGTCGCCACCCTGCTGAAGCGCGGCCTGATCGAGCGCGAGGCGCATGAGACCGACCAGCGCCTGATCCAGCTGACGCTGAGCAAGTCCGGCCGGAAGATCTACGAAGCCATCATCCCGCGCGCCCGCGCGATCGAGGCGGAGGTGACGAAGGGGTTGTCGAAAAGCGATATCGCCGCGCTGCACCGCGTGCTCGATTGCGTCGGCGCGCGGCTGGATGAAATCGAAGCAGACTAGACTCTGCACAAAACAAAAGCCCCGGCGTTTCCGCCGGGGCTTTCAGATCCGAAGATCGTTGGATCAGTTACGCCAGCTTCAGGTTGCCGGCGGCCTGCTTGCCGCGCTCGCTCACCACGTCGAAGCTGACCTTCTGACCTTCCGTGAGGCCGGGCAGGCCGGCGCGCTCAACGGCGGTGACGTGCACGAACACGTCCTTCGACCCGTCGGCCGGCTGGATGAAGCCGAAGCCCTTCTGCGCGTTGAACCACTTCACGGTACCAGTAGCCATTCTCGTATCTCCTAGGCTCTCAAAGCATGCTCGATGCATGCCGTTTCTCGCGCCGTGCGACTGCCGCACGGCATCTGCAACAACCTGATTTTTGGAAGCGTCTGGATCAGGCACCGTCCGGAGAACCGTAGGCGCGGAAAGCCAAGGCAGGCAAAAACTCGATTGCGCGCGGCATATGACACGGTGCCTAACCACGCGTCAATCGAAATCAGCCTTAACGTTCGCCGCGAAAACCTTGAAAATGCTCACCAAAAGGTGCGAATCGCGCTATTTCCTTGATTCGCGGTGCTTTCCGACGAAGGCTAGGACCGCCTCGTTGAACGGCTTCGGATGCTCCCACATATAGGCGTGCCCGCCCTTGGCGGTCCCGAACGCCGCGCCGGAGATGAGGCTGTGCAGCTCGCGCGACAGGTTCATCGGGATGAGGATGTCCTCGGCGCCGGCCAGCACCAGGGTCGGCACCGTGATGGCCTTGAGGCGCGCGCGCGTGTCGTGGGTCTGGATCGAGTTCAATTGCCACAGATAGACCTCGACCGGCTGATCGAGCGCCGCCATCGCCGCCTCGAATTCCTTGAGCGTCGCCTCTTGCGTGAGGAAGAACTCCTGGGTGAAGGCCCAGAGCGTGACATCGCGCATGACGGCCGGCACGCCCATCACCGGCGCCATGTCCTGCCACAGCTTGAACATGCGCGAGCAGAACGGGCCGGGCGCGGCGTAAGTGCAGCAGAGCGTGAGCGAACGCAGGTCGCCCTGATAGGCGAGGGCATATTCCTGGCTGATCATGCCGCCCATCGACACGCCGACCAGATGGAAGTCGCGCAGCTTGAGATGGTCGACCAGCGCCTTGGCGTCCGCCGCCATCATGGCAGTGGTGTATGGCCCCTTCGGCCGCGACGACTTGCCGATGCCGCGGTTGTCGAAGCGCAGCACGCGATAACCGGCGCCGAGCAGATCCTCCATCTGGCCGTACCAGGTGGTGAGATCGTCGGCGAGGCCGTTGATCAGCACGATGGTCTCCGGCCCGTCGCCCTCGAGCTCGTAGTTGATCTCGACATCCTTCAGCTTGACCATCGGCATGACGTTCTCTCCCTCGCTCGAAATTTCAGCGCGCGGCTTCGCGCCGCGCACCCACCAAACCTTGCGGCCGCGCGACCAGCACCAGGATGACGATGCCCAGCGTCAGCGCGCCATGATAGGGCAGCATCGCATCCGGCAGGTAGGCGGCCAGGTAGATCTCGATCGCGCCGAGCAGCAGGCCGCCGAGCACGGCGCCCTGCAGGCTGCCGAGGCCGCCC
The DNA here is from genome assembly GCA_035274225.1 of Dongiaceae bacterium. Lineage (GTDB taxonomy): Bacteria > Pseudomonadota > Alphaproteobacteria > Dongiales > Dongiaceae > Dongia_A. The sequence goes on from DATEOK010000250.1 coordinate 64,614, forward strand.
AGCGTGGTCGCGATGAAGGCCTTCAGCACCGGCACCAGGCCCATCAGCGGATCGACCGAGGAGCGTTGCGCCATCCACAGGATCGCGGCGATCCCCGCGAGCAGCCCGGACAGCGCGAAGGCGGCGGCGATCACGCGGTTGGCGCGGATGCCCATGAGGCGCGTCACGTCGAAATCCTCTGCCGCCGCGCGCATGGCAAGGCCGATGGTCGTGCGCTTCAGGAACTGGTTGAGCGCGATGAGGACGAGGATCGCGACCACCACCGAGATGACACGGTTGACGCCGATGGCGATGCCGCCGAGGTCCAGCGTCGCGGTCAGCATGGCGGGCAGCGGCACGATCTGCGGCCGGGTGGAAATGAACAGCTGGAAGGCGAGCTGCAGCAGGACCGCGACCGCGAAGCTGGTCAACAGCATGGTGGCGCCGCTGGCGCCGCGCACCGGCCGGAACGCGATGCGCTCCAGCAGCACCGCGCTCGCCATCACCACCACGATGGCAAGCGGCGCCGCCACCAGGAACGGCAAGCCATAGCCGGCGGCGCCGACCAACACATAGCCGGTCAGGGTCATCAGCGCGCCATGGGCGAAGTTGATGAGGCCGAGGATGGAATAGACCACCGCGAGGCCGAGCGCGAGCAGGGCGTAGATGCCGCCGAGGCTCAAGGCATTGCCGGTCTGCTCCAGGAAATAGCCGGTCATGCGGCGCTCTCTGCCGACATGCCGAGATAGGCATGCGCCACCTGCTCCGAGGCGCGCAGCTCGGCGGCGGGGCCGGACATGATGATGCGCCCGCTCGCCATGACATAGGCGCGGTCGGCGATATCGAGGGCGGCGACCGCGTCCTGCTCCACCAGCAGGATGGTGAGGCCGCGCGCCTTCAGCCGCAGGATCAAATCGAAGATGTCGTCGACGATCTGCGGCGCGAGGCCCAGCGACGGCTCGTCGAGCAGTAGCAGCTTGGGCTCGGACATCAGGGCCCGGCCGATCGCCAGCTGCTGCTGCTGGCCGCCCGAGAGCGTGCCAGCCGCCTGGCCGGCGCGCTCCGCCAGGATCGGGAACAAGGCTTCCACTTCGGTGCGCAGGCGTTCGGTCGCGGCCGGATCGCGGCGCGTGGCGGCACCGAGCCGCAGAGTCTCCGCCACCGTCAGCGACGGGAACACGCGCCGGCCTTCGGGTACCATGGTGAGACCGCTGCGCACGATCTCCTCGGTGTCGCGGCCGAGGATCGGCTGGCCGGCAAACTCGATCCTGCCCTTGCCCGGTGCCAGCCCGACGATGGCCTTGAGCGTGGTGGACTTGCCGGCGCCGTTGGCGCCGAGCAGGGCCACGATCTCGCCCTCGTTCACCTCCAGGTCCAGGTTGCGCACGGCCTGGATGGCGCCGTAGCGCACATCCAGGCCGTTGAGCGAAAGCAGCGCCATGCTGGGTTGCCGGGCTACTGGGCGGCGTTCATGTCGAGCTTCGGTTCCGGAATGATCGCCGGGTCCGGCGCCGTGCTGCTCACCAGCACGCGCTTGTTGTTTTCGATGCGCAGCACGTTCACCGGCCGGGTCGGCGTGCCGTTGCCGCCCTTGTAGCTGATGACCGCGGTTGCGCCCTGCACGTTCTCCAGGCTGGCCAGTGCCTCGCGCACCTTGGCCGGCTCGACGCTGTCGGCCTTGGTCACCGCCGCCTCGATGATCTTGGCGAGGTCGTAGCCAAGGGCATCCATGATCGATTCCGGCGCCTTGCCGAACTTGGCCTGGTACTTCTTCTGGTAGGCCTCCATCGGGCTGCCCGGCGCGGCGAAGCCGGACGAGGTGAAGACCACGCCTTCGACCACGTCGCCGAGCGCGAAGGTGGTCGGCGAATCGATGCCGTCGCCGCACACCACCGGGATCTTCACGCCCGCGCCGCGCAGCTGGCGAATGAAGGCGGGGAAGTCCGGCTCGAACGCGGAGGTGACGATGACGTCGGGCTGCGGGCTGAGCTGCTTGATCTTGGTGACCTCGGCGGAGAAGTCGGGCTGGCTGAGGGCATAGATGCTCTCGCCGACCACGGTGCCGCCCAGCTTCTTGAAGGCCTCGGCGAAATAGAGCGGCATCTGGGTGTATTCGATGTCGGGCGAGCGCAGCAGGTAGGCGTTCTTGTAGCCCTGGCCCCAGGCATATTCCGCCTGCGCCGCGCCCTGCACGTTGTCGGTGACGGCGTTGGCGAAGATGAAGCCCTTGCCGGTCAGCGGCAGCGTCGGCGAGGACGAGCAGGTGGAGATCGCCGGCAGCTGCGCCGCCACGATCAGCTCGGCGGTCGCGTGCACCATACTGGAATCGCAGGCGACCAGCAGGAAGTTGACGCCCTGGTCGATCAGGTCCTGGGTCACGATCGCGTTCTGCGCGTTGTCGGAGCGGTTGTCGCGGGTCTCGACCTCGACCTTGTATTTGCCGTCGATGCCGCCGGCGGCGTTGATCTCGTCCATCGCGACGGCGAAGCCGTCCATCACCGGCGAATCGTACGGCGCGTTCCAGCCGGTCTTGGAGATCGGCGCGCCGATCTTGAGGACATCGTCGGCCGCCGCAGCATGGCTGAGGCAAATCAGGGCGGCGAGCGACGGCAGAATCAATCTGGTCATGGCGTTGCTCCTTGCATCTGAAGGGATGGGACTGTCGGTACGCGCGCGGCACGCTTGCGGCCGATGTAGGCCTCGATGACCGCCGGATCGCGCTGAATCTCGGCCGGCTTTCCTTGTGCGATCACCTGGCCGCGGTTCAGCACCACGATGCGATCGCAAAGACGCATGATGAGGGACATGTCGTGATCGATGACCAGCAGCGCGATCCCGGTGCGCCGCCGCAGCGCCGCCAACTCGGCCAGCAGCTGGTTGGATTCGGTCGGGTTCATGCCGGCGGCCGGCTCGTCGAGCAGCAGATAGCGCGGGCGCAGCGCCAGGGCGCGCGCGATCTCCAGCCGCCGCTGCGCGCCGTAGTCCAGCTCGCCGGCCAGTCGGTCGGCGGAAGCCTCCAGGCCGAACTCCGCCAGCAGCTGGCGCGCCAGGGCGCGGGCTGATTCGGTCGAGCCCTCGGCGCGCGTGGTCGCCGCGATGTCGACATTCTCCAGCACGCTCAAGTGGCTGAACAGGCGGATGTTCTGGAAGGTGCGCCCGATGCCGGCTTGCGCCACCTTGTGCGCCGGCCACTGCGTCGCGTTGGCGCCGTCGATCAGCACGCGCCCGGCGCTCGGCGACAGCACGCCGGAGACGAGGTTGAGCAGGGTGGTCTTGCCCGATCCGTTGGGCCCGATTAGGCCGACGATCTCGCCCGGGTGCACCGTCACGCTCACGTTCTCCAGCGCGCGCAGGCCGGAGAAATCTTTGGTCGCGGCTTCGATGGTCAATTCGCCCGCGGTTTTGATGGAAAGATCGCTGCCGGCCTGGGGCGCGGCGGCCGGGCGCAGCCAACGCTCGCCGATCTCGCGCGCGAACAGACCGGCCGGCCGGCGATACATGACGATGAGGATCATGAGGCAGAGACCAGCCTGCGTCAGCCCGAACAGCTCCGGCGTCTCCCAGCCGAACAAATTCACGCCGCCTTCGACCCGGCGCAGGATCTCGATGGTCAGCGTGACCACGACGGCGCCGCACAACGCGCCGGAGACCGTGGTCATGCCGCCGACGATCAACATGGTGAGCAGCGTCAAGGTATCGTCGAAATAGAACTTGGACGGCGAGAAGGCACCGAGGAAATGCGCCAGCAGCGCGCCGGCAGCGGCGCAGATCATGGCGCTGACGGTCCAGGCGCCGATCCGCATCCTCACCACGTCGATGCCGATGGCGCGCGCCGCCAGCTCGTCTTCGCGGCTGGCGCGCAGCTGCGACCCGCTGCGCGAATCGCGATACCAGCGCGCCAGCAGGATGATCGGCACCGCGAGGATGAGCGCGGCCCAGATGTCGGTCTTCTTGGCAACGCCGAGGAACGCGTTGCTGCCGCGCGTGAAGTCGCTGGCGCCGATGATGATGCCGTGAACGATCAGCAGCAGTCCGAGCGTGGCGATCACCGCCGCGGCGCCGCCCATGCGGGTGATGGGCACGCCGATCAGCGCGCCGAAGATACCGACGCAGATCACCGTCGCCAGCAGAGCCGCCGGCAAACCCCACTCGATCCCGGCGAGGAATGCCGGCAGGTGCGGCAGGGCGCTGGCCTTGGTCGCGAGCGGCAGGGTCAGGATGCCGGAGATGTAGGCGCCGAGCCCGATGAAGGCGACATGGCCGAAGCTCAGGATGCCGGAATTGCCGGAGAATATGCCGAGGCCGATGACCGCGATCAGGTTGATGAGGAACAAGGTGTAGGTGCGCTGCAGCGCAGCACCGGTCAGGAACTCGAACATCAGGGCGAGAGCGACCAGAGGCAGGCACAGGATGAGGCCGCCGACCAGCGAGAGGCCGGTGCGCTGGGCCGCATGAATTCGGACCGGCACCTAGAGGTCCTCCGCGAACTGGTCGAAGGTCTTCTGCGCCTGCAGCACCTTGTCGATGCGCTTCGGCATGGCCTTGCCGAGCTGGCGGATCACGTCGTTGACCAGGAGGTTGAGCAGCGCGCTGATGGCCGCGGTCGAGTGCCAGTAGAGGCCGGTGCTGGTCGGCAGGTTGAACACCCGGTCGGTGATCTTGTGCGCCCACAGGCAATAGTCGTCGGCGACGATGTGGACCTCGTGCCCGCGCTTCTTGGCGAGCTCGGCCACGCGCTGGGTCGCCTTGTCGTAGCGGTAGAAGTCGATCAGCAGGAACGCGACCCGCGGCGCATCGTCGAACAGCACGTCGGCATAGTGGCCGTTCTGCCCGTCGGCCAGGTGCACGCCGGGCCGGATATATTCGAGCCGGCTGACGAACTCGAGCGCCAGGCCGCGCGCCATGTGCAAGCCGCTGACGAATACGCGGTCGGCACCGGCGAAGCTGTCGACCGCGCGCGACCACAGCGACGTGGCGGCGATCTCGTAGGCCTGACGGATCGCGGCGAGCTCGGCATCCAGGCTGTCCTGCAGGCTGAAATGCTCCTTCTCGCGCCGGGTGAAAGCCTGGTAACGGCGGTCGATCGACCACAGGCTGGCGCCGTCCGGGCCGTACAGGCCGGCTTTCAACTGATGGCGCATGTCGCTCAGGCCATCGAAGCCGAGCTTGCGCAGGAAGCGCCCGACCGTCATCGGGCTGATGCCGACATTGCCGGCGATGGTGGCGGCGGTTTCCAGCACCAGGCAATCGGGCCGCGACTGCAGATAGCCTGCCAGCTTCTTCTCGGTCTTGGTCAGCCGGTCATAGCCCTCGCGCAGCGGCTGCAGGACTTTCGTCTCCAACACCTCGCGCTGCCCGGACTTCAGGCCACCCTTCATGTTGCCGCCCTGTCGCGTCTGTTAGTTTTTTATAGGAAACAGACTTTGTGGTATCACGGTAACATTCCTTCTAACCGGCGGCAATGGCCGGGGCGAGGGCGGCGTGAGACGATCGAACCCTTTTGCCGCCCCTTGCGACCAAGCACGATGCACCATGCTAAGCTGCGTCATGCCGGCGCGTAGCGTTCACCCGACCGAACAGCGCATCGCGGACCTGAAGGGCCGCGAGGAGACGCAGCGGCGGCTGCAGCGCATTGCCAAGCTGATGGATTCGCAGATCCGCGTGCCGGTCATCGGCCTTCGCATCGGCGTCGATGCGATCCTCGGCCTGGTGCCGGGGTTCGGCGACGTTCTCACCGGCGCGATCGGCGCCTATCTCATC
>DATEOK010000251.1:0-3929 GCA_035274225.1 Dongiaceae bacterium
CGAGGCCCCGATATCGGCCGACCAGATCTGCTGCAGCGCGCCGGAACTGGCTTTCAGGTGATACATGGCGTGAGTCTGGTTGCCGCCGGACTGCGCCCAGGCCGCGTTGTCATAAGGGGCGGACAGAATGACGTCGGTGCCGGCCAGCTCGGGATCGACATTCAGTTGCCGGTTGAGCTGCAGCGCGGCGACGCGATCGCCGGGCAGCGGTGGCTTGTCGCTTTCGCCGAACCAGCTGCAACCCGCCAGCAGCACGGTCGCGCTCAGCGCCAGGACCGAAGCGGCGCGCCTGCGTTGAGCGCGCGCCATTCCCCGAAAGCCGCTCATCACGTCCCCCACGCGATCAGTTCCCAAGCCGATCGAGCATCTGATCGGCGCGCTGCACGAAGCCCGCGCCCCCTGCAGCTTCCGTTTCCGCCGTCTTTTTCAGGGTCTCGAACGTCGTCTTGGCCTTGGCGGTGTCGCCTGTGGCCATCGCTGCCAGGCCGGTGACTTCCAATGCTGACAGGCGATAGGGCTCATTCTCCTTGGTCAGGTCCTTGACCAGGTCCGCAGCCGTCTCCGGCTTGCCGATTTCCAGCTCGAGCAAGGCCGCCTGGATCAGCGCGAGATCACGCAGCGCCTTGTCGGCGCCGCCGTCCTTGGCGATCTCACCCAGGATGCCGCGCGCCTTGGCTTTGTCGCTGCCCTCGATCGCGGTCTCCGCCAGACGGAAGCGCGCCAGCACGCCGTACGTGCCGCCCTCCGCCGCGATCTTGTCCAGCGCCGCTTCGCGGGCCTTGAGATCGCGGGTCGAGGCCGCGCTCTGGAAGTCCGCCGACGCCTGCATCTGCTGGTTGGTGGAGTATTTGGTCCAGCCCCAATGGGCCGCCACCGCCAGCACCAGGAGCAGCGCCGCCCCGACGATGTAGTTGCCGTATTTCTTCCAGATCGCGGCCGCTTGGTCGCGCCGAAGGTCCTCTTCGACCTCGTGGAAAATGTCCGCCACTCGATGTCTCCGCTGTCCCGTTTCGCTCCCTGGCCGTCGCTTCGTGCCGTCGACGTGCGCAACCCACGGGATCGATTAACAAAATTGGGCCGTAACATAGCGGCTGACCCTGCCAATGGCAAACCATCTCCCGGGGCCTTTTCGTGGGCTTTTTGCCGCGCGTGACCGGTTGGAACGGTTCTTGCTGAAGGCATAGCAGGACAGATTGGAAAGCTGAGACCCATGCCTATTCGGGACACCTTCCGGCGAGCCCCCCGGCGACCATTGGCGCCGTTCGTCGGCCTGGCCCTGCTGGCCGCGCTGACCGGCTGCGAAGCCATCGCCCTGACCCCGGCCATCGCCGTCTATGGCGCGGTGGAAGGCGTTGCCTTGAACCAGACCGGCAAGCTGGCCTCGGACCACGCGGCCTCCGCCATCACCGGCCAGGACTGCAGCTTCCTGCGCTACAAGGACACCGGCAATTATTGCCTCAGCGCGGCAGAAATTGCCGCCCAGGAGGCCAGGGAACGGCGGGACCTCAGCGCCTACTGCTATCGTCGGCTCGGGATGGTGACCTGCTACGACGAGCCCGATCCGACCGCCAGCGACGAGATCCGCGTCAACTAATCGATCTGGACGAAGGCGCCGGTTTGCGGTGAAACTTTTGGCGACGAAAGGCGTTTGGCCGAGTCGAAACGGCCGCCCGGGAGCCTAATGAGTCCGGAGGCGCATATGAACATCGTGCAGGAGCAATGTCGCACCCGGTCCTGCTGAGCGACTACCGGCCCCGCGCCGGCAAGGTCTTTTTTGACCGCGCCGATCTCATGCGCATCCTTTCTGTTTATAGCCGCCAGGTGTCGCGCGGGTTGTGGCGCGATTACGCGATCGACCACCGCAGCAACATGGCGGTGTTTTCGATCTACCGCCGGTCCCAGGAGCAGCCGCTGTTCGCTATCACCAAGGTCCAGCTCCGCGGCGACCGCGATGCCAAATACGTTCTGCAGGCGCGTGGCAGCCAGCTGGCGTCCAGCCGGCACCTCAAGGACATCCTCGAGGTGCTGAACAAGCAGCTGGTCGCCGTTAACTAAGCCCAGAAATCGCCGCAATCGGCCTGTACCGTTCCGCATCTGTCCCAGATATTGCGGGCAAATGACGTCTATCCACAACATTTTGAGAAATCGCGCTTGCCACTCAAGGTCTTGTGGTGGGAAGATCGTGCCATATCAACATCTCGGGGCAATCTGCGATTTCGGAGGCGTAAATGGAATGGACCGAACAACGGATTGAGATGCTGCGGCGGCTTTGGGGGCAAGGCCAGACGGCCAGTCAAATTGCGGTCGCGCTCGGTGGCGTTACGCGGAATGCGGTTATCGGCAAGGCTCATCGCCTTGGCCTCACGGGCCGCCCGTCGCCGATCAAGCGCGATGCCAACGGCACCGTGGCGCCGAAGCGCCGTCCAGTCCCGCGCCGTGCCTTGCAGCCGCAGCCCAAGCCGATGATGCCGCAGCTGCAGCGTTCGATCCCGCATCAGGACGGCAGTGTGGTCGTCAGCCCGCCGCCCGCCCCGCAGCCGCGCAACTATCCGCCGGCGCGCGCCCATGGCGGCACCAAGAGCTGCTCCTGGCCGATGGGCGACCCGAAGCAATCCGGCTTCCACTTCTGCGGCGAGCCGTCGGAACCCGGCCGGCCCTATTGCGCCAACCACTGCCACCAGGCGTATCAGCGCAAGTCGGACGCGGCATAGCGACCTGCTGCATTACGGGGGAGAGAGCGGCCGGACCCGAGGGGGTGCCCGGCCGCATTTTTTTGAGTCTCGCCGATGAAGAAGCCAAAACGCAGCAAGATCGAGGTGCGCGCCATCGAGCTCTCGGACGTCGAGGCCATCACGCGCATCTTTACCGACCGCAACGCCTACTCGCAGACGCTGCAGCTGCCGTTCCAGAACACCGAGGTCTGGCGCAAGCGCCTCGCCGCCAACGACGATACCCAGATCGGGCTGGTCGCCACCGTCGCCGGCGAGGTTGTCGGCAATATTGGCCTGACGCGCTTCACCCGCCCGCGCCGCGCGCATGTCGGCGAGATCGGCATGGCCGTGCGCGATGACTGGCAAGGCAAAGGCGTCGGCTCGGCGCTGCTGGAGGCGGCGCTGGATCTCGCCGACAACTGGCTGGGGATGCGCCGTATCGAGCTGCATGTGCACGCCGACAACGCGCGCGCCGTCGCGCTCTATCGCAAGTTCGGCTTCGAGGTCGAAGGCACTCACCGCGCCTATGCCATCCGCAACGGCGTCTACGTGGACTCACTGTCGATGGCGCGCCTGATCGAAGGACCGCGCATCACCAAGGATGTGAAGGAACCGAAGCGCTAGCGTTTGGCTGACGCCACCGGCGGCTTGGCCGTCGAGGGCATGATGGCGCGGTTCTCGTAGCGGCCCTTTTGCATGTAGTGGACCAACGGGTTGGTCTTCATCGAGCGCACGTCGGGATAGGCGTCGAGATAGGCCTGCGAAGAGAACATCGGTGAGGGATCGCGGCCCTCGAAACCGCCATAGAGCACGTAGTGCAGCGCGGGCGGGATGCCGACCGCCGCCACGTCCGGATACTGGCGCAGGTACCACGCCTCGTGCATCAGGCCGCTCTTCAGCACCAGCCGCGCATGGCGGTACGGGCGCATCTGCTTTTTCATGCGCGCGAAGCGCAGGGTCGCGATCCAGTAGGCGCACAGCGACCACTGCCGGATGTTGTAGAAGGCCCAGCGGTGGTTCTTCACCAGGCGGCGCGGCGGCTTGGTGATGCGCCACCAGAAGCTCTCCTCGACCTTACGCAGGCGCTTCAGCGTCCGCACGTGATCGACACGCGCGGCGGCCAGCGCATCCTTGGCGGCGGTGAGCGCGGATTCCAGCTTTGCCACCTGGTCGCTGTCGAGCGCGGCATGCAGGCGGCGGCGCAGATCGCCGAGCTCG
>DATEOK010000252.1:0-15821 GCA_035274225.1 Dongiaceae bacterium
CGACCTGCTCGCCCTGGTCTCGACGCCATCCTATGACCCGACGGCGTTCTATCGCGGCCTCACCACCGACGAATGGCAGGAGCTGAGCAACGACATCTACGGCCCGCTCACCAACAAGGCGGTGGCCGGCCAGTATGCGCCAGGTTCGACCTTCAAGATGATGACGGCACTGGCGGCTCTCAGGGCCGGCATCAGCCCCAACGATCACGTCTACTGCAGCGGAGTGACCGTGCTCGGCTCGGCGCGGTTCCATTGCTGGAAGCGCGAAGGCCACGGCGCGCTCGACATGACCAACGCGCTCAAGTTCTCGTGCGACTGTTATTTCTACGAGATGGCCAGGCGCGCCGGCATCGACCGGATCGCCGAGACCGCACGCATGTTCGGCCTCGGCAATCTCGAAGGCCTCGACCTGCCGGGCGAGAAGCCGGGCCTCATCCCCGATTCGCAATGGAAGAAGGCGACCTTCGGCGACATCTGGCATCCGGGCGAGACGCTGGTCGCAGGCATCGGCCAGGGCTTCATCACCGCAACGCCCTTGCAGCTCTGCGTCATGGCGGCGCGCATCGCCAATGGCGGCTATGCGGTAAAGCCGCGGCTCGTGCGGCGCATCACCGATGAGTCACAGAACGACGAAGGCACCCCGGTGTTCCCGAGCCTCGAGGTGGCGCCGGATCAGCTCAAGGTGCTGCGCACCGGCATGGACATGGTGAGCAACACCGAGCGCGGCACCGCCTTCCGCTCGCGCATCGACATCCCCGGCATGGAGCTGGCGGGCAAGACCGGCACCAGCCAGGTGCGGCGCATCACCATGGCGGAACGCGCGCGCGGCGTGCTCAAGAACGACGAGCTGCCGTGGGATCGACGCGACCACGCCTTGTTCGTCGCGTTCGCGCCGGTGCATGCCCCGCGCTATGCCTGCAGCGTGGTGGTGGAGCATGGCGGCGGCGGCTCTGCGGTCGCGGCGCCGATCGCGCGCGACATCCTGATCGAATGCCAGCGGCGCGATCCGTCCCGGCGGAATCCGAACGCCGAAGGCGGCCGGCGCGAGATGCCGTGAGGACGGAGAAGAATGGGCATCGAACTCCATAGCGTGGGATCGGCGCCGGGCCTTCGGCTGACGCAGCGCATCCGGCAGATTCCCTGGAGCCTGGTGATCCTCATCACCATGGTCGCCTCCATGGGCTTCGTGATGCTGTACTCCGCCGCCGGCGGCAGCCCGGAGCCGTGGATGGACCGGCAGATGGTGCGCTACGGGGTCGGCGTCGGCATCATGCTGGTGATCGGCATGGTCGACCTGCAGCGCCTCGCCAAGATCGCCTATCCGCTCTACACCGTCGCCTTCATCCTGCTGGTCTATGTCGAATTCATGGGCGAGATCGGCATGGGTGCGCAGCGCTGGATCGACCTCAAGTTCTTCCAGCTGCAGCCGTCCGAGCTGATGAAGATCTCGCTGTGCCTGGCGCTCGCGCGCTATTTCCATGGCCTCAGCTACGAGGAGATCGGTCGGCCCTGGGTGCTGGTGCCGCCGGCGATGATGGCGCTGCTGCCCGCCGGCCTGGTGCTGAAGCAGCCTGACCTCGGTACCGCCGGCATGCTGCTGATGGTGGGCGCGGCCGTCTTCTTCGTCGCCGGCGTGCGATGGTGGAAGTTCGCGATCGTGTTCGCGCTCGGCATCGCCGGGTCGGTCGCTGCCTGGAACTCCAGCCTGCTGCACGACTATCAGAAGGCGCGGCTCATTACCTTCCTCGATCCCGACCAGGACGCCCTCGGCACCGGCTATCACATTACGCAGTCGAAGATCGCGCTCGGCTCCGGCGGGCCGTGGGGCAAGGGGCTCTTGCAGGGCTCGCAAGCCCAATTGGAGTTCTTGCCCGAACGCCACACCGACTTCATCTTCACCATGCTGGGCGAGGAGCTGGGCATGGTGGGCGGCCTGCTTGTGCTGGCGCTCTATTCGCTGCTGGTGGTCTATGGCCTCGCCATCGCGCTGCGCACGCGCAGCCACTTCGGGCGCCTGCTGGCGTTCGGCATCACCATGAACATCTTTCTCTATTTCTTCATCAACACGGCGATGGTGATGGGCCTCATCCCGGTCGTCGGCATTCCGCTGCCGCTGATTTCCTACGGCGGCACCGCCATGATGACCGTGATGGTGGGATTCGGCCTGTTGATGGCGGTCTACATCCAGCGCGACTACCGGGTCGGCCGGCGCACCAGCGGCGACGACTGACCGCTCTGCGGTCGTCTTAAGGTCGCCCTAAGCCTTTGGGCCGGCGGGATAAATCCGGGACAATTTGGCTATCGACAAGAGCGCAATGCTTTTGCTATACCCCGCGCCTTGCCATGGGGCGGGCGCATAGCTCAGTTGGTAGAGCAGCTGACTCTTAATCAGCGGGTCGCAGGTTCGAGTCCTGCTGCGCCCACCAAACCTAACTTCCTGTCAGCGTTGGTGGAATTCAAGTTCTCGCCGGTGGAACATCGGCGGAATCTTGGACGGCGTCCAAGTCGGCGTCAGCGGGACGTCCAAGTTTTTCTTTCTCGGCGCGTTCGCGAACGGCGTTCGCACCATCACGATCGGCGATGAGGACTTCCTTCAATTCATTAGCGATCGACACAATCCGAGCGATTGCCAGGGAGTATGGCAGAGCGCCACGTCATCCAATCCCGGCACTAGACCGGCGACCTCGCTAGCAATCCATTCGCATTCCTGTCGTGCATAGGATTGCTCCTCCCTCGTATCCACAGCTCCTGAGGATACTGTGGATAAGCTGCGCGGTGTTGCAGATGTGGTTCCAGTTGATGTTGATGGGTGGGACACCCGTGCGCCGAGGCGAGTGCGTCTGTAGCCAGACCCTGGCGGGCAGAGAAGTCGTCTTGTGGCCCGCATCGACTCCGGCTTGGGATTATTGGCCTTAGGCTCGGGCCATTGCCTCCGACCCGGGCTTACTGTCTAGAAGTCGCTGCTGGGTCTCCCGCAGCACTTGGTTGTTGGTGAGTAGGGCATTCAACTCCCGTTCCGCCAACGCCGTGTCATGCCCGTCGCGCGCCAGTTCTGCGATGTGCTGCCGTTGCCGGTCTATGCGCCGGTCACTATCGCTGATCTGGTCTGAGGTCGCCCTGAAGAGCTGTCGCCAAGTCGCCATCTTCATGGGCTGCACAACGCGCGTCAGCGGCGGTGGTTCCCGCTACATCCTTCAGATCAGGGAGGCAACTCACGGAAACCTTCCTGGCGGCATCTTGCCTCGCGCTGGCATCACTTTGCGATTGCTCCATCGACCCCGCCAGGGTGACGAGATAGACAGGGCCGGAGCGGACACCAGCCGAGGCTTCAAGGCAAGCGTCACTCGGTCGGCGGCGGCGATCCGGCGGGCGCCATCCCCGTCTGATTTGCCGTCTTCGATCTCACCAGCAGTTTGAGGGTCTCCAGGTTCCTGGCGGCGCGCTCGTGATAGGTCGGACTGTTTTCCAGGGCCTGCGAGAAGTATTTCTGCGCCGCTTCCTGATCGCCGCGCAACATTGCGACATACCCCACATTGTTGAGCGCATCTGCCCTGCCGGCTGCCCGGGCTCCCATCATGGCCTCGTCATACCGACCCTGCCAAGCCAAGGCGATCCGGAGATTGGCCCTGGTCATCTCCATGCTCGGATCGCTGGTCAAGGCGCGCTGGAACGTAACCGCGGCCTCGGGATAGCGATGCTGCAGCATCAACGACATGCCCATGTTGTTCACGACAATCGACGAGCCGGGCTGTAGCGCCAAGGCTTTGCCGTATGCCGCTTCGCTTTCGACCCAATTCTTCTCTGCATCGTGGATCCGGCCCAGGGCCATCCAGGAACGCCACAGGTCTGGATCAGCAGCCACCGCGCGCTCGAGCTGGGGTTGCGCTGTCGCGAGATCGTCCAGCGCCACCAAGGACAGCCCCATGCCCTGGAAGGCCCGCGCCTGATAGGCTTGGTCGGACTGGATCGACTGGAACTGGGTGAGTGCCTCCTTCGGGCTGTTCAGGCCAAGCAGCACCTCAGCCGACACCAGCTTTGCGCGCGGTGTCGCGAGCGCCGCCTGATCGAGGCGTGCCAGGCGTTGATACGCCAGTTGGAACCGCCGTGCTGCGATGTCGGTTTCCGCCGCGGTCAGCAGGTCATCGCTCGATACCGTCGGCGCACTCACGACTGCGTCTTTCGGGTCGGCTCCGCCGCCGGCGCATCCGGCCACCATCGTCATGAGCGCAAACAGGCACCACGCCTGCGATCGCCATCGCATCGTTCGAGTGGTCCGACAAATCGATTGATCGCGACTGACCTGATTCATAATCGCCCCCATTTTAATTTATCGGCCATTGCCCGGACGCCATGCTGGATTGGCGAGAGGCTACGGCGCATCCCATGCCCATGCCGCTCGCCAGCTTGAAGTCGTCGACGTCGCGGAAGACGGCGAACGGAGAAGGATCGAGGAGCTGCTGCAAGGCAGCGAGAACCTTGACCCTGGAATCGACGTCGGCAGGCTCCTGCCGCATCACGATATAGGGAAGCGGCGCGCTGTCCGACGCGCTGGCCAGTTGCCCGAGCGCCGGCTGCTCTCCCTGCTCCACGGGCGCGGTCGTCAGCAGCATCTGTACGCCGGGCGCCATCCGGACAAGAACCCCCGTCCTGCGCACCAGGGTCACGTGCCTGCCAAGCGAGACTTCGGTCGCGTCATCGCCAGCCGGCGGAACGGCTGCCGGCGCCGCGGATGCCGCCGTCGCGTCTTCGCCTGCCAGCCGGAGATTTGCCACAACGACCGGGTGATCGCCCTTGACGGCTTCCGCGCGCCGCAGCAACTCGACGGCGCGGGCCTTGTCCCCGCGCACCAGGAGCGAGAAGCCCCAGTTGTTCAGCGCCGTGACAGAATTGGGATCGATCTCAAGCGCGTCGGCATGGTAGCGGTCCGCCAGATCATAGCGGTGCAGACGATCGTATGCTTCGGCCATCAGGTTCAGGGCGCGTACGTTCGCCGGATCGTCGTGCACGACGCGCGACAGCGCATCGATCGCCAAGCCATACTGGCCCGTCACAAGCAAAGCCCGACCGTTGCTCACCGGATCCTGAACGTCCATGCGAGTCCCATCCATGGCGATCAGCGGGCGCGAGCCCTCCCACATGCCGCTGCAACCGCCGAGGAATGCAGCGGCGAGGAGAACAAGGACGGCTCGTTGTTGAAGCGGGATCATCGTGCGCCCCCTGACTCACCTATTTGTGCAGAATCAACCGGTAGATACGGATCATCACCGGCAGCAAGATCACGATCAGCATTGTCGGGAAGATGAAGAAGCCCAGCGGCAACGCCAGCTTCACCGGCAGCGCCTGCGCCTTGGTTTCCGCCCGCAGCATCCGCATCGTCCGCATGTCGTCGGCGTAAAGCCGCAGTGCGTCGGCCACGCTGGTGCCAAGTTCCTCGGACTGCAGCAGCAGCGTCACCATCGAGCGCACCTCGTCGATGCCCATCCGCTCGGCGAGATTGTGAAGAGCATCCGCCCGCGTTCCGCCGGCGCGCAATTCCAATGACATCATCGCGAAATTCTCCGCGAGCGCCGGATGAGCGTGGCCGACCTCCTGGCCGACCCGGTTGATGCCGGCGTCCAGACTGGAACCCGCCTCCACGCAGACGACCAGGAGGTCAAGGGCGTCCGGGAACCCGTCGCGGTATTGTCTTTGCAGCGAGCGCGTCCGCATTGAGATCCAGAGGCCTGGAAAATAGAATGCAGCGGCCGCGCCGACGAGCCCCAGTACCGGGACAAACCGGTCGGACATCCGCGTCGACAGGATGGGAGCGGCAACCGCAAACAGCACGACGAAGAGCACCGCCAACCCGATACGGGCGGCATAGTAGAAACCGATGGCCGACGGTCGATGAAATCCCGCGCACACCAATCGCCGGCGAAGCAGCGAAATTTTCGCCATATCGGTGGGCACGAAGTGCCGAATGACCGGCCCGATGAACGGCGATATCTTCGCAGCTTCGTCCGTATAGCTCAGGGATTCGATGCGCGGCCCGGAACCGGGCGAAAGCGGGGCGTCGGCGCCCATCCGGCGCCGTACGACGCTGCCGCTCGACAGCAACGCATTGACGCCATAGACCCCAAGCAGAACCGCGAAAAAGATCAAGGCAAGAACGCCGAGCCTGACCGCGTCGCCGGACACAAGCCCGATCATGTCGAGGAGCTGGTTCATTCGCCGTTCACCCTACACACGGAAATTCACCATGCGGTACATGGTGATGATACCCAGCACCATGAGGAAAAATCCGAACCCCAGGATCGGCCAGAACACCTCGTCGTCGGAGACCGCCCTGTAGAACTGCGGTGCGATCAGGTTGATGACGGCCATCAGCACGAACGGCAGGACCGAGAGCAGGCCCGCGGAAAACCTGCCTTCGGCCGAGAGCGCCCGGATCTTGGCGCGCATCTTGCCCCGTTCGCGGATCACTCGGGAAAGCCCGTTCAGGATCTCCGCGAGGTTGCCGCCGACCTGCGTCTGGATCATCACCGCAACAACCAGAAACCTCAGGTCGTTGAGACCGACGCGGCGGGCCAGGTTGGATAAAGCGGTGTCGAGATTCAGCCCATATGTCATCTCGTCGACCACCAGACCGAATTCGGTCGCAATCGGATCGCGCATCTCGCGCGCGACCATTGCGATCGACGTTGGCACCGGATGGCCCGCTCGCAGGCTGCGGACCACGATGTCGATCGAATCCGGCAGCTGAGCCGTCATCGCCTTCCAACGCGCTTGGCGTTTCAGCATGAGGAACAGTACCGGAATGACAAGTCCGAACACCACTGCGCCGATGCCGGCGATCAGACCGGACCTGGAGGCGGTCGCAAGCAGGATCGCGGCGACACCACCGATCGCCGCCATTGTAAGAACGACCGCGCGGGGGGAACGGCGCACGCCGGACTGCGAAACCAGGAGCAGGAACCACTCCACCGGATTGCGCGTGTGATCGCTTGCCGGCAGCGGCCGCTCCCGCTGCAACTGCACCATGACTGCTTCGCGGCTGTTGCCGGCGCCGAGCATGCGCAGGCGCCGGTTCGGCGACGTTGCGACGGCGGACCCAGGCCCGGCAAGCAAATAGAAGATGCCCTCGACCAGCAGCAGAACGCTGAGGAAGATCGCGCCGTAGAACAGGTAGGTGACGTAGATCGGCATCGGCGCGTCCTACCCCAAGATCCGGTCTTGATCGAATGCCTTGGGCGGCATCTCGATGCCGCGCGCCTGGAATTCGCCCATGAAACGCGGCCGGATGCCGGTCGCGCGGAACTCGCCATGCACGGTACCGTCGGTGTCGGTCCTGCGGCGCACAAATCGGAAGATCTCCTGCATCTGCACGACCTCGCCTTCCATGCCGGTGATTTCCGTGAGACTGACCAGCTTGCGGCGGCCGTCGCTGAGCCGCTGCAGCTGCAGCACGACATGAAGCGCCGAAGCGATCTGCGTGCGCATCGAGCGCGGGGACAGGTCGAGGTCGGCCATGCCGATCATCTGTTCAAGACGGCCGAGCGCATCGCGCGGCGTGTTGGCGTGAACCGTGGTCATCGAGCCGTCATGACCGGTATTCATAGCCTGCAGCATGTCGAATGCCTCGCCACCGCGCACCTCGCCGACGATGATGCGGTCCGGACGCATGCGGAGCGCGTTCTTCACCAGCTCACGCTGCCGGATCTCACCGCGCCCCTCCACATTCGGCGGCCGCGTTTCCATGCGCGCGACATGGATCTGCTGCATCTGCAGTTCGGCGGCGTCCTCGATCGTGATGATCCGCTCGCGCCCGTCGATATGGCGCGACATCGCGTTCAGCATCGTGGTCTTGCCGGAGCCGGTGCCGCCCGAGATCAACACATTGAGCCTGCATTGCACGATTCCACGCAGGAGCGACGCCACCTCGACCGTCATCGTACCGTTGGCAACCAGGCTTTCCAGCGTGAAGGGTCGCGCGGAAAACTTGCGGATCGAGACCAGCGGCCCGTCGATCGCGACCGGAGAAATGGCGACGTTGACGCGCGAACCGTCCGGCAATCGCGCGTCGACCATCGGCTGCGATTCATCCACGCGGCGGCCGACAGCCGAAACGATCTTGCTGATGATGCGCAAGAGATGACGTTCGTCCTGGAAGATTACGGGCGTGAGCTCCAGCCGCCCGCCCCGCTCTACGAACACCTGGCGATGGGTATTGACCAGTATGTCGTTGATGGTCGTGTCCTTCAGCAGGGGTTCAAGTGGCCCCAGACCGATCATCTCGTCGATGACATCGTTGGTGATCTGGGCCTGCTCGCGCTGGTTCAACTGGACGCGCTCGGCCTTGAGCAGCTTGGTGATCAGCGCTCCCGTCTGTTCGCGAAACGCCTCGGGCGGCAGCTTCTCGATGACGGTCAGGTTGATCTCTTCGAGAAGCCGTTGATGCAGCCGGACCTTGACCTCGGTGTAGACGCGATTGGTGCCGTCGATCTCCGCCTGGGCCAGGACGGTGGCGTCCGGCGCGGCAGGCTCGTCGGTCGGGCTAGGCCTCGCCTCGCCAATGCCGGCAAGCCTTGTGAACCTGGTCAGCATCGAGGCGCTCCCCTGAAAACTACTCATGACGTCACGCGGCGGCCGGCGGCGACCTTCAGGACGCCCCGCATCATCTTGCCGATCAAGCGTTCGGCACGCGTGCCGGAATGGAATTTGCCGATCGGCACGCCATGATCCGCCGCTCCGGAGAACACGCGATAGTCGCTCGGTATGAAGAAATCCACTTTGTGGCCGAGCGCCCGCTCGACTTCACGCACCTTCAGCCCTGGCCGCCACCATGACCGTTTGAAGCGGTTGAGAATCACCGACAGCGGTGTATGGGCGGCCGCCGTCTCCTTGATCTGTTCCAGGAACAGGTGCGCCTGCTTCACTGCGACGACCGTCAATTGCAATATCAGAAAGATCCGGTTGGAACCCGCGAGGATCTCGCTGAACCACCGGGTCCAGGTCAGCGGCAGATCGACGATCACGAAGTCATAGCTCTCGCATGCCAGCGCCATGAGGTGGCCGACGACCTCGGCCGGAACGGCGTCCAGGTTCATGCTGCCGTTCGGCGCCGAGATGATGTCGAAGCCCGCCGGGTGATGGGTGGTCATCGCCGCCAGGAGTTCGGCGTCCAGCCGGTGCGGGGAGCGGACGATCTCTGCAATATCCAGGAGCGGCTCGGCATCGAGATGCAGCCAAGCCGCGCCGCCTTGGAAATCGAGATCGACCAGGCACACCTTGCGCTTCGACTGACCCTTCTGGCTCCGCGCCAGCTCGTAGGCGGCCTGGATCGCCAGGGATGTCGCCCCCATGCCGCCGGAACGACGGACAAAGCTGAACACCTGGCATTCGTGCTGCGGGC
This sequence comes from Dongiaceae bacterium, assembly GCA_035274225.1. Classification (GTDB taxonomy): domain Bacteria; phylum Pseudomonadota; class Alphaproteobacteria; order Dongiales; family Dongiaceae; genus Dongia_A. Next base: position 9,392 of record DATEOK010000252.1, read on the forward strand.
GCTCGCCGCCCGGTCGCGCCCGCGCCCGCACCGCCCGGATCACCGAGAGGACGTCTTCGTGAGCGATCGGTTGTGGCAGATAGTCGGCAACGCCCAGTCGGATGAGCTGACGCATTGCCTCGACGCTGGCGCTGGGCGCGGTGACAAGCACCGTCGGCCTGGCTTCGCCGGCAAGAATGCGCTCCAGCCCGGCCATGTCGTTGCGGTTGCTGAGGTCGACATCGACAATCAGCACATCCTGCGGACCGAGGCGGTCGGGCAAGCTGTCCTGCGGCCGGCCGCGCACGACGCCGATCTCGTACGCAGAGCCGGCGAACGCCGAGCGCAGATCGTGCTCGGTTTCGGCGGACTGGACGATCGCTCGAATTCTTGTTTCAACCACTGCGTTCACGTTCATGCCTCTGTGTTCTCAACCGCTAGGCAACCGCTCTAGGGCACCGCGGCGGCGCTCAGATCCTCTCCGGTCATCGTGACCGTGAATTCCGGCATCGCTATTTCACCGAAACCCAGCAGGCCCTCTAGGCCGATGAATTCATAGGTGAGTCCGGTCAATGTCAGCGTGATGGTCGGGACCGGGCCGCCGGGCCTGCCCGCAAAGCCAAGTCCGGTGTTCTGGTACGTGATGGTGACGTTCTCGGGCGTGATGCTTGCGAAGATGTCGCAGATTCCCGGATCGCCATCGGTTCCAATGTCCCCGCAGGTCGTCCCGCCCCCTCGACCAAAGACCAGGCGCTGCATGGCGGTGGCGTCGTATTCGGCGCTCGAGCCTCCGCATTCGCCGGCGCTGCCGGTGGCGTCGGTTCCGCTGCATGTGACGTTGTAGGCCGTCGTCCAGGGACCGCCCGGGGTTCCGGAATCCGTCAGCCCGAGAAGTTCGGTCCACACCGGATCGGAAACCGCGGCCATGCGGGCGCCGAACTGCGCGGCCTTGACGGCGCTGTTCCACTGGAACAGCAGAAATCCGAATTCGACCAATCCGAACGTCAACAGGAAGAACAGCACCATCACGATCGAAAATTCGATCGTTGTCGTGCCGGTCTGGTCGCGGGCGATGGAGGCGAACGACGCGCGCATCGCATCACTCCCCGATCGCCCGTTGCATGTGGGTCGCGTCGATCGAAAGCGCGGGAAGACCAAGCGCGCCCAGGAATCCGACATCATCATAGTCAAAGGTGGTTGTCGCCTGGACGCGTTGGATGGTGGCGCCACCCCTATAGGTACCGGCTGAGTTGTCGACATCGAGATCCTCGACAACAAACTCAACATCCGCCGCCGTCCAGCCGTCGACGCGCGCCGCGCCCGTGCCATCGATGGTGCCAGTCACCGCCAGATTGGCGGCGTTCGTCTGGTTCGTAGCATCGGTGGGATCCTGAAGCCTCGCGAGGTAGCGGGCGCCGTCGCGCAGTCCGTCGAGGACAAGCTGATACTGGTACAGGAACCGGCCGAATTCCGACATGCCGAGCGCCAGGAACAGAAGAAAAGGCGCGAGCAGCGTGAATTCCACCAGCGCAGCGCCGCTTTCGTTGCTTCGGAGTCCGGCAACCAGCGATGTCAGCCAGCTCTTCATCGGTAGAGCTGCACGATGTCGTGGACGACCGCGTCGTCGGTCCCGGGCGCCACCACGTCGATCATTTCGACGAAAAGCGTATTGTCGGCATCGGCTGTTTCGTCATCCTTGGTGTGCCCAGGTTCCTTGGTCATCGGCTGGGTCATAAACATCTTGAGGAACGCCACGACCGGAACGTTCTCGTCCGATCCACCCTGAAGGTCAGCCGCAGTGCAGTTGATAACGGCCGCATAAATGACGCGGCGGTCGGGATTGTCATTCACTGCGCTGCTGCTGCATTCCGGATGCCCATTCTCGCCGGTGGGCGAGTTGTTGGGGATGTGACTGGTGTTGATCTCCCATCGATAAACGTCATAGCGAGATGGAAGGCTGGTGCTGCTCCAGCCATTCGGTATGGAGACTCCAGGATGATTGATGTTCCAATAGGTATTGAACTTGCCGCCCCAGTCGCCATTGCCCATTCGATTGGTACCGATCACACTGTCGACCGGAAACGGGATAGCTTTGGTTTCGGTGGTATCGAGGTCCGGGTTACATACGCTGCCGGAATTTTTGGCGGTATATCCCTTTGTTACATTTTGCCCTGGGCGATAGGCCGAGTTGTTGCGGTATTTGCTTGGATTGTTGAAGCTGCCTTCCCACAGGTCGAAGCGTGAGTTCAAAGGCTGGCGCGCGGAGACAATGCTGCCCGTCTTTGTTTCGACGCCATCCTTCCGGAAGCACGCTCCTGGATCGACCTTCGCAAGAGATTCCCTGAACTTGGTGTCATCGGACACGGACTGGAGAAAGCCAAAATTGCCAGGGGCATACTTCGCACCGTTGCCCGCTCTATGCAGAGCGATGATCTTCCGGCGTTCTGCCGCAGTATCCACCTTGGCAGTGAATTCAGGCAGAGTATCGATACCATCGGCTTCATAGGGATTGCACATGAACAGCGGCGTGAACTTGCAGACCGCGGACGTGAAGCCGGCGATGGCGACGGCATCCGCGGGCGCAGTCGAGTTGCCCCCGATCGCCGGCGCAAACATCGTATCGATGGAACGGTCGTTGTCATCGGTCAGGCTGACCTGGACGAACCGGGCATCCGCGGGGTCGGTCGTCTCGAAGGCGTCGGCGTCCGAGAGCGGCGCATCGTCGGCCGGCAGCGCGTTCAAGAACCGTCGGCTGTAGGCCGTGATCGCCGCCGCGCCGTTGCCGAAGGTCTGGTTGTTCTGGACCAGGTTCGTCATGGCCGCATCGGCGCGGGTGATCGCGTCGGTATTGCCGTCCAGCTCCGCCGCCCCTGCAAGCGCCAGAGCGTCCGCCGCCGACTGCATCTCCGTATCCAAGGTGAACAGGCGGCCGCCGTCGATCACCAAGGCGGCGAAACCCATGAAGACGGTGAGCGCGATCGACACATAGATCAGCACGGCGCCGCCTTCATCCCGCGCCAGACGCCGGCCGAGCCGGCCAATTCGATGAGATACGCCGAATATCCTCATCGCAATCCTCCGCCCAAACCTCTATTGCGCAAGCACGCTGCTGGTCTTGAGCTCCACCGGCGGTATCACCTTTCCTTGGCGATACCGCTCGATCGCCAGGTCAGCCCGCCGTCCGTCGAAATCGATCTGGGTGTTGGCTGCTGTGGCCGGCTGCGGATCGACGATCATGACGGATGAGTTCTGGCGCACCGCGTTGCCGTAGCCCACGGCCGGTGTCGTAGAGTCGCTGTACATCGACGGGGTGCAAGCAGTCACCGCGATCGCGACCAGAGCAAGCGACAATCCGGTTCGAATTTTTTCTACCATGGCTCCCCTCATTCCGTGATGTAACCGTAGGGACCGGCGAAGCCGCCTTGCCCCTGGCTCAAAGTGTCTCCAGCACCCGGCACCGCCGCTGCTGCTCCCGCCGTCGTCGCCGCCGCGCCGGAATTCTCGCCTTCGGTCCGGCCGAACAGGAACAAGTCGGTGTCCGAAGGCAGCACCAGCCGGTCGGTCGGCGCGGTCAGCTCGGCGATCGACTGCGCCGGCTTGACCAGATGCGGCGTCACCAGGATGACCAGCTCGGTCTCGTTGCGCTGAAATCCGGTGCTGCGGAACAGCGCACCCAGGATCGGAATGTCGGCCAGCCACGGCACGCCCGATATTGCGTTCTGGTAGTCCTCTTGCAGCAGGCCGGCGATGGCAAAGCTCTGGCCGTCGCGCAACTCAATCGTGGTCTTGGCGCGGCGGGTCGACAGTCCGGGAACCGAGATGCCCACGCCATCCAGGCCCGTCACCGTCGACACGGACACGGTGGGATCGATCCGGCTCACTTCCGGCGCCACGATCAGGTTGATGAGATCGGTGCCGATGACGGTGGGCGTGAAGCTCAGTCCGACGCCGAACTCCTTGAACTCGACCGTGATGGTATTGTCGTCCTGTGCCACCGGCACCGGGAACTCACCGCCCGCCAGGAAATTGGCAGTGTCGCCCGACAGCGCGATCAGGTTCGGTTCGGCCAGCGTCTTGACCAGCCCTCTATCCTCGAGCGATTGGAACGTGACACTGAGGTCGGGATTCCCGCCGGTATCCAGTGTCGCTACACCCGAAGGCAGGCCGAGCGCCAACGGAAGCGCGGAGGAGGTGACGAGACGAAAGGCCAGGTCGCCCGTGACGGCCAAGTCATGTCCAATACCGAGCTGCCGAGCGACGTTGCGCGAAACCTCGGCGAACTTGACCTGCAGCAGGACCTGCTGGCTGCCTTGGACGCTCATCGCGTTGGTGACCGACTTCGGTGCGTACTGCTCGGCGATCGCCAGCGCGTCGCTGAGCGAGGTTTCATTGCTGACCTTTCCGCTCAACAGGATGCCGCCGTTCACGGTGCGTACTTCGATGACCTCCCCTGGCAACACGTCGTGGAGCTTTGCCTTCAGCGATTCCACATCGTACGAAACCACCAGGTCCAGCACCGCCAGAAGCTTTCGCTTCGCGCCGTAGATCGTGAGATTGGTGGTGCCGAGCTGTTTGCCGAGGACGTAGACCGTCTGATTGGTCAGAGCCACGACGTCCGCGATCTCCGGGTTGCCGATCAGCAGCTCGCTGAAGGGCTGATCAACCTTGAGCACCTGCGACTTGTTGATCGGCACGACGAATTCGCCGGCGTTGATCTGGTCGGCATTGAGCGCGTCGACCGCCACCTGCGCCCAGGCGCCACCGCCGTGCAGGCCCAGGGCGATCGCCACGACCAGCCCTAACGCCATCTTCTCGAGAAACTTGAACATTGGCCCCCCAAAAATTCTCAGTTCAACTATCGCCCCGTCGCCGAATGCACGCCCCGGCCGTCAAGACGAAGTGGCGGCGGCAGTCGGCAACGAGACCGGATTCGGCACGTTTGGCGGCGACACGGGCACTTCGTCGGCCGCCTTTTTCGGCGGCTCGTACGACGAGCCGGGCTGCAGCACCGTGCCCTCCTTGTTGACCTTGTATTCCTGGCGCGCCGTCCCGCGGGTAATGCCGATGCTGGGCATGTCGCTCTTCGGCTTCGGCAGGATCTTCACCACCGGCTTTTCGACTTTTTTCTCTTCCGGCTTCGGTTCGACCGTGCCGATGGCCTCGGCAACGCCGAGATCGCCGATGGAGACCGGCTTCACCGGCGCGAGCTCGACGTTGCTGACGTCGCGCAGCGCGAGCGACAGTTTGCCGACCGTCGCGGCCAAGGTGATCTTCTGCGCCTGTTCGGTGGTAACCTCGATCGTGACGGCCTTCACGACGTCCGGGTTGTTGGACTGCTGGTCCGACCTCTGATCGATGCCGAGAACTTTCACGTTCTGCAGCAGGACATTCGTGACAGGTTGGTTCTGGACGATCTCGCGCGTCAGCATGATGTCGACACGGTCGCCGGGCAGCACGAAGCCGGCCACACCCAGCACGTCGTTGACACGGATGGTCATCGCCCGCATGCCCGTGCTGATGACGGCCGACAGCGATGCGCGCTGCCCCGGGCCGGTGACCTTGTTGGCCAGGATCAGCTCGTTGGGCTGGATCGCCTGCAATGCAACGCGCGGCTCTGGACCCAGCAATTCGTCGATAGACTTGAATGTGGCTTCGGGCACGCTCCCGGCCGGCCAATCGATCAGCCTGAGATTCTCCGCCGCCAGCCGGTCACCGAACTTCAACGCAGTGGCCGCGGCCACCACCTTGACAACCGGCGCCTGGTTCGAAGCGGCGCTGTTTCCCGACTGATGGGACAACCAGATTCGCGCGAAATACACTGCAGCCAGCGCCAGGAAAAGCGCCAACGCCAGCACGATCAGCGGACGCACCTTCATAATTGCGGCCCTCAATACGACAAGACGAGCTGGGACAACTGGTCCCGTTCAATCGATTCCGATGCCAAGAGGGGACCACCGACGCGGCACGGAACCCACAACTGATGTCTCAGTCGTGTCAGTCCGCGCGCCGGTCGATGTTCGCCTATGGCTGTAGAGAGTTACCTCAATTGGAATCGCAGCCGATGCTTGTCGACGTATCGACAGCGGTGCAAAGAGCAGACCATGCGCCGGAAACGAATCCGCCCATTCCGACGATGAACCCGATTACAACCGCGGTAATGAGCCCGATCAAGATCGAGTACTCGATCATCGTCGCGCCCTTTTCGTCCTTACGCACGCGCGTAAAGAATCCCCGTAGCCTCGTCATCTCAAGCTCCCTTTAAACGTGGTTTGTGTCGAGATGGGCCAAGTTTCTTTTTTAGTTCTGGCCCCGCCACGTTGCTTGGAAACGACCGCCCGAGCTGAGATTTAACAACGGTCACAACGTGATTGGATTTTATGCAAATTCGTCGAAAGTCTTCAAGCGATCTAAAGAGTTTTTTAACCGCTTTCTATCACCGGGATATGTACTT
>DATEOK010000253.1:0-2181 GCA_035274225.1 Dongiaceae bacterium
TCGAGCACGGCGAGATAGAGGTCTTCCTTGTTGCCGACGTGGTAATACAGCATGCGCTTGTTGGCGCCGGCATTGGCGGCAATGCGGTCGACGCGTGCGCCGGCCAGGCCATGGGCGGCGAACTCCTGCTTGGCGGCCTCGATAATGCGGATCCGCATCCCCTCGGGGTCACGCTGCCATTTTTGAACGCGTTTTGCCTTGGCCAAAGTTCAGTCGCCCGGTGATTGCACGAAATAGGCTGTAGCACGCAAGGCGTGGTTTGAGAACGAGCGATGCTCTATCCCCGTCATGTATGGACGGCCCCCTCTCGGCAAGGGCTTTTTTGGTGCTTCGGCAATGGATCGGGGAGCGGTCATGTATACGGCCTCTGAATGCGGCCATTGACCGCGGGCCCTGATGGAGATCGCGGATCGAATTCCAATCATTGCGGCGCGCTATGACGCGCGATGACGTGTCGGAGTGTTTCGATCCCGGTTTCCTGACCATTTGCCATCACACCTTGATATGCCCTTCCGATAGGAATGAGCGCGAGCGCGTCGGCTGTCGCCCTTCAATCAGGCAGCAGCCGGCGCGATCGCGCGGTCGCGGTAAGGTTCTCCTTTGACCAGCATGGCCCAGATGATGCGGGCGGTTTTGGCGGCGAAGGCGACCATAGCGACCTTGTAGGGTCGCCGCGCCAAAAGATCGCGCAGCCACGGATCGGTGACGCCGCGCCTCTTCTGTTGCCGCAGATGAGCGCTGGCGCCGCTGATCAGTAGCGCCCGCAACGCACGGTCCCCCTGTTTGGAGATCCGTCCGGGGTGATGCTTGCCGCCAGTGCCGTGGTCCTTGCCGGTGAGCCCGATCCAGGCCGCGAAGTCGCGACCGGAGCGAAACACCTTCGCATCGGGCACCTTGGCTAACACCGTGGTGGCGATGATCGGGCCGACGCTGGGAACCCCCATCAGGCGCTTGGCGTCCCGATCGCTCCGGGCGGCCTTGCCGATCTGCCGTTCGAGCAGGCGCTCATCGGCATCGAGCGCCTGCCAGTGCTTGGCGAGCAGCAACAGGGCACAACGCATGTTCTCCGGAATCTCGTCGCTCGCCTGTTCGAGCCTGGTCATCAGTTCGCGCAGCCCCTCATATCCCTGCGCGGCCACGATCCCGAGTTCGCTCAGTGCTGCTCGCAAGGCGTTTGCCACCATCGTCCGCTGGCGAACCAGCAAGGAGCGGGTGCCGTGAACCGCCAACGCAGACTGTTGTTCGACGCTCTTCACCGGAACAAAGCGCATCGTCGGCCGGCTCACCGCCTCGCAAATCGCTTCCGCATCCCGCCCATCGTTCTTGTTGCGCTTGACGTAGGGCTTGACATAGGCCGGCGGCATCAGTCGCACTTCATGGCCATGGCTGCTGATCACCCGCGCCCAATGATGCGCGCTTCCGCACGCTTCCATGCCAATCAGGCATGGTGGCAACTGCGCGAAAAACTTCTCGACCGCAGCTCGCCTGAGCTGCCGCTTCAGTACAACAGCTCCCGATGCATCAATCCCGTGGACCTGAAATACGTTCTTGGCCAAATCCAACCCAATCGTGCTAATCTTCGCCATGGACGGTCCCCTTTGTCTGGTTCGACTCAATATCGCCAGTCTGGCACATCGATGCCGCTCGGGGGCCGTCCACCCCATCATTGCGAGCGCAGCGAAGCAATCCATCTATCCCTGCGCCGAGACATGGATTGCTTCGCTTCGCTCGCAATGACGAGGAAGGAGCCGGACGTCATCCTGAGGTGCGAGCAGAGCGAGCCTCGAAGGATGGCCGCAACACGGCTGCCGCCAAGGACTATTCGTTGGCCTCGGGCGGCAGAAAATCCACCTCGTGCTGGGCGGAAATCCGGACCACCTCTGCGGGGTCGGTCAGATTGTGCAGCTGGTTGAACAGCGCTTCGAGCTTCTGCATCGGCGACACCCAGAACAGCGCCCGCGCCGGCTTGTCCGACTTGTTGAAGTAGCCGTGCGGAATGCCGCGCGGCAGGCGCACCAGATCGCCGGCCTTGGCCTGCACCCAGACGCCATCGAGCTTGAGGTCCAGAACGCCCTCCTGCACCAGGATGAACTCATCCTGCGTCGGGTGAATATGCACCGGCACGAACTGGCCGGGCTCGCTGTTGGTCTCGAAGGCGAACGTGGAATCGGTCACGGCCTT
>DATEOK010000254.1:0-23685 GCA_035274225.1 Dongiaceae bacterium
ATCCGGATTGGACCGGGCCCGACGATCTCACCATCAAGATCCAGGAGCTGCGCGAGATCACCGATTGGCAGAAGCCGATCTATGTGAAAGTCGGCGCCACGCGGCCGTATTTCGACACCGCGCTGGCAGTGAAATCCGGCGCCGACGTCGTGGTGCTGGATGGCATGCAAGGCGGCACCGCCGCTACGCAGGACGTGTTCATCGAGCATGTCGGCCTGCCGATCCTCGCCGCCATCCGCCCCGCCGTGCAGGCGCTGCAGGACCTCGACATGCACCGCAAGGTGCAGCTGATCGTCTCCGGCGGCATCCGCAACGGCGCGGACGTGGCGAAGGCGCTGGCGCTGGGCGCCGACGCGGTCGCGATCGGCACCGCCGCGTTGATCGCGCTCGGCGACAACGACCCGCATTGGGAAGAGGAATACAAGAAGCTCGGCACCACCGCCGGCTGCTACGACGACTGGCATGAAGGCCGCGATCCCGCCGGCATCACCACGCAGGATCCGGAGCTTGCCAAGCGGCTCGATCCGGTGAAGGCCGGCAAGCGCCTCGCCAACTATCTGGCCGTGCTGACGATGGAGACGCAGATCATCGCGCGCGCCTGCGGCAAGAGCCACGTGCACAATCTGGAGCCGGACGACCTGGTCGCGCTGACCGTCGAAGCGGCGGCCATGGCGGGCGTGCCGCTCGCCGGAACCAATTGGATACCGGGCAAGAGCGGGATGTAACGTCGCGTTCTTGCACTCAGGGGATCAGAAAACCGAAGTCCGAGGGGAGGCTCACCGTGACTGCCGATCTTGCCAAAATCGCCAAAGAGCGAAAGATCAAGTATTTCCTGATCAGCTACACCGACCTGTTCGGCGTGCTGCGCGCCAAGCTGGCGCCGGCCGCGGCGATCGGCGACATGCAGCGCGACGGCGCTGGTTTCGCCGGCTTTGCCACTTGGCTCGACATGACGCCGGCGCATCCCGACCTGTTCGCCAGGCCCGATCCCGACAGCTTGATCCAGCTGCCGTGGAAGCCGGAAGTGGGCTGGCTCGCCAGCGACCTGTGGATGGACGGCAAGGAAGTTGCCGACAGCCCGCGTGCGCAGCTGAAGAAGATGGTCGCCCGCGCCGCCAAGAACGGCCAGCGGATGAAAAGCGGCGTCGAATGCGAATTTTTCCTGATCACGCCGGATGGCAAGAGCCTCTTCGATCCCGCCGACACCCAGGAGAAGCCGTGCTACGACCAGCAGGCCCTGATGCGGCGATACGACGTCATCACCGAGATCTGCGATGCCATGCTCAGGTTGGGGTGGAAGCCGTACCAGAACGATCACGAGGACGCCAATGGCCAGTTCGAGATGAACTGGCACTATGACGATTGCCTGCTGACTGCCGACCGGCACGTGTTCTTCAAATACATGGCGCGCTCGATCGCGGAGAAGCACGGCATGCGCGCGACCTTCATGCCCAAGCCGTTCATGAATCTGACCGGAAGCGGCTGTCACGCGCATGTCTCCGTGTGGGACAAGAGCGGCAAGACCAACCTGTTCGCGGACTCGAAGGGCGAGCTCGGCCTCAGCAAGCTGGCTTACGGCTTCCTCGGCGGCATCATGTACAATGCCGAGGCGCTGTGCTCGATCTTCAATCCGACGGTCAACTCCTACAAGCGCATCAACGCGCCGCGCACCACCTCGGGCGCGACTTGGTCGCCCAACACCATCACCTACACCGGCAACAACCGGACCCACATGGTGCGCATCCCCGATGCCGGCCGATTCGAGCTGCGCCTCGCCGACGGCGCCACCAACCCGTACCTGCTGCAGGCCGGTATCCTGGCGGCGGGACTAGACGGCGTCGACAACAAGCGCGATCCGGGTGAGCGCCTCGACATCAACATGTATACCGAGGGCCACAAGGTGAAGGGCGGCCGCAAGCTGCCGCTCAACCTGCTCGACGCGATCCGGACGACCGAGAAAAGCAAGGCGCTGCGCGCCTACTTCGGCGACAGCTTCGTCGACTCGTACTGCGCGATGAAGACAACCGAATGGAACTCCTACACCCGGCACCTGACCGAGTGGGAGCGGCAGAACACGCTCGATTGCTGATCAGGCTGCGTCGGTCTTTGCCTGGTCGCGATGAAAGAACGCCCAGCGGTAGCGCGCCCACTTGTAGGCGTCGAGGATCGAGATCGCGTAGATCAGGAACCCGCCCGCATAGCGCCCGACGAAGGAAGCATCGGACGGCGCCAAGTGCATCGTGACCCAACCGAGGCTCATGATGAAGAACAGGAACATGACGCCGCGGGCGGGCGTGTTGTTCAATACCTGGCCGACACCCGGCAGAACGATAGCGATCAACAGCACCCAATAGGGATGGAGCGGTGGCTTTGTCGCTGTGCCCGGGTTCTGTGGCTTCGCCGTCATGTTTCGTTCCGCCACGAATCTCACGCTCTTGCTGTCGCCGCTGCCGAACTATAGACGGCCACGACCTGATCGAGCAATTGCAACGCGAGCTTCGCCGGCAGCCGCGGATCGCCGAACTCCGGCTGCCGCAGCACCATGTAGTAGGCCCGTTGACCCTGACTCGCCTGGTAGACGATGCGCACGCCGCGGGGCGTAACGAGCAACTCCTTCGTCTTCGGATCATCGAAGATGTGCATGTGCGCCGCCAGGAGGTCGATCGGCAGGGACGGATGGTCGATGTCCGTGCGCAGCGTCGCGTGCTGTGGCCATCCGGCCGGGATTCGCAGCGAATGCGGCAGGCTGGCGGAGGGCGAGTAGAACTCCGTGTTCAGCGGGCGCGCCAGGAAGTCGACCGCGCCCGGAACGGGCAGATCACCCAGCAGGTTGACCTTCACCCACAATGACGGCAGCTTGCGCACCGCCATATGATCGACGATCGGCTCGAGGCGAAATCGATGGCCACCGCGACGGCCTTCAAGCACCGGGAAGTCGGTGCCGTGCGTCACGACTCGGCAATCCTCGAACAGAGTTCGGCAATCGTCGAAATAGGCGGCGCGGGCGGCCACCTGGCGGGCGCGGGCACGACGATAGATCAGCCACAGCGCCGGGATGAATACCGCGCAAAGGGCGGCGATGTCGTAGCGGAACGCCATCGAACGGAACCCGGTCTCCCTCAACAGAAATCCCGCGGCCGGGTCAGGCCGCGGGATTCCTCAGTTCGATGGCACAGTGGCCGGTCTGTCAATACCCGCGCGGTTTCGGCCAGGGCATCGTGAACTGGTCGCCCCGGCGGACATACTTGTAGCGGAAGACCACGAACCAGACTGACGCGATGATATAGAACAGCATCATCGCCAGGAGCTGGTTGCCGTAGCCGAGATAGATCGCGAAGAAGGTCGCGATGCAGAGGACCATCAGCACGATCGCCGGCAACGGATGGAACGGATGGATGAAGCCGCGCTTGATCGTATCCAGCGGCCACTTGTTGCGGAACATCCACATGTTGATCGGCATGAAGGTGTAGTTCAACAGGCCCGACAGGATCGAGAAGGTGATGATCTGCGCCAGCGGCACATAGATGGCGAACACGATCGCGATCGGGATCATAAAAATGATCGCACGGAACGGCGTACGATACTTGGGATGCACCGCCGCAAAATACGAGGGCAGATAGCGGTCGCGGCCCATGGAGAACCAGGCCCGCGCCGCGTCGTTGATGCAGCCGTTGGCCGAGGCGATCGCCGAGAACAGCGTGCCGATGAAGAGGAAGATATGCAGGAACTTGCTGCCCGAGATCTTGGCGACATCGTAGAGCGGCGCGAGTTCGAGATCCCAGCCCACATATTCCCACGGCAGCATGCCGACGGCCACGTACCAGGTGAGGCCCGCCGCGATCAGCAGCGTGATGATGCCGGTGATGGTGCCGAGCGGGAGCGCGCGGCCCGGAGAGCGGACTTCTTCCGCCGCCTGGCAGGTGCCTTCGATGCCGAGGTAGAACCAGATACCGAAGTGCAGGGCGGCAAAGACGCCGAGCCAGCCGTAAGGCAGATCGGTCAGCAGGTCCTTGTGCTGCAGGATCTCGCCGGGCGCCCACGGCTTCACGCCAAAGAACAGCACGACGATCGAGAGGAACGCGATAAAGGTGATCCAGAAATTCACCGTCAGCGTCATGAAGACGCCGCGATAGTTCAACAAGGCCAGGATGGCGAGACTGAGCACGACCCATGGCTGCCAGTTCGTCGCCCCTAGTTCGTGTCCCAACAGGTCAGCCGCGCCGATCTGCACCAGGAAGCCCACCACCTGGATGTCGGCGGCCTCGAGCATGGTGTAGGCGAAGACCAGGTAAAGGCCGACATTGAAGGCCATCAACGGGCCGATCGTGTGCTTGGCCTGCGCATACTGGCCACCTGCGGCGGCCACCGTGGAGGTGATCTCGGAATCGATCATGGCGACGCAGGTGTAGAGCAACCCGATCACCCACATCGCGATCAGGCAGCCAAGCGCGCCGCCCTTGCCGACCGCGTAGTTCCATCCCATGAACTCGCCGACCAGCACGATGCCGACCCCAAGCGCCCAGACGTGGACGGGCCCAAGGACCTTGAGAAGATTGATGCCAGGTTGGCCGCTCTGGCCTATCGATTGCTCGGCCATGGATCAACCCTCCCTCTTGTCGTGCAGCAATTCGTCCACGCCTTCGCGCGAACTCAGCAGCACGTCTTCGCTGTAGGCATTGCCGGTACGCCAGCCGTCATAAACCATCCACGCAAAGATGAGCGCTGACGCTGCCCAGGCGATCCACTCAAGCGTTTGCCACATGTTGTTCTGCCCCTCTGTCCAACGTTCGGCCCGTGCTCTGCGATGGCGACCGGGATCAGTCGAATTTTTCCTGGATGACCTGCCGATACTCCTTCTCGGAGTGCTTCAGCAGGAAGATGTAGTAGCCGCCGATCAGTACGATCATGCCGATGATGCCTATCCAATCGAACGAGTAGTCGAATGGCATGGTGATGATGTCGGCCGCGGTTTCCGGCGTGTAGCCGAGCTTTTCCCACTGCTGCGCCATCGTGGGATTCTGCCCGAGCGCTTCCCAGCTGAGGCCGGTCCAGGTCTTGGTGCCGTCCTCCGCCGCGACGTAGGAGACGCCGGCGGGGAGCTTTTCCACGCGCGACGGCACCGCGATCTTCAGCCAGACCGGCAGAAACAGCGCCAGGAAGATCAGAACAAGAAGCGTAATGACGTCGAACCACTGCCCCGGAACGCTCTGTCTCGGGGGCTGGTAGACTTGCTTTGCCATGGCCGTTCCCGCCTATTTGCCAGCGTCGAGGTGACGGATGTCGGTGCCGTAGATGCGCTCCTTGTCGTGACCGTAATGGCGCACCATATTGAAGATCGAGCCGGTGTTGAACACCAGCAGCACGATCGCGGCGATCCAGCTGGCCGTTGAAACGGCGGCGCTGGCATATGGGATCGCTTGCAGCAGCACGAAGATCACGACGATCCATAGCGCGACGACGAAGCCCCACGCCCACAGCTTGTCGCGGGTGTACATCGCGTCGATGCGACTGGACAGATCGGACGCAGATGGAGTCCGAGTCGACGTTTCTGTTGACATGAACTGACCTCCCCCAACGATGGCACCGCCGGTGCCAAGCTTTGCGCAAGCAGCTCGTTCGCTGTTCTGCGGCCGCCTCTCCCTGCGACCACCCCGCATGTTCACTGTGCGGAATTTTTCATTCCTTTGAGGATATGCCCAACCCAGGTCACCCGCAACAGGAAACTTGCCGCCGAGATCGGCAAGTGCCCTTTCAAAGCGGCTATGCGCCGTTTTCGACAGCGATCACGCCGCTATTGGCGCTTTGCTCGGCGGAAGCGCGACGAATGGCAAGCATCGACGCGCCATCGACTCGGCGCGCGCCTCAATCCGGTTGGGCGGCGAGAGCGTCCCGCACCATGTGCTCGATCTCGTCCTCGATCTTGGCGCCGGCGATTCCGAATGTCAGCCCGATGCGCGCACAGGATAGGACCGAATAGGCCGGGCGACGCGCCGGCGCGTTGAGATCGGCGCTCTTGATCGCCTGCAGCGATGGCCGCGGCAAACCTGCCTCCACCGCCGCGCTCAGCAGCCGGTCGGCAAAGCCGTGCCAGCTCATCTCCGAAGCGCCGCGGAAATTGAACACGCCGGCTATCTCGTCCTCCAGCAGGCGGAGACCGACCTTCTGCATGGCGTGCGCCAGATCGGACGCTGCGGTGGGGCAGCCCCATTGGTCATCGACCACGCGCAGCGGCTCGCCGGCCTTTGCCCGCCGCAGCAGCTTCACCGGAAAGGCCTCGCCGGTGCCGCTGACCACCCAGGAGGTGCGCAGGATCGCCCAGCGGCGCGGCGCCCTCCGTTCAATCGCAAGGTCGCCCGCCAGCTTGGTCGCGCCATAGACACTCAGCGGATTGGGCGCGTCGGTCTCGAGATAGGGCGAGCGCTTCTCGCCATCGAATACGTAATCGGTGGAGACGTGCACCAGCGGAACGCCGCGCGTATCGCAGCCTTCCGCCAACATCTGCGGCAAATCCACATTCAGCGCCGTCGCGGCTTCGCGCTCACTCTCCGCGCGGTCGACCGCGGTGTAGGCTGCGGTGTTGAGCACCAGGGCCGGCTTCTCGCTCTCGAGCGCCGCCCGGATCCCGGCAGCCGGCGCGGCAGCCGGCAGGTGCCGGCGGCCGACGAAGGCGAGGTCAAACCCGGCGGGCCAGCGCAAAGCGGCCAGAGAGCGTGCCAGCTGCCCGGTTTCGCCGATAACGAGGACCTTGGGCATGGGAACCCGGCTAGGCGCTCAAAGCGGGGTTGGCTTTGGAGATCGGCACCACTTCCGCCGGCGCGCCGGGCTCGAGCGGCACGATGCTGCCGTCGGCGATCTTGTAGATCCGGTCGGCCATCTGCCGCCACGCCTCGCCGTGCGTGACCGCGAGCACCGTCAACCCTTCGCTCGCCACCATCTCCCGGATGCGGGTGCAGATCGTTTCCTCGGTTTCCCGGTCAAGGCCAGCGGTCGCCTCGTCGAGGATCAGGATCGCCGGACGATGCAACAGGGCGCGCGCGAGCGCGATTCGCTGGCGCTGGCCGCCGGAGATCATCTGGCCGCGCTCACCCACCACGTGGTCGAGGCCGTCCGGCAGAGCCTCGATGAACTCGTCCGCGCCGGCGGCGCGCAAGGCGCGCCAGACCTCTTCGTCGCTGAAGCGCTCCTCGCCCAGGGCGACGTTGTTGCGCACGCTATCATGGAACAGCGTGACGTCCTGCGGCACGTAGCCGATGACCTGACGCCACTTGGCGAGGTCGACCTCGGTGCTGTCGACGCCGCCCAGCAGCAGCCGGCCGGAGCGCGGCGGCAGCAGGCCGATGACGAGATCCAGCGTCGTGGTCTTGCCGACACCCGACGGGCCGACCAGGGTCGTGATCCCGCCTGCCGCGACTTCGAAATCGACCTTGTCCAGCAGCTCCTTGCCGTCGGCATGCTTGAACGACACCGCTTCGAAGCGCACGCCCGCGCGTGGATCGGGTGGCACCGTCCCGGTCAGCTGCTCCTGGCTCGATTCCGCCGCGGCGATCAGGCTGCGGGCCGAGGCCAGCCAGACCTGCGCCATCATCAGCCGTTGGCTGCCGCGCTGCACGAAGCCGAAGGTGTTGACGAGGCGCACCAACAGGATCGCGGCCAGCAGCAGTTCATGTCCGCCGAGCCCGAGCAGCTTGCTGCCGCCCAGCAGGCCGAGCACCATGCAGATCGCGATGATCGGCGCCTGCAGCTCTTCCGCATAGTCGGCGGACAGCACGCGGTTCCGCATGCTCTGATCCAGCGCCTCGCTGTCCTTCGACAGCAGGGTCGACATGTGGGCCTGTCGGCCCATCGCGCGGATCGATTTGATGCCGATGAAGACGTCAGTCAGGTCCCCCTTCATGCGGCTCATCGCCCGGCTCTGGCCTTTGGCGGCGCGCTTGGATTGCCTGACCAGGGCGCCATAGGTGACCGCCATGATGACGGCCACGCCGGCCGCGACCAGGACCATGGCCGGCGCGATCACGTAGCAGATCAGCAGATAGATGCCGATGCGCAGGAACGCCGTCATCATGTCGATCGAGAGCTGGAACGCCTCGCCCACCGCGTTCGAGCTCTCGCCCGCCGCCGAGACCAGGCGGCTCAGCCGCTGGCGCGCATAGAAGCTCCAGCGCGCATGCATCAACGTACGGATGACATCGAGCCTCGCTTCGGTATTGATGCGCGCCATGACGCTGGCGACATAGCGCGTCACGCCGATGCTGATGACGGCCTTGATCATCATGAACAGCAGGATCGTGAGCAGCAGCGTCGGCAGATCCATCGGCAGGCCGACGGCGGTGAAGGCGCTTTCGAGCGCGTTGTGGATCATCTCGCGCCGGCCACCCATCGTCATGTCCGTTTCCGGACTCATCACCGACAGCAGCGGGATGATGGCGGCGAAGCCCACCAGCTCGAACACGCTGGCGATGCAGACGCCGACGATCACGAAGGTCCGCTGCAAGGGCGGAACGGCCCGCAGCGAGATCAGCATCGAACGCACCAGGCCCGGCTTTTTCTGGGGGGACTTCGCCATCTGCGTCGATCTCAGCCCTAGGCCATCTGGGCAGCCGGTTGCCAATAGGCGCCGGGTGCCGACAATCCGGCGCGGCCGGCGCCGAGAACTTCGTTCCACTGCCGGCCGACCGCCTCGATGCTGAAATGCTGTGCCAGGATGGGCTGCGCCCGCGCCAGATGGTCGCGCACCGTGTTCGGCTCGAACAGGTAGGTGTCGATGCCGGTGCGCCAGTCGTCCAGCATCATCACGTCGCGCAGCGGCTCAAGCGATTCGAGATAGGTCGCGACCACGGGTACGTTGTTGGCGAGCGCCAGGACCGCGCGATTGGCCGACTTGCACAGCGAGAACGGGTCGGCCGCGCTCGGCATTACGAACAGATCGGCGCGCGACAGCTCGAAGAACACGCGTTCATTCGACCAGGCTTCGTAGCGCGTGAAGATGTTGACGCCGTGGGTCAGGGCATCGAACCGCACCCGGTTGTTGCTGATCACCACCAGCTCGACCGGCCGGTCGCGGTGGGCGCGCTCCAGCTCCGCGATCACCGGCTTCAGGAGGCCCATGCCGAAATCGGAATGGAAGCTGCCGTGGCGGCCGAACCAGATCACCCGCGCGGTGTCGTCCGGCAGATGGTCGACCTGCCAGTCGGATTCGACGCCGAAGGTTTCGCCGTCGTGCAGGTCGCGGCCGGCAAAGGGACCCAGCACCGGCAGCGCGACGGATTGCGGCAGCCAGGCGGAGATCGCCTGATAGGCATCGGGCGTGATGGCTGCATCCGGCACCACCCAGCTTGCCACCTCCTCACCCAGGTGACGGCGCGCCACGCGCTCCAGCGCGCGGGTCGGGGTTATGAAGGCGTCGGCATGCCGCGCGAGATCACCGGCGCTCTCCGCCGACAGTTCCGGACCGCGCCGCTGCGCGTAGCCGGGGACGAAAATATTGTCGCAGAGATCGAGGAAGACCGGCTTGCCGCGCGACCGGAAGTCGCGCGCGACGTCATGCAGCCGCTCGCCGGCCTGTTTCACCACGATCAACGCATCGAACGAATTCGGGTCGGGATGCTGGTCGGAGAAGATCACGCTGTCGTGGCCGGCCTGTTGCAGGGCCCAGGCCGGAACGAGGCAGCGATAACGGAAGCTCGCGACCGCCGGATCAGCGTCGGGAACGATCCAGGCTAGACGCATCGGGAAGTCCCGATCCGGCGAGGCTG
This sequence comes from Dongiaceae bacterium, assembly GCA_035274225.1. Taxonomy (GTDB): domain Bacteria; phylum Pseudomonadota; class Alphaproteobacteria; order Dongiales; family Dongiaceae; genus Dongia_A. The sequence goes on from DATEOK010000254.1 coordinate 9,756, forward strand.
CGGCCGCTCGGCCTGTGCGCCGGTCCGCGCGCCCAGGCGTTTCCGTCCCCACGCATGGATCATCCCATTATCCTCATTGCCTGGACCCGGCGGATGTCGACCCGCCCCGCGCCAGGCACCCCAAATTGTACACGCGGCCCATCCGGCGGACGTGATGCCGTAGCGGGCCATTCCCAGTGACCCGATTAGTACCCACTCTCCCTAGGTTATTCAAGGACATAACCGTCGCAGGCGGTAGCAAAGCAGTGTCGCTTAATGACCCCTTAATTGTTGCGATTCCAGGGTAATTTTGCGCCCGCACGGTGTAGACGGCGCAGCGCAACGACGGTATGAACCAGCGTGTCCTGAATGCCGCAGCCAACAATGCAATCCGGGAGAATGGCACTGACCGAGCGGGACCTGCGAACTGCGCTGGGGCGACGCACCATCCTGGTGACGGGCGGCGCCGGCTTCATCGGATCGGCCGTATGCCGGCTGCTGCTGGATATGACCGACTGCCGGATCGTCAATCTCGACAAGCTCAGCTACGCCTCCAGCCCGGCCGCGCTCGCGGCGCTGGCCGGCGATCCTCGCTATTGGTTCGAACAGGTCGACCTGTGCGATCGCGCCGCGCTGGCCGGTGTCTTCCAGCGCCACGGGCCCCAGTCGGTGATCCATCTGGCCGCGGAGTCCCATGTCGATCGCTCGATCGACGGGCCGCAGGCCTTTGTGATGAGCAATGTCGTCGGCACCTTCAATCTGCTGGAGGCCAGCCGCGCGCAGATGGCGTCCCTGCCCGAACCGGCGCGCGCGAATTTCCGGTTGGTGCACGTCTCGACCGACGAGGTCTACGGCTCGCTCGGCGACGACGGGCGGTTCGACGAGCACAGCCGCTACGATCCGCGTTCGCCCTATTCGGCGACCAAGGCGGCATCGGATCATCTCGCGGCGGCGTGGCGCCACACCTTCGGCATACCGACCTTGATCACCAACTGCGGCAACAATTATGGGCCGTACCAGTTTCCGGAGAAGTTCATCCCGACCCTGATCATCCGCGCGCTCAAGGGGCAGGACCTGCCGATCTATGGCGGCGGCACCAACGTGCGGGACTGGATCCACGTCGAGGACCATGCACGCGCGTTGCTCGGCGTCCTCGCGTTCGGGACGGTGGGCGAGAAATACCTGATCGGCGCCGAGGAGCAGCGGCGCAACCTCGACATCGCCGAGATCATCTGCGATCTGGTGGATCGCACCGTCCCGCGCAACCAGCCGAGCCGCGCGCTGATGAAGCATGTGGCGGACCGGCCGGGACACGACCATCGCTATGCCATCGATTCTTCGAAGGTGCGCGCAGAGATCGGGTGGAAGCCGTCGTGCTCGCTGGCTGAAGGCCTCGAATCCACCGTGCGCTGGTACATCGACCACAAGGACTGGTGGGAGGATATCTTCCGCTCCGGCCGTTACGGCGGGGAACGGCTCGGCCTCAAGGCGACAGGAGCCCGCGGATCATGAAGGGCATCGTGCTCTCCGGCGGACGCGGCACGCGCCTTTATCCGGCGACCAAGGCAGTCTCCAAGCAGCTGATCCCGCTCTACGACAAGCCGATGGTCTACTACCCCATCGCCAGCCTGATGCAGATGGGCATCCGCGACATCCTCATCGTCACCACGCCGGAGGACGAGGAGCGCTACCGCCATTTGCTGCGCGACGGCGCGCATTGGGGCATCCACCTCTCCTATTGCCGCCAGCCGAAGCCGGAGGGCATCGCGCAGGCGTTGCTGCTGGGCCGTGAGTTCATCGACGGCCAGCCGATCGCGCTCATCCTTGGCGACAACTTCATCTACGGCGAAGGCTTCAACCAGAGCCTGACCCGCGCCAGCACGCTCACCAGCGGCGCGATCAACTTCGCCTATCGGGTTTCCGATCCCGAGCGCTACGGCATCATCGAGTTCGATGCCAACGGCCGCCCGCAGCGCCTGGTCGAGAAACCGAAAAAGCCCAAATCGAACTGGGCCGTCATCGGCCTCTATGTCTATGATGCGCGCGCGTCCGAACTCGCCGCCGAGCTCAAGCCTTCGGCGCGCGGCGAACTGGAGATCACCGACCTCAATCAGCGCTATCTGGAGATGGGGCAGTTGCAGGTCGAGAAGCTCGGCGCCGGCAATGCCTGGCTCGATACCGGCACGCACGATTCGTGGCTCGAGGCCTGTCACTATGTGCAGACCATCTTCCACCGCCAAGGCCAGATGATCGGCTGCCTGGAAGAAGTCGCCTACCGCAACAACTTCATCAGCGCCGGACAGCTCGAGCGCCTGGCCGACGAGATGAAGGCCTCGACCTACGGGCAGTACCTGAAGGCGTTGCTGACCTAGTCGAGGTGAATCCCGTGGTTTTCTGGATCGCGAGCGTCGTTGGACTTGGGATCGCTTATCTCCTGGGTTCGACGCCGACGGGCTATTGGGCCGGCAAGCTGCTTAAGGGCATCGATATCCGGGAGCACGGCTCCAAATCCACCGGGGCAACCAACGTCTTGCGAACCCTGGGGAAATGGCCTGGGTTGGTGGTGCTCCTGGTCGACGTGCTGAAAGGCGTGGCGGCGATCCTCCTGGCCCGCTGGCTTTATACGTTGCCGTTCGTCACGCCGCCGACAGCGCTTGATCTGCAAAGCTGGGTGCCTTGGGTCGCCTGCCTGGCCGGACTTGCCGCGTTGTTGGGACATAGCCATTCGATTTGGCTGAATTTCACGGGCGGCAAATCCGCCGCGACGGGGCTCGGCGTATTGCTGGCGATGTCCTGGCCGGTCGGCGTCGGCGCCGCGGCGGTGTTTGCCGTCGTGCTGGCCGTGTTTCGGATTGTTTCCCTGAGTTCGATGCTGGCGGCGTTGATTGCGATCGCCCTCGTCTGCGGCTTGGAGCAACCCTTACCCTATCGGTTGCTGGTGATTGCAGGTGGCCTCTACGTGATCGTGCGCCATCGCACCAACATTCAGCGGCTGCTGGCTGGGACGGAGCCGCGCCTGGGCAAAGCAGCCCAGAATCGAGGCGCCTAGCCCTTCGTGTAGAGGCGCGGCCGCGGCGCGGTGGCAAGGCGCCCACGCTTTCCCGACAGCGACAGATTCGGATTGAAGAACGGATCGTCGAACAGCACATGCGCCCAGCGCCTGCGCATGTATTCGCGCTCCCAGGTGAAGCTGGCGAGGCGCTCGATCCGGATGTCGGAGCCGCGGCTGGCGGAATGGTGATGCAGCAGCCGCGCATGCGGCGTGTAGATCACGCGCAGGCCCGCCTCGCGCACCCGCAGGCAGAAATCGATGTCATTGTAGGCGACCGCCAGGTGACGCTCGTCGAGGCCGCCGAGCCGCTCGAACAGCGAGCGCCGCATCAGCTGGCATGCACCGGTCACCGCGCTCAGGTCCTGGGTCACGTAGATGCGCCCGGCATAGCCCGGATCGTCCGGCGCGGCATCGGCATACATGTGGCCGGCGACGCCGCTCAAGCCGATGATCACGCCGGCATGCTGCACGCTGCGGTCGGGATAGAGCAGCAGGCAGCCGACCAGCCCCACTCCAGGGCGCGAGACCTGGCTCACCATCTCGTCCAGCCAGTCCGGCTCGAACGCCTCGATGTCGTTGTTGAGCGTCATCAGCAATTCGCCGCGCGCATGGGACGCGCCGAGATTGATCAGCCGCGGATAATTGAAGGGTCCGGGCGCAGGGATGACCCGCACATCGCTTCGCTGCGACAGGGCCGCGAAGTAGGCCTTGGTCTCCGCTTCCGCGCTGTCGTTGTCGAGAACGATGATCTCTTTGTTGCGGTAACTGGTCGCGCGGTCGAGGCCGTTGATGCAGGCCTCAAGCAGGTCCTTGCGGTCGCGCGTCGGAATGACGATGGAGACCAGCGGCGCGGAATTCGGCGACGGATGACGCAGGCGCAGGAAGCCGTACGGATCCGGCCCTTCGACCCGCGTGCCAGGCAATGAGGCGCGGCGTGTCACAAAACTCTCCACGATCGGGCGGCGGGTGCTGCCGGCCAGATGGAGCACGCGCGTTCTCGGCGAAACGGCCGGATCGGCGCCCACATGGACCAGGATGCCAGGGCAGTGGAGCGGATCACGGCCGGACGACAATATCGCTTCCAACGCGGCTGTGTAGATGCCTTCATCGAGTCCGGCCACTGACGGCAGGGTCACGCCTCGCAAGGCAGCCTTTTTGAAAAAGACCGCGCGACCAAAGCCGTTCTGGCACAGGAACAGGTCATCGCCGAAATCCGGCTTGAACCACGGCGCAAACCGCCGGCTGCTCGCATCGATCTGATCCTCGTCCCCGAAGATGACGGGTGCATCGGGCACCGCTGTCGCAGCGGCGCTCAGTCTCTGCACGGCCGTCCTGGAGAGCCGATCGGAGGGGCGTAACACGGCCAGATAGTCGCGTGCCGACTCAAGGACGCCGGCCAGGATTTCGGCAAACCCACGACCTTCGGAAATATCGGCGGTCATGACGATGTCGACCCCGTGCTCCCGCGCCGCCCGAGCCCAATAGCCGTCGTCGCGCTCCGAACCGGCAAGCAGGATGGTCAGCGGCAACGACGCAGTCGAGGCCCGGGTCGGCCCATAGTCCTCCCAGGTTTCGATCCAGCTCTGGTAGTCCCGCTCGATGTTGAGGCCGCGGGCCAGCTGCAGATAGAGTTCCTGCCGCGTCGGCTCGCGCCGGAACAGTTTTCGAAAGCGGCCGAAGGCCATCGGGACTTTTTCCCCCTGCGCGGTTCCCGCCTCACCTCAATACAAGCTGCCCGACAACCCGCCAAGGCCCTGATTCCAGCTTGTGCAACGCTCGGTCGTCGACTAATCACTCGGTCAAAGCCTCAGGGATGATCCCGCTCGTGCAGATTACCGATCTCGCTTTGCCCGGCGTCAAGCTCGTGCAGCTGAAGGTTCACGGCGACAGCCGGGGGTTCTTCATGGAATCCTACAAGGACGCGGATTGGCGGCCGATCTTGGGCGACCGGCCCTTCATCCAGGACAATCAGTCGCTCTCCGGCCCGGTCGGCACGATGCGCGGACTGCACTATCAGATGCCACCCTTCGCGCAAGTCAAGCTGGTGCAGACCCTGCGCGGCCGCATCCTCGACGTCGCAGTCGATCTGCGGCGCGCCTCCCCGACTTTCGGCCAGCATGTCGCGGTCGAGCTGGTGGCCGGCGATGGCCGGCAGATGTTCGTGCCCGAGGGTTTCGCGCATGGCTTCATGACCCTGGAGCCCGATTCGATGGTGACCTACAAGGTGACCAGCGGCTACGAACCGAAATCGGAGCGGGGCATTGCCTGGGATGATCCGGACCTGGCGATTGCCTGGCCGGCGGCGCTGCGGGCCGGCGCCACGCTGTCGGCACGCGACCGGCAATGGCCGCGGCTCAAGGACGCTAGCGATCTGTTTTAGTGGGCTTTATCCCGAGCGCCGCCGCCGCGCCGCGGATCACCGGCTTGATCCAGGATTCCGGCTGCGGCTCCAGCTCCCACTGCTTGATCGGCTTGCCGGGATCGTGCCGCAGGTCGTAGACGACCCCGTTGATGTTGGCCTGGCTGAAATCGCCGTCGAGGCTTTCCATCGCCACGGTCTTTGCCGCCAAGCCCAGTTCGGCCGGCGGAATCGACATGCGCTGTGCCGCCGCGCTCAGCTGGTCCATGACTTCCGCCGCCGGCTTGGCGCGATCCTTCAATAGCAGATACTCGCCCGGCTGCGTCTTGGTTGCGATGTTGTCGTACGCGTTCTCGGCGACGATCTCGTTGAACTCGCTCTCGAGCTTCTTGCGTACTTCCGGCGACGCCTTGCTGGCGGACTGCTCGCTCAGGATCTCGGCCTTCACTTGCATCAGATCGACTTCGCCGTTCAGCTGCCGTGCCGCGCTTTCGACCATCATCATGAACTCGTCGCCCTCGGCGAGACCGGTCCGTTCCAGCGCGGCCAGCGCCGGTGTCTCGTCGCGCAGGCTGGCGGTGAGCATCAGCCACCATTGACCCTCAACCTTGGAGTCGCGCAATGCGGCGAAGAATTCCTGCGAGCCCTCGTTCCGGGTCATCACGCGCACGCGCACCATCTCCAGCTGCTTTGCCACCAACTTGATCAGGCGGCGGCGAAACGGGCCGCGGTTTTCGGGATCGATGTATTCGATGAAAAAATGGTCGGGCAGATGGCGCGCCTCGACCCCAAGATGATGCCCGGTCATGCCCCGCGCATCAAAGATCTTGGTCGACGTGTCGATCAGCAGAGAGAGATCCCAGGTCTCGGCCATGCTCGCGCCTATCCCAGAGGATTGGATAAGGCCGCCGGCATTAAGGAATGGTTAGCTATATCGAATGGCCCAGTCTCTGGCGAATTCAGGCCGCTATCGGACGGCGGCCACGAAGGCCGCCGCATTTTGCGCCAGCTCGTCTTGGGACATCCCCGGCTTATAGAGCGCCGAGCCGATCCCGAAGCCGTTGGCGCCGGCCGCCCGGTAGGCCGCGACATTGTCCGGCGTCACGCCCCCGGTCGGGACCAACAGCGTGTCCTTGGGCAGGACCGCGCGCCACGCCTTGACGGCGACCGGCGGCAGCAGCTCTCCCGGAAACATCTTCAGCCCGTCCGCTCCGGCCGCCAGTGCGGCGAAGGCCTCGGTCGGGGTCGCAACGCCGGGCAGCGCGATCAGTCCGCGCGCCTTGGCAGCGGCGATCACCGGCGGCGCATAGTTGGGCGCGATGATCAGCTTGGCGCCGGTCGCCGCGACGTCGGCGACATCGCCCTCGGTCAGGACCGTGCCGGCACCGATCAAGACACCGGATGGCGCGTGGCGCACGAGATAGGCGATGCTCTCCAGCGGGCGCGGCGAGTTCAGCGGCACTTCGAGGACGGAGAAGCCCGCCAGGGCCTCCAGCACCCAGGGCGCCTCCTCCGGTTTCATGCCGCGCAGGATCGCGATCAGGGGCAGACGCTGCAGGCAATCGCGGAGCATGTCTGTCATCGGCGCACCAGTCCGGCCTGTTGTCCGATCCAGAACAAGGCAGCCGGCAGGACATCCTTGTTGTCGATGCCCTGCAGCTTGAGGCCCAGCAGACTGGCGCAGGCGCCATAGCGCGCCAGCATGCTCGCCGAGCCGATGCAAGTGACGCCGCTGCGGCCGAGATCGGACCAGGCGGCGAGCGCATCGCGCATTTCCGTGCCGACCAGCATGCCCGACACATAGCTTGCGATCTGGTCGCCGGGCAGGCGGTTGAACAGGGCGAGCGACCGCGCGCTGAACAGGCGATTGAGCAGTTCGGACTCGCCGGCGACCGCCTTCACTCCTTGCGCGAAGGCGGCTGTATCGTCGCCCGCTCCCGTCATCAGCTGGGCCAGCGTTCCCGATTGCCGCAACAGGTTGAACATCTCGCCGGTGATGTAGGTGCGGAACTCCAGCAACTTGCCGTCCGCGACGCGAACCCACTTGGAGTGCGTGCCAGGTGTCAGGAAGACGCCGTCGGAGCGGCCCTGGCGCAGCAGCGCACCCAGCATCTGGCATTCCTCGCCGCGCATCACTTCCGGCTGGGCGGGGCCGTCGAAGCTCACGCCCGGCACGATCCAACAGTCGCTGTCAGCAATGCGGCCGGCCTTCATCAAGTTCTTGGCCAAGTCGGCGAGCGGCGCCGGCGCGGCAAGGTATGGAACCTCCACCCAGCCCATCCGGCTTCCCACCATGCCGGCCATCACCACCGGAAGGCCCGGCGTCAGCCAGTCGCGGAGAAGGGCCTCCAGGGATTCGCCAAAGCGTCGCTCCTTGATCGCCAGCAAGCCGGCAGCGTCGCTGCGCTGTTCCAGCGCGCGGCCATCGGCACCGAGCGCCCAGGCCCGCCGGTTGGTTGTGCCCCAATCGACCGCGATACAGGAATAGGTCGTCATATCGCCTTTATAGGGCTCCGACGCCGCCATAGGCAAAGCCGCCGGGCGCCGGTGCCAGACGGTTGCGCAGCGGCGCGCCGAATTCCGCCATCTCGATCTCGAATACGTCGCCCGGCTCGGTGCGGATACCGTCGCCGAAGCTCAGGGTCGCGGTGCCGAAGAAATGCACATGCAGATCGCCCGGCCGGCGGAACAGCTTGTATTTGAAGTGGTGGTATTCGAGGTTGGCGATGGTGTGGGACATGTTGCCCTCGCCGCTCAGGAACGGCTTGCGCCACAGCACGCTGCCCTTGCGCACGATGCGGCTCTCGCCTTCCAGCTTGTCCGGCAACGCGCCGGTGCGCAGCTCCGGCCCGATGGCGCAGGCGCGTAGCTTGGAATGCGCGAGGTAGAGATAGTTCTGCCGCTCCATCACGTGATCGGAATATTCGTTGCCGAGCGCGAATCCGAGTCGCCACGGTTTGCCCTTCGAGTCCACCAGATAGAGGCCGGCGATCTCCGGCTCCTCGCCGCCATCGAGCGCGAACTCCGGCAGCGGTAGGTCGGCGCCCGGCGCCACCACCACGCTGCCGTCGCCCTTGTAGAACCATTCCGGCTGCACGCCGGGTCCAGGCAGCTGCGGCTTGCCGCCTTCCAGGCCCATGCGGAACATCTTCATGGAATCGCTCAAGGACTCCACGTCGCCGGAGATCTTCTTGTGCATCTTGTCGCGCGTGTCGGCGCTGCCGAGATGCGTCAAGCCCGTGCCCGTCACCAGGCAATGCGCAGCATCCGGATGATCGACCGGGGAGAGCACGCGGCCCTCCGCCAGCAGAGCGCGGTAGTCCAGCGCCGCGCCATCGCCTTCGGCCTTCACAGCCTCGTCGAGGCTCAGCCCCGCGGCAATGGCCTGCTTCGCCAGGTCGATCATGCTGGTGGCGCCAGGCACTGCGATCGCGCGCTGGCCATCGATGCGGGCCACGCCGCGCCCGCCTTGGTCGGTCCGATATTGAATAAGACGCATGGGACACCTTCTTTCCACGATTGGCCGGTCTTTTATCATACAAACTGAAAAGCCAGCAACGCGGGACTGACGACTGCCGATGGGAAATGATGGCAAGAGTTAATCGCATTGCGGAAGCAAAACTATGCGTTCTGCAAATTGCGATGGCAATGCGGCTGGCCTATAGTTCGCCCGGCACAATTGTCCGATAAATGTGCCCAAACAAAACGTGGGAGGAAACAATGCGGAAACTACTTGCTTCGGCAAGCATCGGCGTACTGGCGGCGGTGTTGTCCGCTGGCGCATACGCCCAGGAAGGCACGGTCGCGAAGGCGGTGGGCGGATACACCTTCGAGGACGCGGCCAAGGAAAAACCGGAGACCAAGGACTTTCACTCGGCCGACGGTCACCTGACCTTCGCCATCGTGACGCACACCGCCGGCAACGGCTTCTTCGATCCGGTCTATGTCGGCGCCACCGTCGCCGGCAACATGATCGGCGCCAAGATCCTGCTGCTCGGCTCCGAATCCCCAACCGACGATCCGCAGCGCGAGATCGAGATCCTGAACCAGATCGTGCAGGATCCGACCATCGACGGCCTGATCATGACGACGCCGCAGGCCGGCGCCTACAACGACATCGTGAAGGCCGCGGAGAAGGCTGGAATTCCGGTCGCGACGACCAACTCGTTCGACGGCAGCATCACCAACCGTAATGGCATCAGCCACACGGGACAGGATGCATCGGCTGCTGCGATCGGCGGCGAGGCCCTGGCCAAGTGCGTGCTCGCCTCGGGCGCCGACAAGGGCACGATCATCCTGCCCTCTTCGACCGCGATGGGCAACGTCGAGGTCAACAACCGCGTGACCGCGGCCTTCAACGCCGTCGTCAAGACGTTGAAGGATGCGGGCAAGCTGGAGAACTTCAAGGTCGATGCCGGACCGGAGAATGTCGGCGTCGACGCCAATCCGCAGGACCCGGTGAACGCCATCGTGTCGCTGTTCGAATCGCGCGGCGACGTGGTCGGCGCCTTCACCGCCAACAACGTGTTTACACCGGCACTCGCCAAGGCAGTCGCCCAGACCGGCAAGACCGGGAAGATCTGCGCTTACGGTTTCGACCTCGGTCCCGTACAGCAGGACGCCATCCGCGCCGGCGACCTGACTGGGTCATTGGGTCAGCAGCCGTTCCTGCAGGGCTTCTGGCCGGTCATGCAGCTCTATCTCCAGATTGACCGCGGCATCTCGGCCGCCAATCTGGACACCAGGGCGCAGTTGGTGACCAAGGACGACGTCGAGAACGTCGGCAAGCGCTTCGAGAACTGAACCAGCCGCAGTCGCGGCGGAAGGTACGTCGCGGGAGGGGTCATTCCCTCCCGCGATCGTGCTATCTTTGTCATCTGCACCGAAGCGCTTGAGGCTCCATGTCTGACAGCGTGCAAGCAAGAATGGGCCGCATGCCCGCCCAACTGGTCGGTGGATGGGAGCTTGGGCTCCTCGTCCTGATGGCGATTCTGTTCGCCGGCGGCGCGCTCATCAACCCCGCCTTTTTCCTCAGCGGCGATGCCTTCCACGCCATCCTGCGCGACACTGCGCGCTATGCTGTGGTGGCAGTCGGCATGACCTTCGTCATCATCAACAAGGATCTGGACCTGTCGGTCGGCTCGACCAATGGCCTGATCGGCGTTGCCTTCTCCATCCTATTCGCGCCGCAGTTCAACGACTGGGGGCCGATCCCCGCGACCTTCTTCTGCCTGGTACTCGGCACCATCATCGGCCTCATCAACGGCGTGCTGGTGACGATCCTGAAGGTGCCGTCCTTCATCGCCACCCTCACCATGCTGCTGATCGGGCGCGGCATCATCCTCGGCCTCACCGGCGGGCGGTCCATCGGCTACGCCGTGAAGGGGCGCGAGTTCCCGGAGTTCTTTCATCTGGGCGAGACCAACGCCTTTGGTTTCAACAACCAGATCCCGATCGCGGTGGTGATCGTCATCATCGGCGCGATCGTGCTAGCCAAGACGCGCTGGGGTTACGAGACCTTCGCGACCGGGGGCAACGAGCAGGCGGCGATCTATGCCGGCATCCCGACCCGCTGGGTGCGCATCCGAGCCTATTTGCTGTCGTCGCTCTGCGCCACCATCGCCGGCCTGATGGCCATCACCCAGGACAAGGGCGTGACAGCACAGGCCGGCCTCTCCTCGGAGCTGATCGTGATCGCTGCCGTCATCATCGGCGGCGCCTCGATCCTGGGCGGACGCGGCCGGGTAATCGGCGCATGCCTCGGCGCGACGCTGACCGTTGTGATCGACAAGGTGCTGCGCGAGGGCTGGCCGACCACCCGCATCGTGCAGATCGACGGCCAGGATGTCGAAGTGTCCGCCATTGCCCAGCTGCCGGTCGGCGCCGTCCCCGCTCTGCTCGGCGCGCTGCTGCTGCTGGCGGTGCTGGTCGAGCCCTACGTCCTGCGCCGGCGATTGATCGGACGGTTCTTCGCCTGGCTGCGCAAGAAGGAGCCGCCCCTCATCATCGAGGCGACCGGCATCGCCATCGAAGGCGTGCAGACCAAGGGCACGATGGCGAGCGACAAGGCGCTGACCGCGCGCGGTGTCGGCAAGTTCCTGGCGCGGCGTGACGCGCTCGCCATCATCCTGACTGTAGTTCTGTGGCTGATCGGCCTGTGGCTGCGGCCCGACTACTGGTGGAACCTGCAGAACAGCTTCGCGATCCTGCTGAACTACACCGAGCTGGCGCTGCTCGCGGTCGGCCTTACCTACGTCATCGCTTGCGGCGATATCGATTTGTCGGTCGGCGCGGTGCTGGCGCTGGCCGGTGCCGCCACGGCGTTCGCAATGAAGGTCATGGGCTACGATCCATGGGTCGCGGTGCTGATGGGATTGCTGGCCGGGACCGCGGCCGGGCTGATCAACGCCCTCATCACCATCGGGTTCAACCTGCCGTCCTTCATCGCGACTCTCGGCATGTTCTATATCGCGCGCGGCCTCGCGGCCTGGATTGTTGCCGGCAAGCAGCTGACGGGATTCCCCGAGAGCTTCAACCTGCTGGGCCGCAAGGTCGGCGACATCCTCGATCACTTCGGCATCGACATCGGCACTGGCCCGCTACGCGCGCTCAGCGAGGCTCTCAGCGTCCAGACGCTGTGGATGATCGTGATCGCGGTCATCGGCGGCGTCATCCTCGCCTATACACCGTTCGGCCAGATGATCTACGCCACCGGCGGAAACCGCCGCGCCGCCGACTATGCCGGCATCAACACCCGGCGCGTGCGCTTCATCTCGCTGATGTTCTCCGCTTTGTGCGCGACCATGGCCGGCATCATCTACACCGCCTTCTTCCGCAGCTTTAATCCGACCGCGGGGCAGTTCCGCGAGCTCGACGCCATCGCCGCCGTCATCATCGGCGGCGGCTCGATCTTCGGCGGCTACGGCACCATGATCGGCGCGCTGGCGGGCGCCGCCGTCATCACCCTCATCCGCGCGCTGCTGCAGCTCAACATCATCCTGCCCGGCGGCGGCTCCTTCGTCATGCCGCAGCATTGGGTCAACGTCTTCACCGGCATCATCCTCATCGTCGCGGTGCTGATCGACATCTGGCTGCGGCAGGCGAACATCCTGGCCGGTTTGCGCGGCCGCCTCGGGCGTTTCGCCCGCGCCAAATCGGAGCCCGAACATGCCTGACTCGCCATCTGCAGCCGCGCCCATCATCGAGATGCGCCACATCAGCAAGGCGTTCGGCGCTGTCCGCGCGTTGAGCGACGTCGACCTCACGCTCCATCCGGGCGAGATCATGGGGTTGGTCGGCGACAACTCCGCCGGCAAGTCGACGCTGATGAAGATCCTGACCGGCGCCTACCACCGCGATTCCGGCGATGTCCGGGTCAGCGGCGCGGCGACCAACTTCAAGAGCCCGCACGAAAGCCGCGCCGCCGGCATCGAGATGATCTATCAGGACTTCGCCTTGTGCGGAAACATGGATGTCGGGCAGAACATTTTCCTCGGCCGCTGGCCGCGCCGGGGCATGTTCGTCGACCGCGGCAGGATGTACAGCGAAGCCGACGCGGTGCTGAAGCGCCTCAAGGTCGATGTCAACTCCGTCTATCAGCGGGTCGAGAGCCTGTCCGGCGGGCGCCAGCAATCGGTCGCCATCGCGCGCGCCATCTCGTTCGGGCCGCGCGTCGTCATCCTGGACGAGCCGACCGCCAACCTTTCCGTCATGGCGACCGAGCGGCTGCTGGAGACCATGCTGGAGCTGAAGAAGCACAACGTTGCGCAGATCATCATCTCGCACCGCCTGCAGGACATCTTCGCCGTCGGTGACCGGGTCATGGTGCTGAAGCGCGGCGAGAATGTCGGCGAGCGTCACATCAAGCAGACCACCGAGCACGAGGTGCTGGAGCTCATCGTCTCGGGAAAGCGGGAAAAGGCGTCCTGACCGCCATTGCGGCGGGCCGCTCTATTCAGAAGATGCGTTGTGCTAAGAATCGATTGGTGACATATAATCCGCACTGAAAATGAGGAAACTAAAAAAAGCCGCCAAGGCCAGGGGAGAGCGCCTTCATCACTCTTTGGCGCAGGATATCGGTGCCCGGATTCTCCGAGGGGAGTACGCGCCCGGATCGCTGCTGCCCAATGAAGCCGAGTGGTGCGACGTCTATGGCGTCAGCCGCACAGCGGTGCGCGAGGCGATCAAGATGCTGGCAGCCAAAGGGCTGATCGTCTCGCGGCCCAAGATCGGCTCGCGCGTGCGCCCGCGCGACGTATGGAACCTGCTGGACCGCGACGTGCTCGCCTGGTATTGGGCGGCGTCGGACCAGCATCATTTCCTCAGCAACGTGCAGCAGATGCGCGAGATGCTGGAGCCGGAGGTCGCCGCGCTCGCCGCGCTCAACCACACCGACTCGCAGCTCGCCGCGATCGAAGCCGCCTATATGGGCATGGTCGATGCCGCCACCACCGCCGACTGGAACGCCAACGACGTGAAGTTCCACCTCGCGGTGCTGGGCGCCGCCGGCAACGAGTTGCTGGTGCCCCTCGGTTTCCTGA
>DATEOK010000255.1:0-2068 GCA_035274225.1 Dongiaceae bacterium
CAGCACCAGCACCTGGTCGACCGCCTCGATCCCGATCGGCCGGTGCGCCACCACGATCACGATGGCGCCGCGCTCGCGCGCAGCTCGCACCGCACGGGTCAGCGCCTCGTCGCCCTCGCTGTCGAGATTGGAATTCGGCTCATCGAGCACGATCAGGAAAGGATTGCCATAGAGCGCGCGCGCCAGCGCCACGCGCTGCGCCTGCCCCGCCGACAGCGCCGTTCCCTGCTCACCGATCTGGGTGTCGTAGCCTTCGCGCATCTTGATGATCAGTTCATGCACGCCGGCTTCCTTGGCGGCGGCGATGATCGCATCCGATTTCGCTTCCGGATCGAACCGGCAGATGTTCTGCGCCACCGTGCCTGCGAACAGTTCGACATCCTGCGGCAGGTAACCGATATGGCGGCCGATCACATCCGACGACCACTGGTCGAGCGCCGCGCCGTCGAGCCGCACCTTGCCGCGGAACGGCGTCCACACGCCGACAAGCGCCCGCACCAGCGACGACTTGCCCGAACCGCTCGGGCCGATGACGCCGACGCCGGTGCCGGCCTCGACGGTAAAGGTCACGTCCTGCACGATCACCCGCTGCTCGCCGGGCGGCACGATGCTGACGGCCTCGACCGACAGCCGCGTCGAGGGAGACTGCAGCAGGGTCTGCGTCTTCGCCGGCGGCATCTGCTCTAGGAGCTTGTTGAGGCGATGCCAGCTCTGCCGCGCGGCGACGAAGCCCTTCCAGTGCGCGATGGCCAGATCGACCGGCGCCAGCGCCCGCGCGCTGAGGATCGAGCCCGCGATGATGATGCCGGCGGAGGCTTCCTGGTGGATCACCAGATAGGCGCCGACCGCGAGCACCGCCGATTGCAGCATCATGCGCAGGACCTTGGCGACGGCGCCAAGGCCGCCGGCGACGTCGCTGGCGCGCTGATTGCCCGCCAGATAGGTTTCGTTGGCCTCGGTCCAGCGCCTGGTCAGGCGTCCGGACATGCCCATCGCCACCAGCACTTCGGCGTTGCGCCGGCTGGTGGCGGCGAGATCGTTGCGCCGCGCCGCCAGGGTCATCGCCTCGCGGGCCGGCTCGCGCGACAGGAATTCGGTAATCAGGGTCAGGGTCACGAGGATAATGGCACCGACCAAAGCCGTGACGCCGATCAGCCAGTGGAATGCGAAACAGATCGCGAGATAGAACGGCAGCCACGGCAGATCGAAGAACGCGCCCGGCCCCATGCTGCCGAGAAACGACCGCACATTGTCGAGATCGCGCAGCGGCTGCAGGCCCTCGTTGCGCCCGCCGACCATCAGCGGCAGCCGCACCACGGTTTCGAACACGCGGGCGTTGATGGCTTCGTCGAGCGCGGTCCCGACGCGCCCGAGAATGCGTCCGCGGATCAGGTCGAGGCCGCCTTGGGCGATATAGAGGCCGCCGGCCAGGATCACGAGGCCGATCAGGGTCGGCACGCTGCGGCTCGGCAGCACGCGGTCGTAGACCTCCAGCATGAAGATCGAGCCGGTGAGATACAGCAGGCTGATCGCACAACTCATCACGCCAACGCCGATGAAGGCGTTGCGACAGGCGCGCAGCGCCTCGCCGAGTTCAGAACGCCGGACGCCGGAAGCGGCTGCCATAAATGCGTATCTCTTCAAAAGGATAAGGTAACGCGCTGGTTTTACCGATGTTTTGGGACATCGTCTATTTAAGTCACGTTAACCTCAATCCAGTTCATCCCCGTGACAAGCTGTGGACATACCCAAAACAGCCCTTTTAGGCGAGTGGTTTGAGCCTGGCGGGCGATTCGTGGCCGACGCCGGCTGGCTGCAGGGTTCGGTCTCTAAGCAGGGTTTGGGGAGGCGGTCGGACGCGGCAAGAGGGATAGCCGAGGTGGAACTTTTGTTCACTGCACGCGTTAGTGCGGCATGAAGCAAGGCGACATCTGGTATGTAACTTTCGGCCCGCACAAGTCAGATGAAACTGCGGAAAGCAAGGCGCGATCGACGCGCACCTTCAAGTCGGAAGTCGACGCCAAGCTGTTTGCGATGCAGATTCTCGCCAAGGGCTGGACGGCGAGCG
>DATEOK010000256.1:0-3212 GCA_035274225.1 Dongiaceae bacterium
CGGGTCCGCTGCTCGGCGGCTTCGATGGCGCGGGCGTGCTGGGCGCGACCGCGCTGCAATACAAGCTGGTCGACAATTCGGCCAAGCTGTTCGATCTCGACGACGATGACGAGGCGGGCAGCGGAATCGAGAACTCGCTGCCGGCCGCCAATCCGGATTCCGCAACCGTCGCGCAGTCGGTCGCCACGAATTATCAGCTGATGCTGGTGATCGACGTCTCGGGTTCCATGGACCAGGAGGTCACGCGTCCAGACGGAACTGTGACGACCCGCATGGAGCTGCAGAAGGCGGCCGTCATCTCCATGCTGGAATCCTACGCCACGGCCACCACCGGCTCGGTCAACATCAAGCTGGTGCAATTCAGCAACGATGCCTCCTACTTCGGTGGCACGGATGCCGCCACCTTCGTCGACATCACCAATCCGGCCAACCTCGCCGCAGTGATCGCGGCCATCAATGCGCTGGGACCGACCGAGGCCACTGACTATGACGCTGCCCTCGCAACCGCGCAGCAGGGCATCATGGACGGCTCCTGGGTCGGGACCACGGCGACGACCAAGGGACTGGTCTACTTCTTCTCCGACGGCGTTCCGGAGAACGATGTTCCTCCGGACAAGACAAGCTCCTATCCCGGCGGGAGCGCGAACAACTCCCTGAACCAGACCGAGGAGAACATCTGGGAAGGGCGCAACGTCGCGGCGGGCTTTGCCACCGGCCTCGCCGACAAGGGCGTGGTCTCGATCGCAGTCGGGCTCGGCGAGCAGGTTGCGAACGATGTCGCCGCACTCGCGCAGCTTGGGCGCGTCGCCTATTACAACGAGAGCTTCCAGGACGATCCCGTCATCGTGGTCAACGACGAGAACCAGCTGCTCGCGGAGATCATCCAGACCGTGCCGGCGACCGTCACGGGCAATGTCCTCACCAACGACGACCCCGGCAAGGACGGCTTCGGCAACCCGACGATCACGACGATCAGCGCGGTGATCGACGCCGACACCACCTCGCAGATCGTGACCGCGACCGCCAGCGGCTACAAGGTGGAGACCAATAATGGCACGCTCATCATCGACAAGATGACCGGGGACTACAGCTATACGGCGGCGCCCGGCAGCTCCGGCCACGAGGACACCTTCAACTACACCATCCAGGACGGCTTCCTCAGCGATACCGCCAGCTCGACGATCACCATCACCATCATGCCGCCAACGCTGGTGACCGGGGCGGCGCCATTCGATGCCACCGACGGCAACAACTTCATCATCGGCGACGACGCCGACAACACCATCAATGCCCACGGCGGAATCGACTCGGTGCAAGGCGGCTTCGGCAATGACGTGGCGGACGGCGGTGACGGCAATGATGCGCTCTACGGCCAGGAAGGCGAGGACACGCTCAATGGCGGCGACGGCAACGATGCCCTGTTCGGCGGCAATCTCGCCGACGTGCTGAACGGCGGCGCCGGCATCGACGGGCTGGCCGGCGGCGCCGGAGATGACGTGCTGGCCGGCGGCGAAGGCAACGACGCGCTGGTCGGCGGTGTCGGAAAGGATGTGCTGAACGGCGATGCCGGCAACGATGTGCTCGACGGCGGCGCCGACATCAGCACCGATACCCTGAGCGGCGGCGATGGCGAGGACACGCTCGTCTGGCGCGGCGCCAACGACGTCTATGCCGGCGGCGCGGATCTGTTCAATGCGGCGACCGGTGATGCCGGCGATGTGCTCGACGCCGGCGGCGCGACCAGCATCGACTTCACTGCAATCGCCGACGGCAAGATCGACGATGTCGAGACCGTCCGCCTGGACGGGGGCGCCGGTACTTCGGTCACGCTCGACGCCAACGACGTCATCAACGACTTCGAAGGCGGCACGCTCGATCCCGGCGGCGCCGGTGCCGGCGGTGACTACGACGACGCCCCGATCCTGCGGGTCGACGGCGACGCCGGCGATAGCCTCAACCTCGCCGGCGGCGACTGGCACGCGGCCACCGGCTCGAGCGGCACGCCGGCGGGCTACACGCTCTATGCGCATGACGCCAGCCCCGCCGGGCCTGGCGGAGCGGAAGACGCCTACGTGCTGGTGCAGAACACGGTCAGCGTGGCGACCGTCTGACGTCCGTCCGCTGCGCCCTCCGCAACGAGGGCGTAGCGGATGCAGTCATCACGCTCTCGTGGCAGTGACGATGAGTGCCGGCGCATCGAACATGACAATGCCGTCCGCCCTCGAGTACGACCGCAGCGCTACCGCGGCTTCGCGCAACAGCAGCCCATACTGCTCGTCGTCGATCAGGTCGGCCAGCGTCCAGCCCTTCACGTCCGTGCGCACCCATGACTCGATCGAGGGGAACCGCGCCGTGCCCGCATGGGCCGTCACCTTCGGATCGCCGATGCCCGCTTGCGAGAACAGGTCGCGCAGGGCGTCGGGATCGCCCAGCGCGAAGGGCGCGTGCAACTCCCCGGCGATGCGCCGCCCGAACAGCCGCTTCAGCAACGCCGCCATCGCGGCGTAACCCGGGCTGCTCTCCAGCCGGTCCCACACCGCGACGGCCAGCCGGCCGCCGGGCTTCAGCACCCGCCACATCTCCCGCAGAGCCTGGGGCCGGTCGTCGAAGAACATCAGGCCGAACTGGCTGACCACGGCATCGAAGCTGCCGTCGGTGAAGGGCAGCTGCTCGGCGCGGCCTGCCTTCCATTCAACCGACGGCGCGATGCGCCGGGCCAGCGCCAGCATGCCCTCGTTGCGGTCGAGCCCGGTGACCAAGGCATCCCGGCTTGCCGCCTCGCGCGCCGCCGCGCCGGTGCCGCAGGCGACGTCGAGCACCCGTTGCCCTGCCTTGATCCCAACCGCGTCGGCCATGACCGGCGCCCATTGCCAGAACAAGGCCGGCACGAAGAACTCCTCGTAGATTTCGGCCGCGCTGCGCGTGACCTGACCTTTCAGATCGTCCTGCATGGACCTCTCCCCGCTGATCTCTCCCCTATCTCGTCCGGCTCTGACAGCGGCGCCATCCTGCGTCCGCGGGGTTGTGCAAAATCCGCCGACATTTCCCGCGATGAGGTAGAATGGCGCCATGAAGCGGCCCCGCCCACCCCACCGCCCGCAGGAAGACAGGACAAGCGTTCTGCCGGGCGATCTGGTGCGGGCGATCGCCTGGCTGCGCCGGCGGCTCGACCAGCCGGTGCGCGTCGAAAAACTGGCGGAGGTCGCGGGCGT
>DATEOK010000257.1:0-14106 GCA_035274225.1 Dongiaceae bacterium
GGCAAGATCCCGAAGGGCTGCTTGCTGGTCGGCCCTCCGGGCACCGGCAAGACGTTGCTGGCGCGCGCCATCGCGGGCGAAGCCAACGTGCCGTTCTTCACCATCTCCGGCTCGGACTTCGTCGAGATGTTCGTCGGCGTCGGCGCCAGCCGCGTGCGCGACATGTTCGAGCAGGGCAAGAAGAATGCGCCCTGCATCATCTTCATCGATGAAATCGACGCGGTCGGTCGCCATCGCGGCGCCGGCCTCGGCGGCGGCAACGACGAGCGCGAGCAGACCCTCAACCAGTTGCTGGTGGAGATGGACGGTTTCGAGGCCAACGAAGGCGTCATCCTGATTGCCGCCACCAACCGGCCCGACGTGCTTGATCCGGCGCTGCTGCGCCCCGGCCGCTTCGACCGGCAGATCGTGGTGCCGAACCCGGACATCAACGGCCGCGAACAGATCCTGAAGGTCCACATGCGTAAGGTGCCGCTGGCGCCCGACGTGGAAGCGCGCACCATCGCGCGCGGCACGCCCGGCTTCTCCGGCGCCGATCTCGCGAACCTGGTGAACGAGGCCGCCTTGCTGGCTGCCCGCGCCGGCAAGCGTGTCGTCACCATGTTCGATTTCGAGCAGGCCAAGGACAAGGTCATGATGGGTGCGGAGCGTCGCTCCATGGTCATGACCGAGAAGGACAAGGAAGAGACCGCCTATCACGAGGCCGGCCATGCGCTGGTCGGGCTGCACGTGCCGGGCAACGACCCCTTGCACAAGGTCACGATCATCCCGCGCGGCCGCGCGCTCGGCGTGACCATGAACCTGCCGGAGACCGACCGCTACAGCCTCAAGTTCCGCGAGATCACCGCCAAGCTGGCGATGATGTTCGGCGGCCGCCTGGCGGAAGAGATCATCTACGGTTCGGAGAATGTCTCGACCGGCGCCAGCAACGACATCCAGCAGGCGACCAACCTCGCGCGCCGGATGGTGACCGAATGGGGCATGAGCGAGAAGCTCGGCCGCCTGCGCTACGTCGACAACCAGGAAGAGGTGTTCCTCGGCCACTCGGTGACGCGCAGCCAGACCATCTCCGGCGCCACCGCCAAGCTGATCGACGAAGAGGTCCGCCGCATCATCGAAGAAGCCGAGACCAAGGCGCGCACCATCCTGACCGAGCATATCGACGAACTGCACGCCATCGCCAAGGCGCTGCTGGAGTTCGAGACGCTGTCGGGCGATGAAGTGCGGGACCTGCTCGCCGGCAAGCCGATCCGCCAGCCGGGCGACAGCTCCGGCCCGCAAAAGCCGCGCTCTTCGATCCCGACCACCGGCGGCACTATCACCCGCCCCGGCGGGTTCGAGCCAAAGCCCGCAGGCCGTTGACCGGTTGCATTGAGATCAGCCCCGCCCGAAACGGCGGGGTTTTTCTTTTGTGCCCGGTTTTGGCCGAGCCTTGGCATGATGGAGCAATGGCCCCTATCGTGTCGCCATGACCAGCTATCTCATTCCTCGCGGCCTCATCTCCGGTCCGGCCGCCAAGCGCGCGGTCGAGGCAGGCATCGCGTTGCCGCTGGCGGGCGGGCCGCTGGCGTTCGCGACCGCTGATGCGATCGAGCGCGTCACGGGTGAGGCGGGGCATCGCCGGCCCGTCACTCTCGCCGAGGCGCGTCGGTTCGCACCCAGCCAGATTGAAGGTCTCGTTGCGCCGCGGCCGCATTGGGCCGGCTTCGACCTCCAGCGGCCGTTGACAATGGGCGTCATCAACGTGACGCCCGACAGCTTTTCCGACGGCGGCGATTTCGTCGAAGCCTCGCATGCCATCGATCACGCGCGCGCCATGCTGACGGCCGGCGCCGACATCATCGACGTGGGCGGCGAATCCACCCGGCCGGGCGCGCAGCCCGTGTCCCCGGAGGAAGAGGCGGCGCGTGTCCTGCCGGTGGTGCGCGCGCTGGCCCATGCTGGCGCAGTGGTCTCCATCGACACCCGCCACGCGGCCGTCATGGGCCAGGCGGTGGAAGCCGGCGCCTGGATCATCAACGACGTCACCGCGCTGACCGGGGATCCTGACAGCGTCCGGGTCGCTGCCAAGTCCGGCGCCGCCGTCGTGCTCATGCACATGCTGGGCGAGCCGCAGACCATGCAGGCCGACCCGCGCTACGCCGACGTCACCTGCGACCTGCTCGACTATTTTGCGCAGCGGCTGGCGGCGCTGCAGGCGCTTGGCCTCGATCGGGCGCGCATCGCGGTCGATCCCGGCATCGGCTTCGGCAAGACCGTCCAGCACAATCTGCAGCTGCTGGACGAGCTCGCGGCGTTCCATGCATTCGGCTGTCCGGTCCTGCTCGGCGCCTCGCGCAAGAGCTTCATCGGCCGCTTGAGCAAGGACGAAAAGCCGAAACAGCGGGTGGCCGGTACGCTTGCCGCGCACCAGCTCGGGTTCGATCGCGGCGTGCAGATTGTGCGCGTGCACGATGTCGCGGAAGCCTTCCAGGCCCGCGCGGTCTGGACGGCGGCCCACTGAGGCGGTGCACTGGGCCGGGCAGCGGCGGGAACAACCCGCCGCGGGCGGTTTCAGTCTGGCCGCCCCCGTGGTACAAAGGTGGTGGCCAGCATTTGCGGCCGATTGGCTAATGAAACTTTAAGCTTCTCGATCTTGAATGGTACGATTGAGGGAGCAGCAGGTGGCATTGCTTTATCTTGCATTTGTAGCAGTCGTCATATTGGTCGGCACCCTGCTGTGGCGCATGCGCCGGCGGCCGCCGACGCCGAAGATCGACACCGATTCCACCGAGTATTTCCGCGAGCAGTGCCAGAAACTGCTCGAGACCAACAAGCTCGACGAGCTCGTCGCCTATACCCGCGAACGGATCAGGAAACGGCCCAACCACACCTATGCGCACTGGTATCTCGCGCGCGCCTTTTATCTGCAGAAGAAATGGATCGAGGCCTTGCGCGCCTTCAACGAGGTCGCGCGCCTCGACCCGAGCTGGATCGAGGACAGCGTGACGCCGTACGTGCGCGCGATCGAAGTGAAGATCAAGCCGCGCGAAGTACCCGTTGCGCCCGACACGCCGGAGCAGCAGCGGACGCTGCACTAGGTCGATCGCCGCCGCGCTGCTCGCACACCGGCAGTACGCTCAAGCCTGCCGCGTCACCGCCTTCGGCGCTGCCATGCCGATGACGTAGTAGGCGATGGCCGCGATCGCGACGCCGAAGAACCAGCCGTAGACTCCCCACCAGGCCGGCAGCACGTCGGTGAAGTTGGGCAGGATGCTGGAGAACACCGCACCGATGCCGGCCGCCACGAAGGCGGCAACGTTCCAGCCGCCCTGGAACCGGTATTGCCCATTCTCCTGATAGAGCGCATTGACGTCGATCACGCCTTTCCGGATCAGGTAGTAGTCGACCATGATCACGCCGAAGATCGGTCCCATGGTGGCGCCGATCACGCCGACGAAATGGGCGGCCCCACCTTCCCAGGGCGCAAACGGATAGAGCACCAGCGCGATCAGCGCGGCGATATAGCCGCCGCGCTTGAAGCTGATGTGCTTGGGGAAGACGTTCGCGAAGTCGAACGCGGGCGATACGAAGTTGGCCACCACGTTGATGCCGAGGGTCGCGACCGCGAAGGTCAGTGCCGCCAGCAGCGCAAGGAACCAGCTCTCGAACTTGGCGGAGATCTGGTCGGGATGGATCAGCACCTCGCCATAGACCGTGTAGGCCGCCGTCGTGGTGATGCCGGCAACCAGGCAGAAAAGGATGAGGTTGACCGGCAGGCCCCAGAGATTGCCCTTGCGCACCGTGGCGGCATCCGGCGCGTAGCGCGAGAAGTCGCAGAAGTTGAGATAGAGCGCCGCAAAATAGGTGATCCAGGTGGCGGCCACCGCGAACAAGGCCGCGGTCGACCCTGGTTCGCCCGGTACTCCGGCATCCTTGGTCTTGTCGAGCAGGACGTCCTGCGGGATCTCGCTGCCGAAGGATAGGCTGCCGGCCTTGATCGAAAGATAGAGGGCGAGAATCAGCATCATGACCCAGACCGCCGGTCCGGCCCAGTCCTGGAACTTGCGGACCGTCTCCATGCCGCGCTGGATGATCAGCAATTGCAGCGCCCACACAACGATGAAGCAGATCACCTCCAAGGTGGAATGGCCGAGCATGTGGCTCGACTGGTGGAACGCCAGCATGCCTTCCGAGCGGGTGAGCAGCGCGACGATCGCGCCGGATGCGGCCGCCGTCTGCGCGCCGTACCAGAAGCAGGCGACGATCGCGCGCACCAGCGCCGGCACGTTGGCGCCCCAGATGCCGAACGAGGAGCGCGCCAGCACAGGGTAGGGCACGCCGGTCTTCACGCCGGCATAGCCGACAAGGTTCATCAGGAAGAAGATGACGAGGGAGCCGAGCCCGATCGCCAGGATGAAATTGATGAAGTTCCCGCACAAGAGGAACAGGCTGGCGGCCAGGTAGTAGCCCCACAGGCTGTGCACGTCGGAGGTCCAGACGTTGAAGATGCTGAAGGCGCCCCACTTGCGCTCGGCGGCGGGTGCGAGGTCTTCGTTGTAGAGTGCGGGTGATGCGTTCGGGATGGCCATGGCAGCTACCTTTCTTGGGTGCTCCATGGGAACCGGGCACGCTCACTGGCCCCCGGCCCCTGAGCAGACCATTGCAGGATGCGCTGATGGCCGGCGAGTCGTCTAGAACAACGCACCTGCTGCGATGTCGGCGGCGCGTTGCCTGGGTGGTCGCGCTCCGCTAGTCGTCGCTGCCGCCTTCGCCCTGGCCGCCTTCGCCCTGGCCGCCTTCACCTTGGCCGCCTTCACCCTGGCCGCCTTCACCCTGGCCGCCTTCGCCCTGACCACCTTCGCCCTGGCCACCTTCGCCCTGACCGCCTTCGCCCTGGCCACCTTCGCCCTGGCCACCTTCGCCTTGACCGCCTTCGCCTTGACCGCCTTCGCCTTGGCCGCCGTGTTCACCACCTTCGCTTGGTTGTTCGCCACCTTCGCTGGGCTCACCGCCACCACTTGGCGCTGGCTTGTCTGGCGCAGCGGCACTTTGTGACCGGTCTCGATCCTGCCCGGCGTGGGCCGCTTCAGGATGATCGCTGTTGCCGCTGCTGGCCGGGCCGGCGGCGGTGGCGAAGGAGCCGATGTCGCCGCACTGTGCGTCCTCATCCTCGCCGGCGATCAGGATGCTCTGCCCGCCGATGCAGGTCGTCGCCTTGCCGCTGCCGTGCGGCTGCGCTTCGACCGCGCCGTCGAGGATGTCGATGATGGTGACGTCGTCGCCGTCGACATGGACCAGGAATTCCGTGCCGCGGACACCGATGGTCGCAACCGGCGTGCGCAGCGTGATGCCCTGGTCGTCGTTGCCGTTGGACTTGAAATGAAACAGGCCGTTGTTGAGATCGATCACACCGGTCGCGGCCGCGCCGTCGAACACATAGTCGGACAACACCATCTCGCTCGACTGTTCGACGCTGAGTTCGGAACCGTCGATGAACTGGACCTGGATCGTCGACTCTTTCTCGGTGCGCAGCGCTTCCTGCTGCACCAGTTCGTCGGCAGCCTTGGCCGCCGTTTCATCTGCGCCGGGCGGCGTGCGATAGCCTTCGTTCACCACGTCCACCACGGTCGCGATGCCCGCGGCTTTCGCGCCGTCCGGCAGCGCCCACAGGGCGGCAAGGACGCAGCCCATCTGGTAAGCCAGTCTCCGTTTCATGAACCCCTCCACGTCGCAGCGTCCGCAGGACGGACGCCGCGTCAGCGCTGGCGCGCGCATCCATCGGCGCACGCGACAAACTGTGTGTGGCGCATGATGTGCCCTCGCGCGTCACACGTTGGTTGGTCCCTGATCGAATTCCGACCGGCTCAGCAGCACCCGCAGCAGAGCCATCGAATGGGGCGATCGTTCAATTTTCGAATATTGCCCGACGAGGCCGTTACTGATCGTCGGCAGCGTCGTTCCCAAGACCCGCCCGCAAGCCATGCTGCCATGGTCGCCCTCTGCCGGACATCGGTCTGGAAGACAGAATTGTCTTTGTTTGAATGCGGGGGGTCAACACAAATGTCGTTAATTCCAACAGCGCATTCGGGTAGCCCGCACAAGCGCAATCGTTTCGCGCTAGGCGTCGGCGAGCGGCGCGGCAAGATTCCGGATCGCGTCCGCCATGAGCTGCGAGCCGGCAAAGCCGCTCGCATTCAGCTTGCCGAGCGCTGCGTGTTCAGCGGCAGTGAACGGCGCCAGCTTGCGCCCCGACGGCCCTGCGCGCGAAGCTTGGGACGGCGGGGCCATGCGCCGGCTGAGCGCGGCGAGTGCGCGGTCCCGTTCGCTGCGCAGGCGATTGAGGATTCCCTCGCGGGCTCGCAGCTGCTCGCGCGACCATGGATCGGCCGATGGCTCGACCGTGTCATTTGCGAAGACTGCATCGCACTTCGCATGGTAGCGCGCCCAGATTTCATCGTCGGCTGTGCGCTTGGCTTCTTCCCATGCTTCGTGGCGGTCCGGGGAACGGTGCTCTTGCCCGCCGAGCTTGCGGGCGATGGCCAGCTTGATCTTGGCGTCGAGCGCGGCGTTGATCTCGGTCCAGCTCATCTGCCCGGTGCCGGCCAGGACAGCCAGCCGCACGGCATCGCCGAAGGGCAGGCGGGCAAACAGATGGCTGCTGTTGTGCGGCAGATCGATCGCCTGCCATTCCATTCGCCGCCTCTGCTCGGCAGCGGCGGTTTGCCAGGCAGAAATTGCCCGGACCGAAGCGGCGGCGTTGGCTTGCTCTCCGGCTATGCACTGGTTTGCTTGAAGTGACTTTAATCCTGACGAATCAAGTGCTTGTGGATGGAGCGCACGTACATTGCCCGAACTGAACGTGCTCTGAGGCGGGCAGCATCCCGGCATTTTTCTTCCCCTTTGACGCATTCCCCGGTTCCTTCGCCGCAAACTGCATGCCAGCAATAGAAGCCTGCCCAGCGGTGCTTGGCGCTTTGCCGCAATTCCGTCATAACGGCCGCTAGAATCACGCTGTCACAGGGGAGTCGCCGGGCGACCATGGCGCGCAAGCTGTTTGGGACGGATGGAGTCAGGGGCCAGGCCAATAGCGAGCCGATCACCGCGGCGACGGCGCTGACGTTGGCGCTCGCGGCGGGGGCGCATTTCC
Source organism: Dongiaceae bacterium (assembly GCA_035274225.1). Taxonomy (GTDB): domain Bacteria; phylum Pseudomonadota; class Alphaproteobacteria; order Dongiales; family Dongiaceae; genus Dongia_A. Next base: position 7,130 of record DATEOK010000257.1, read on the forward strand.
GGCGCGGCGACCACCGGCATCGCGTCATCATCGGCAAGGACACGCGGCTCAGCGGCTATATGCTGGAGACTGCGCTTACCTCCGGCTTCCTCTCCATGGGTATGGACGTGATGCTGCTGGGTCCGCTGCCGACGCCGGCCATCGCGATGCTGACGCGGGTGATGCGCGGCGATCTCGGGGTCATGATCTCGGCCTCGCACAATCCCTATGAGGACAACGGCATCAAGCTGTTCGGGCCGGACGGCTACAAGCTCTCCGACGCGATCGAGCTGGAGATCGAGCGGCGCATGGCGAGCAATGACTTCTCCAAGTTGCTCTCGCCCTCGGCCGAGCTTGGCCGCGCCAAGCGCATCGACGACGCGCCGGGACGCTACATCGAGTTCGTGAAGTCATCGTTCCCCAAGGGCCGCAACCTCGCCGGCCTCAAGATCGTGGTCGATTGCGCCCACGGCGCCGCCTACAAGGTCGCGCCGACGGTGCTGTGGGAACTGGGCGCAGACGTCATCCCGGTCGCCTGCGAGCCCAACGGCACCAACATCAACAACCAGTGCGGTGCCGTCCATCCGCAGACCATGCAGAGCCAAGTGGTGGCGCATGGCGCCGATCTCGGCATCGCGCTCGACGGCGATGCCGACCGGCTGATCGTGGCGGACGAGAAGGGCGCAGTGCTGGATGGCGATCAGCTGATGGCACTGATCGCGCTGTCCTGGCATGCCGGCCAGAAGCTGACGGCCGGCGGCATCTGCGCGACGGTCATGTCCAACCTGGGGCTGGAGCGCACGCTGGCCGGGCAGGGGCTGAAGCTGTGGCGTGCGCCGGTCGGCGACCGCTATGTGCTCGAGGAGATGCGCAAGACCGGCGCCAATGTCGGCGGCGAGCAGTCGGGTCACATCATCCTCAGCGACTTCGCCACCACCGGCGACGGCTTGCTGGCGGCGCTGCAGGTGCTGGCGGTGCTGGCGGAGAAGCAGCGGCCGCTGAGCGAAGTCGGCCGGGTATTCACGCCGCTGCCGCAGATCCTGAAAAGCGTCCGGTTCGACGCGCGCAACGGCCAGCCGTTGGACAACGCGACCGTCAAGGCCGCGATCGCCTCGGGTGAGGCGGCGCTCAACGGCAAGGGCCGGCTGCTGATCCGCAAGTCCGGCACCGAGCCCTTGATCCGCGTGATGGGCGAGGGCGAGGACGAGGCGCTGGTCGCCCGCGTGGTGGCGGACGTCGTTGCGGCGGTTCAAGCGGCGGCATAGACGCGCAAGACCGATCGATAGTCCCCGTCGTTAACCTCTTCGACTTCTTCCCGCTTGCGACACCCCGGTGTGCAGCGATGCATGCACGTATGGCGAGTGGACTAAACGCCACGGCCTAGTTCCATACCGTCATCGATCGGTGGCAGCATTCCCCTGTTCTGCCCTTACAGCAACCATTGGGGTTAGCGATGTCGAACTCGATGAAAGGCATGAGCCTTATTACGCTCGAAGAATTTTCGCCTGAGCAGGTGCAGGCGCTGCTGTCGCAGGCGATTGAATTGAAACGCAAGAAGCGAGCGCGCATTTTTCCGCGCTCGCTGACCGACCGGAACTTCTGCCTGATCTTCCAGCGGCCGTCCTGCCGCACGCGCACCGCCTTCGCCATCGCCGCGGCGGACGAGGGGGCGCAGGCGCACGTGATGTCGCCGCAGGAGATCCGCTTCGGCAGCGGCGAGAGCATCAAGGACATCGCGCGGGTGCTGGGGCGCATGTTCGATGGCATCGCGATCCGCGCCTACGACACGCCGCTGATCGAGGAGGTGGCGGAGCATGCGGGCGTGCCGGTGTGGAACGCGCTGACCGAGCAGCATCATCCGACCCAGGCGCTGGCCGATTTCATGACCCTGCAGGAGAACGGCATCGCGTTGCCGGGGGCCAAGATGGCCTATGTCGGCGAGGGCAAGGCCAATGTCGTAACTTCCCTGATGGTGGCGGCGGCGAAGCTCGGCGTCGAACTGCGCGTGGTGACGCCGAAGGGCCACCATCCGGAACCGAGCCTGGTCGACCGGTTGCTCGGCTGGGCGAACAACGATCGTGCCAAGATTGTCGTCACCTCCAGCATGCGCGAGGGGCTGCTCGGCGCCGATGCGGTCTATGCCGACATGTGGGTACCGATGGAGGGGAACTGGGACATCCCGGCGATGGCGCGGGACTTCCGCGGCTATCAGATCAATCGCGAGGCGATGGCGATGACGGAGAACCCGCGGGCGATCTTCCTGCATTGCATGCCGGCACAGCACAATCTCCACACCGAGTTCGCGCGGAAATTCCCGGAGGCGATCGAGGCGACGGACGATGTGTTCGATGGCCCCTTGAGCCGCGCCATCGACCAGGCGGAGAACCGCATGCACACCATCAAGGCGCTGATGGTGTCGACGGTGTGACCGCCGCCGAAACCTGCTCCCCGTCGCGACCGTGTGGATGCCGGTCACCCGCAGAGCGACTGCGCGGTGACTCTGGGATGCCCGGTCCCATGGGCGCGACGGGGAGCAACGGCCGCTCCCGGGTGGTGGAGCGGCCGCGTCGGCGCTAAGCCGATGCCGTGATCAGGTCGTCTGTCGTGACGTTCGTGACGTTGTTGAGCGTCGCCAGGGTGACGAAGCCGTCGCCTCCGCCGTTCCGGTCGAACAGGATGTTGGTGTCGAGGCCCGCCACCTCGATCTTGAGGAAGCCGTCGCCGACAGGATCTTTGCTATCGATGTTGAACTGGTCGAACAGGTCGCTGAGGTCGATCTTGTCCTCGCCGTGCACAAAGCCGCTGACGAGATCACCGCCGAGGTTGGCGAGTTCCGACGCGGAGTTGATCGCATAGCGGATAACGTCGGCGGCACCATCCCCGCCGCCGCCGAGAAAGATGCTGTCCTTGCCCTGACCGCCTTCGATCAGGTCGCCGCCCGATCCGTCAAACAGCTGGTCGTTGCCGGCCCCACCGATCAGGGTATCGCTGCCGAGGTTGCCGATGAGCGTGTCGTCGCCGGCACCGCCGTTCAGGAGGTTGTTGCCGGTGTTGCCGGAGATCGAATTGTTCAGCGCATTGCCGGTGCCGGTGAGATTTTCGACGCCGAACAGCTCGAGGCTCTCCAGGTTCGCACCAAGCGTATAGCTGACGAAGCTTTGCACCAGGTCGAGGCCCTGGTCGGCCGCTTCGATCACGACGTCCTTCGCGCTGTCGACCACGTAGATGTCGTTTCCACCTTGACCGATCATCCGGTCATCGCCAGTGCCACCGTTCAGCAGATCGCTGGCATCTCCTGCTCCGCCGTTCAGAGTGTCGTTGCCGCCGAAGCCGAACAGGTCGTTCAAGCCCTCATTGCCTATGATCACGTTGTTGAGGTTGTTACCCTTGCCGTCGATGTGATCGGCGCCGGTCAAGGTCAGGTTCTCGAGGGTGGGATCAAGCGTGAAGGAGACCGAGCTCTGGACCAGATCGGTACCTTCATTGTCATTCTCGACCACCGAATCGAATTGGCTATCGACGAAGTAGGTGTCGTTGCCGGTACCGCCACGCATCAGGTCATCGCCGCCCTTGCCGTCGAGAATGTCATTGCCGGCCTCGCCGGTCAGCACGTTCGAGACGTCGTTGCCGTTGATGACGTTGTTGAGGGCGTTGCCGAACACATGGAGGTTGGCCATGCCCGTGAGGTTGACGTTCTCGACATTCGGAAGCAGCGCGAGGTCAATGTCGACCACCCCGGTCACGATGGTGTCCGTGCCCTGGCCGGCCAGCTCGACCACCTTGTCGCCGAGGCTGTCGACCACATAGAGGTCGTTGCCGATGCCGCCCTGCATGACGTCGTTGCCGACGCCGCCATTCAGGCCATCGTCGCCCGCGCCGCCGACCAAGGTATCGTCGCCACCGACGCCACCGATCTCGCCGGTGATGGTGTCGTTGCCGGCGCCGCCGTTCAGGAGGTTGCGGCCCCTGCTGCCGATGACGTTGTTGCCGAGGCTGTTGCCAGTCCCGTTCAGGTCGGCGTCTCCCAGCAGGACGAGAGTCTCCAGGTTGGCGCCGAGGGTATAGTTGATGGCGCTCTGCACCGTGTCGGCGTTGCCCTGTTTGGCGCCCTCGATCACGATGTCCTTGGCGCTGTCGACCTGGTAGATGTCGTTGCCGGCCCCACCGGTCATCTTGTCGTTGCCCGCGCCGCCCGCCAGGAGGTCATCGCCGTCCTGGCCGTTCAGCACGTCGTTGCCGGCGCCGCCGTCCAGGATATCGAAGTCGCCGGCGCCGCCGTTGATGGTGTCGTTGCCGTCGAGGCCGAGGAGAATGTTGCTGCCGCCGTTGCCGGTGATGACGTTGCCAAGCTCATTGCCGGCGGCGTTGAGGTCGTCGCTGCCGAGCAGAACAAGGTTTTCGACATTTGCGGCGAGAGCGAGCTCGTTGACGGAAGTCTGAACCGTGTCGACGCCTTCGTTGATGTCCTCAACAATAGTGTCCAGCTTGTCGATCACGACATAAGTATCGTTCCCGGCGCCGCCGGTGAGCGTGTCGCTGCCGGAACCGCCCTCGAGCCTGTCGTTGCCCTCGCCGCCATCCAGCACGTCGTCGCCATCGCCGCCGAGCAGCGTGTCGTTGCCCTTGCCGCCATTGAAAACATCTGTGACGGCGAGGGCAAAACCAGTCGTCATAACGTTGTTTAGATCGTTGCCGGTGATAACAAGGGGGGCGTTGGCCACAACGTTTTCGACATTCGCAGCGAGGGTCATATTGAAAACTGCAGCGATCGTGTCAGTCCCGCCATTGGCGGCTTCCACGATCTTGTCGTCGGCGCCAAAGACGAAATAGAAATCATCGCCGGCTCCGCCCGCCATGACATTCTTACCCGACCCGCCATCCAGCAGGTCATTACCCGCTCCGCCGTTCAGACTGTCGTTGCCGGCATCACCAAAGAGATGATCGTCGCCGGTGCCGCCGATCAGCGTGTCATCGCCATCAAACCCGCCGAGGCTATCACTGCCGGCCATGCCATTCAGCTTGTTGGCCAAGCTTGTGCCGAGGATCTGGTTGACGAGCGCATTGCCGGTGCCAACCGCCGCGCCGGCAGTCTCCTCGAACTGCAGATTGTCGACGTTGGCACCCAGCGTGTAGGTCCCGACCGTCGTAACAACCGTGTCGAAGCCTTCATTGGCCTTCTCGACGATGATGTCCTTGGCGCTGTCGACGATGTAGGTGTCATGGTCAGCCCCGCCGACCATCCGGTCGTTGCCGGTGCCGCCATCCAGCGTGTCGTTGCCATCGTCGCCGATCAGGGTATCGTTGCCGCCGCCGCCCTTCAGACCATTGTCGAAGACATGGCCGATAATGATGTTGCCGAGGCTGTTGCCGGCGGCATTGTCCCCGCCCAGCAAGGTGATGTTCTCAACGGTCTCTACACCGGCGGCCCCTAGATCGATGTTGACGAAGGCGCGTACCTCGTCGATGCCGGCCTTGTCGCTCTCGATGATGACGTCCAGCGGGTCGTCTACGACATAGATGTCGTTGCCAAGTCCGCCTTCCAGGCGGTCGACTCCCTCGCCACCATCAAGGACGTCGTTGCCGACGCCACCCTGGAGGCTGTCTTTGCCTTCGCCGCCATCCAGGCGGTCGTCGCCCGCATCGCCGGACAGGAGATCGTTGCCGAGGGCGCCGCTCAGCACATCATTGCCGTCCGCACCCTGGATCGTGTTGTTGCCGACGTTGCCCTGGATGACATTGGCCACGGCAGTCCCAACGCCGGTGAGGTCGCCGAAGCCAAACATGACCAGATTTTCGATGTTCGCATAGGCTTTGCTGGTAAGGTCGATGGATATCGTGGCGACGATCCGGTCGATGCCTTGATTGGCGAGCTCGATCACCTGTGTGTTGACGCTGTCGATGTTGTAGGTGTCGTTGCCAGTGCCGCCTTGCGCGGTGTCGTCGCCGTCGGTCCGGAACAGGTCGTCGCCCGCGCCGCCGATCAGCAGGTCCTTGCCGACACCTCCGTTCAGGTCATCGAAGCCGGCGCCGCCCTGTAGCGTGTCGTTGCCGGTGCCGCCCGACAGGTCGTCACTGCCGGCATCGCCGAACAGCGTGTCGTCGCCATCCTTGCTGGACAGAAAGTCGTTGCCGGCGCCGCCTGCGAGCTTGTTGGCGCCGGCGGTGCCGAAGATGGTATTGGCGATGGCGTTGCCGACGCCATTGAGGTCGCCGCCCTCCAACTCCAGCATTTCGATATTGGCGCCGAGCGTGAAGCTGACGGTGCTGTGGACCCGGTCGAAGCCTTCGCCGGCCTTTTCCGTCGCGACGTCGCCGGCGCTGTCGACGAGGTAGGTGTCGTCATCCTTGCCGCCGGCCATCTTGTCGTTGCCGGTGCCGCCATCCAACGTGTCGTTGCCGGCGCCGCCGATCAGCGTATCGTTGCCGCCTTCGCCTGAAATCGTGTCGTTCTCGCCGGTGCCGTTCAGAGTATCGTTGCCGGGGGTTCCGGGAATATTGGCCATCTTCGCCCTCCATGGACATGACTCCACGATCGGCGCGCGCAGCCTGCCGCCGTTCGTGTACTCAGCCGCCAGCCCAGCGGGTTAGATGGGTGCCTGTCTCATATAGACAGACGCGTCACGCTCTTTGCCTTGAATGCGAACGCGCAGTGAAAGATGAGGGGTGCGGTGTTTGTGATCCAGTCAATTCGAATCACAAAAGCGCGGGCACTTTCGCGATGCGGAGACGTTCTCATCGACAATCGGAGGGAGTCGATCGTGCCACAAGCTTCGGGGAAGGCGGCCCGCCTGGACTGACCAGATGGGCCTTTCGCGGCTCATCTTACAGCACGACCGGAGCAGGGGGCAGATCACGTCCGTCAACGTGACGCCGGTCAGCGTTGCGAGGGTAACGAAGCTGTCGCCGCCGCCGTCGTTAACCGAGACGTACCGAACGAATTTCGGCGATGGCCAGCCGGATGATGGCACGCGTCGCAGGTGGGTGCACGGTCTGACGGC
>DATEOK010000258.1:0-3352 GCA_035274225.1 Dongiaceae bacterium
GATGGCGATCCCCGGCATCGCCTCGACCGTGCTGCTCAACATCATCCTGGCGTGGAACGAGGCATTCTGGACGCTGAACCTGACGACCTCGGACGCCGCGCCGCTCACCGTTTTCATCGCGTCCTATTCGAGCCCCGAAGGTCTGTTCTGGGCCAAGCTCTCCGCTGCCTCGACCCTCGCCATCGCGCCGATCCTGGTGCTGGGTTGGTTCTCGCAGAAGCAGCTGGTGCGCGGCCTTACCTTCGGCGCCGTGAAATGATCGGGGGACATCTCCATGGGTAGGATCCAGCTCAAAGGCGTGCGCAAGGCGTTCGGCGACGTCGTCATCATCCCCGGGGTCGATCTCGATATCGGCGATGGCGAGTTCGTGGTGTTCGTTGGTCCGTCAGGCTGCGGCAAATCCACGTTGCTGCGCCTGATCGCAGGATTGGAGGACGTGACCAGCGGCGCGATCGCGATCGATGGTCTCGATATGACGAATGTGCCGCCGGCCAAGCGCGGCCTCAGCATGGTGTTCCAATCCTACGCGCTCTATCCCCACATGAGCGTCCGGAACAACATCGCGTTCGGGCTGAAGATGGCTGGCCAGGCGGCGGATGTCATCAAACAGAAGGTCGACAAGGCGGCGGCGACCCTCAATCTCACCAACTATCTCGATCGCAAGCCGCGGCAGCTCTCCGGCGGCCAGCGCCAGCGCGTCGCCATCGGCCGCGCCATCGTGCGCGAGCCCAAGGCCTTCCTGTTCGACGAGCCGCTGTCCAACCTTGACGCCGCGCTGCGTGTTCAGATGCGCCTGGAGATCACCCAGCTGCACCAGGCGCTCGCCACCACCATGATCTACGTGACCCACGACCAGGTCGAAGCCATGACCATGGCCGACAAGATCGTGGTCTTGAACGCCGGCAACATCGAGCAGGTCGGCGCGCCGCTCGAGCTCTACAACAATCCCGCCAACCTGTTCGTCGCCGGCTTCATCGGCTCGCCCAAGATGAACCTGCTGCAGGGCGACGCCGCCAAGCGGCACAACGCCGCCACCATCGGCGTGCGGCCGGAACATCTCGCCGCCTCGCGCGAGCGCGGCGACTGGCAAGGCGTGGTGCGTGTGGCGGAGCATCTCGGATCCGACACCTTCCTGCATATCGATGCCGACGCGGTCGGCCGCGTGACCGCGCGCGCGCCGGGCGAGCTGGCGCTGGCTGCCGGCGACAAGGTCGGCCTGACGCCGCGCCCGGATCGCATCCATCGCTTCGACGGCGACGGCAAGGCGTTGCGCGCCTGAATTTGCATAGAGTGGAACAAGCAGCATGTATCTTGAGAAGTACGACTTGAAAGGCCGCGTTGCGGTCGTGACCGGCGGCGGGCAGGCGATCGGCCTTGCCTGCGTCGAAGCGCTGGCCGAAGCCGGCGCCAGGGTCGTGATCGCCGACTACAACAAGCAGGTCGCCGAGGCCGGCCGCGATGCGATGAAGGCCAAGGGCTATGCCTGCGATGTTGCGGTAGTCGACGTGACCGACGCCGATGGCATCGAAGCGCTGGCCGGCAAGCTCGGCAAGGTCGACATCCTGGTCAACAACGCCGGCATCGCGCGCTCGGAGATCCCCGCCGAGAAGATGGAAGACGAGCGCTGGCTGAATGTGCTCGACGTCAACCTCAACGGCACCTTCTGGTGCTGCCGCTCGTTCGGCAAGCGCATGCTCGCCGCCGGCAAAGGCTCGATCGTCAATGTCGGCTCGATGTCCGGTTTCATCGTCAACCGGCCGCAGGAGCAGTCGCACTACAACGCCTCCAAGGCCGCGGTGCATCACCTGACGCGCTCGCTCGCCGCCGAATGGGGTGCGCGCGGCGTGCGCGTCAACGCGGTCGCGCCGACCTACATCAACACGCCGCTCAACGCCTTCGTGAAATCGAAGCCGGAGATGTACAACGCCTGGATCGGCGGCACGCCGATGGGCCGCATGGGCGAGATCGACGAGGTTGCGTCGGCGGTGCTGTTCCTCGCCAGCGACGCCGCCAGCCTGATGACCGGCTCGATCGTGCTGGTGGATGGCGGGTACGTGTGCTGGTAATTAGTTAACGCCTCTCAGCGTGGCGCTCTAAAACTGTTGCACGTCAGCCACAGACCACCGGGATTCTGGGCCTGCTTAACCATTTGCCGAATGCAAAATCGCCTGAGGTCTCAGAGTATTAGCTTCGAAGCTAGGATTCTCGGCGCGTAGTACCCCAGCGCTTGAGTCGTGCGCAATTTTTTGACTCAAGATGTAGATAAGTCTGGGGACCGATTTGGAAGACTCACGGGAATCAATAGCTTATTCAATGATCTTAGCATTTTGCTTTGACTTTTAGGTTAATTGCACGCATCGTTAACCGCGAAGTAACGCTCCGGGGTGTTCTGATTCACAGTGGAGCAGCAGGTTCGACGAGGGCGGTCGGACGGCGATCGGCGGACGGGATCTTGGGGCACCGCTGATAGTTAAGCGCCGCGCGAGCGCCTTTTTGCGGACCTGAACTCACCTCGGGACAACGGGACCGAGCGGTCGCATTGGGGAGTCGCTCGAATGGCTGCTGAGGCCATCGAAGTACAGCAGCTCCTGCAGTTGGCGCGGGAGAAGTCGGAGGCGGCGCGCTCGCACCTCTTTGAGGTGATGGGCGATCTGTTCCAGGAGCAATCTGCTGTGCTCAGCGCGCAGGAACGCGCGCTGATGGTCGACATCCTCGAAAAACTCGTCCGCGAAGTCTCGCACGACATCCGCCTCAAGCTGTCGCACCGCCTGGCCGATCTGCCGGGCACGCCGCGCGAGCTCGCCGTGCTGCTCGCCAACGATGAGATCGACATCGCTTCGCCCATCCTGATGCGCTCGCGCGCGCTGCAGGACACCGACCTGATCGAGATCATCCATCATCGCTCGCGCCAGCATATCCTCGCCGTCGCGATGCGCCGCGACCTCTCCATGTCGGTCAGCGACGTGCTGGTGGAGACCGGGCACAGCGACGTGATCATGGCCCTGCTGAACAACCAGGAAGCCAAGATCTCCGAAAAGACCATGGCCTACATCGTCGACCAGTCGAAGCATGTCGACGAGTTCCAGGAGCCGCTGGTCCATCGCCGCGACCTGCCGCGCGAGCTGGCGATCAAGATGTGCTACTGGGTCAGCGCCGCGATCCGCCAGTTCGTCATCGAGAAATTCCAGGTCGACGCCAACGAGTTCGACGACACGATCGAGCCGATCCTGCGCGAGCAGGTGGCGGCGGCCGAAGCCGAGACCCAGCCGGCCGAAACCCTGACGCCGGCGGAAGACGCCGCGCGCGCCATCAAGGACAGCGGCAAGCTGACCGCGCGGCTGATGATCCAGAC
>DATEOK010000259.1:0-22683 GCA_035274225.1 Dongiaceae bacterium
CGGCGCCACCATGGCCGGCACCGCGACCTGCTCCGGCGAAGGCGGCATGATCCCGGACGAGCGGCGCTATTCGTCCAAGTGGTTCTACCAGTGCATCCAGTCGCGCTACGGCTTCAACCCGCACCACCTGCAGCTGGCGGATGCCTGCGAGTTCTTCATCGGCCAGGGCTGCAAGGTCGGCCTCGGCGGCCACCTGATGGGCCAGAAGGTCACGGACCAGGTGGCGGAGATGCGCTCGCTGCCCGCCGGCATCGACCAGCGCTCGCCGGCGCGCCATCCGGATTGGCTCGGCCCCGACGATCTCGCGCTCAAGATCCAGGAGATCCGCGAGGCGACCGACTACCAGATCCCGATCCAGCTGAAGCTCGGCGCGGCGCGCGTCTATGACGACGTGCGCATGGCGATCAAGTGCGGCCCGGACTCGATCTACATCGACGGCATGGAAGGGTCGACCGGCGCCGGTCCGCATCTCGCGACCGAGGACACCGGCGTGCCGGGCATGGCGGCGATCCGCCAGGCACGCAAGGCGCTGGACGATCTCGGCATGTCGGGCGAGATCTCGCTGGTCTATGCCGGCGGCATCCGCAACGGCTCGGACGTCGCCAAGGCGCTGGCGCTCGGCGCTGACGCGATCGCGATCGGCCACTCGTCGCTGATGGCCTTGAACTGCAACAAGGACATCCCCGCCGCCGACTACCAGAAGGAAGTCGGCGTCGAGCCGGGCTTCTGCTACCACTGCCATACGGGGCGCTGCCCCGTGGGGGTTGCAACGCAGGATCCGGTGCTGCGCAAGCGCCTCGATCCCGACGAGGCGGCGGAGCGCGTCTTCAACTTCCTGCACACGCTGACCATCGAAGCGCAGATGATGGCGCGCGCCTGCGGCAAGACCGACGTGCATTCGCTGGAGCCGGAAGATCTCGCCGCGCTCACCATGGAAGCCTCGGCGATGGCCATGGTGCCGCTCGCCGGCACCCAGCACACCGTCGGCCGGCCCGACATGACGCGCTACTAAGGGAGGGCTGGAGAATGTCCGCCAAGACGCAAGACGTCGACAAGTTCATCAAGGACGCCGCCGGCCTCGACTCCAAGCGCGAGAAGGAGATCGGCCAGCACATCGGCTATCGCTACGATGTGAACCTGGTGCCGGACTACAGCCGCATCACGCCCTTCCTCGAGAAGTATATCGAGATGATGGGCTGGGACGACCTCAACTGGCTGGAGGACGTCCACATGGGCTACGAGGAAGGCCGCCCCGCGATCTTCGACCGCAACGTCAACGGCTGGGTCACCATCCCGACCGATGTGAAGCTGCCCGAAGACCAGCAAGGCCGCGACATGATGGCCCGCGAACTGCTGATCAAGTTCCAGATGTCGAAGAAGCACCCGCTGTGGGATTTGAAGCGGGCGTATAAGAAGTTCTGAGCGCTACACTCGCTCTCTCGCACGCCTCTAAAACTGTCATCCCGGACAGCCGCGTCAGCGGCTGAGCCGGGACCCATGGGACGCTGCTGCCATTCTCCCCTGCTAGTTGTGTTATGTTGTGACATCGCATGGGTCCCGGGTCGCGCTTCGCTTGCCCGGGATGACATCTTTGGGGGAGCAGGAGGGAGTGTCCTATTGGATGTACATCCTGGCGAGCAAACCTCGCGGCACCCTCTATGTCGGCGTCACCAATGATCTGGTGCGACGTGTGGCTGAGCATCGCGACGGCTTAGTGCCAGGCTTCACCAAGACGTACAACGTGAAGATGCTCGCCTACTTCGAGGAGCATGAGAGCGTGTTGGAAGCGATCAAGCGCGAGAAGCAGGTGAAGCGTTGGGCGCGATCGTGGAAGGTCGAGCTCATTCGCGAGAAGAATCCGGACTGGCGTGATCTGTTCGACGAGATCGTCTGAGCGGAGTTGCTGATGGGCCCTATGGGCCCCGGGTCGCGCTGCGCTTGCCCGGGATGACAGTTAGGGAGCGGGGGAAAGGGAGCGGCGCTACGCTTCCGTGCGCCAGGTGCTGGCGTGCGGCCAGTCGGGCTTGAAAGAGAGCACGCGGATTTGCGGCGGCATGTTCGGGTTGAACATGTGGTTGTGCCAGTAGGTCGCCTGGAAGAAATCGTGGCTCTCCGGCAGCTCCGCCACCGTGCAGGGGATACGGTAGGCTTCGGTGAACTGCTCGAACTCCAGCACGCAGCGGCCGAAATGCAGCAAGGTCACGGGCAGCTCGGACGCCGGGCCGAACAAAGCCGTCATCTCGTCGCTGAAATTCTTCGGATACTGGAAGTAGGCGGCGGACAGCAGCTCCAGCACCTTGTCATAGCGCTCGATCGGATCGTGGGTCTTCTGGCAGTTGTAGCGCAGCATCTGCGTGGTGTTGACCGGATCCTGCTCCACGATCAGCACGATCATGCCGGCGGAAAGCTGATCTCCGGCCGGCGACAGGACCTTGGGGCGCATGCCGTCGAGCGGCCGGCCGCCGGCCTGGCGCGCGGACAGCTGGCGCAGGCGGCATTGCCAGCCCATGAAATCGTCGCGCAGCTGCTGGGCGGCGACCTCGGTCAGTACGATGTTGTTTTCGGTCACGTCACACCGACCATTCGACCGCGCGATACTTGCCCTGGTGGAACAGCAGGGGCTTGATCGCGGGGTCGTGACGCATGCGGATGACGCGGCCGACGAAGATCACGTGATCGCCGCCGTCGTAGGTATGCTCGGTGCGGCATTCGAAATTGGCGGCGCAGCCGGGCAGGATCGGGCAGCCGGAATCCCATAGATCGAAATGAAGCTCCGCCCACTTGTCGGCCGATGCGGTGGCGAAGCGGGTGGAGAGCTCGGCCTGCTCCAGGCTGAGGACGTTGACCGCGAAATGGTCGGTCGAGAGGAACGAGCGCATCGAATAGGCGCCGCGGGCGAGGCTGAACAGGATCAGGGGCGGGTCCATCGACACCGAATTGAAGGAGTTGGCGGTGATGCCGACGGTCTGGCCGCGCGGGTCGAGGGTGGTGATGATGGTGACCCCGGTCGGGAAGCAGCCGAGCGCGCTGCGAAACTCGCGCGGGTCGATCCCCGAAGTCTGAAGTCCTGTGTCCTGCTGCATCTACAACCAATCCGAACCAATTTCCGACCGACCGAGCCTTTTGGTCGTTGATCGGAATCCCGGCATCTTTTAGCATTTCTTCCGGCGCCACAGTAGTGCGGAAGCGCCGGCGAAAAGCGCCGATCCCGACGAGGATAACAGCCATGCTGATCGATCGCCGCATCCCCAACCTGCCCGGCGGAGCCGAGCGTTACCGTGTGCCGGGTGGCGGGGCTGCCGTGATCGCGATCGGCGCTGGCGACCGGGTCACGGTCATCGACGTCGAGGGCCGGCAGCCCTGCGAAGTGCTGGCGGTGGAGGCGTCCGGGCGGGTCGATCCGGGCTTGATCGGCGGCAAGGTCTGCGGCATTGCCGATGGCTTGCGCGCCATCCTGGCGAGCGGATCGGAGAGCGCGCGCTCGGTCTTGAGCGGCTTGCGTCGACGCAACATCGATCTTAGCGAGCCCAAAGCGGTGCGGCTGTTCGGCGGCGACAGCGCCGCGGGTACGCAGCAAGAATTCACCGCGCAAGGCGCGGGCGTGCTGATCGTCGCGGCGCCAGGCATTGCGATGGCGCCGGAGGCGCAGGACACCGCGACCGAGATCGAGGTGCGCATCGCCCGCGCAAATCCACGCTCCGAGGCGTTCGCGCTGCTGCCCGACCCGCTGGCCGATGCGCGGCTGGATTTCGAAGTGCCGCGTTCCTCCGCGCGCGCCTACGAGGTGAAGGAAGGCGACTACATCCAGATCATCGACCTGTTCGGCCGGCAATGCTCCGACTTCCATTGCTTCAATGCGCGCGCGCTGCAGAAGGGGATCGAGCGCGACCTCGACAACACTGTGACGCGCACGTTGCTCGGGCGCGGCTATCCGGGGCCGGGGCTCTTTGCGAAGGTGTTCGACCAGGATTTCCAGCCGCTGGTGGAGCTGGTGCAGGACACCTGCGGGCGGCACGACAATTTCGCGCTCGCCTGTACCGCGAAATATTACGAGGACATGGGTTATCCCGGGCACGCCAACTGCTCGGACAATTTCAGCGACGCGCTGGCGCCCTATGGCGTGAAACGGCGGCGCGGCTGGGCGGCGCTCAATCTGTTTTATAACACCGGCATCGACCATAATAACGTGCTCTATCTCGACGAGCCGTGGTCGCGGCCCGGCGACTTCGTGCTGTTCCGCGCGCTGACCGATCTCGTCTGCGTGTCGTCGGCCTGTCCGGACGACATCGACGCCGCCAACGGCTGGAACCCGACGCCGGTCCACATCCGCACCTATCCGGCCAAGGAGCGCTTTTCCCGCGCGGTGGCCTTCCGCAAGACTCCCGATGCAGAGGCTCAGATGACCAAGGAAACCGCCTTCCATCCGCGCCTCTCCGCGCTCACGCGCAACTTCACGGAATATCGCGGCTACTGGCTGCCCAGCCGCTTCAACAACGAAGGACCGATCGGCGAATACTGGGCTTGCCGCGAACGGGCGGTAATGATCGACCTGTCGCCCTTGCGCAAGTTCGAGGTGACGGGCCCGGATGCCGAGACGCTGCTGCAGCGCGCGGTGACGCGCGACGTGCGCAAGCTGTCGGAGGGGCAGGTGGTCTATTCCGCCATGTGCCACGAGACCGGCGGCATGCTCGACGATTGCACCATCTTCCGCTTGGGCAAGGACAACTTCCGCTTCATCGGCGGCGACGAGGCGAGCGGCCTGGTCTTGCGCGAGCTGGGGCAGAAGCTCGGCCTGCGCGTCTGGGTGCGCTCCTCGACCGACCAGCTGCACAACCTCTCGGTCCAGGGACCGTCTAGCCGCGAGATCCTGAAGCAGGTGGTGTGGACGCCGCCAGCGCAGACCTCGATCGAGGAGCTGCAATGGTTCCGCTTCACCATCGGCCGCATCGGCGATTTCAACGGCGTGCCGGTGGTCGTGTCGCGGACCGGCTACACCGGCGAACTCGGTTATGAGGTGTTCTGCCATCCCAAGGATGCCTCCACGGTGTTCGACGCAGTTGCGGAGGCCGGCAAGCCGCACGACATCGCGCCCTGCGGGCTCGAGGCGCTGGACATGCTGCGTATCGAGGCCGGGCTCATCTTCTACGGCTACGAGTTCTGCGACCAGACCGATCCGTTCGAGGCCGGCATCGGCTTCACCGTGCCGCTCAAGTCCAAGACAGAGGATTTCGTCGGCCGCGAGGCGCTCATCAAGCGCAAGGAACACCCGCAGCGCCAGCTGGTCGGGCTCGACATCGCCGACAACGAGGTCGCGGCGCACGGCGACGGCGTCTTCATCGGCCGCAACCAGATCGGTGTCGTCACCAGCGGCACACGCTCGCCGATCCTGAAAAAGACCATCGCCCTCGCACGACTCGACGTGACCCACGCCGCGCTCGGCACCGAGGTCGAGATCGGCAAGCTCGACGGCAAGATGAAGCGCATCCCGGCCAAGGTCGTGCGCTTCCCGCACT
Organism: Dongiaceae bacterium; assembly: GCA_035274225.1. Lineage (GTDB taxonomy): Bacteria > Pseudomonadota > Alphaproteobacteria > Dongiales > Dongiaceae > Dongia_A. The sequence continues at coordinate 5,514 of DATEOK010000259.1, forward strand.
ACGATCCGGACAAGACGCGGGTGCGGGCGTAGTGCCAATCGCATCGAACGCCGACACTCACACGGCTGTCATCCCGGGCGAGCGCAGCGAGACCCGGGACCCATGCGCTGCTTCGGTGACGCGGAACGAATGCATGGGTCCCGGCTCGCGCCGCTGCGCGGCTTGGCCGGGATGACAGAAAGAGTGCAGATCGATTACCGCCGCAGTCCCACCTCGATCTGGTGCAGCTTGCTGAGCAGCACAGAATGCAGGTGGTCGACCTTCTCGTGTAGGTGCGAGACTTCGAGCTCGGCTTTCAGGTTGACCTCGTAGTCGACGTCGGCGCGGATGCGGTCCTTGGCCGACTGGCGGTTCTGGCTGAGCAGCACGATCACCGACAGGAAGATCGCCTCCAGCGACACGCACATGGTGAGCAGGCCGAACGGGAACGGATCGAACTGGGGCAGGCCCGGGATCGTGTTGAGGCCGATCCAGACCAGGAACCACGCGGCATGCAGGCCGAGGAACGGCAGGCTGCCGCTGAAGTCGGCGATGACGTCGGTGAAGCGCTGCATCAGCGTCAGCTTGCCTTCGGTTTCCTCGTTGGCGTTGCGCGTCGCCATTTGGCGCAGGCGGATGGTGGTGGTGCGCATGCGGCCGCCCATGACCGCCATGATGTCGATCGCGGCCTCGGGATGGCGGCGGATGAAATCGACCAGCGTGGCGCGATCGAGCGCCAGCAGCTCGGCATCCTCGGTCACGGTAGCGTTGGCGATGCGCGCGGCGCCATCCAGCAGCGACAGCTCGCCGAACAGGTCGCCGCGCGCTGCGGTGGTCAGCACCAGCTTCTGGCCCAGCTTGTCGGTGGTCGCCAGCTCCACCTGGCCGGTGCAGACCACATACATGCGGTCGCCGGCCTCGCCCTCCTCGAAGATGCGGTAGCCGGACGGGTAGTTGGCCTGCTCCATCATCTGGGCCAGAGCGGTGCGCTCCTCGGCGTCCAGCAGGTGGAACAGCGGCACTTCGGCAAGCAGCGAAACCAGCGGCGACATGGATCCTTCCCCTCAACGGCTTGGCAAGCCGCGCCATAGTTGCGTTGTTCGGCTATGGCCGCAACCCGGAAGCGGCCGGACGGTGATCAAGGACACAGCGGCACTCGTGCCAATGGACCGGAGGTGCCGCCGAAGGTAACCTTGACCGATTCAGGGGAAAATAGGGGCCAGGCAGCATGGCACCGATCACCGACCGCACCGTGCCGATGGGCGAGCAACATGGCGAAGCATCCAGCGTGCCGTACCTGTCGCGGTCCGTTCTCGAGCGCCTGGCAATCACGACGCATGAGGCCATGGACAGCATCGAGCAGCTGATCCTTGGGCAGCGGCGTGGCCAAGTCTGGTGCGCGCCGAAGAGCGTCGTGCTTCCGGGCGATGACCGCTACATTATGGCGACCCTCGCGGTCGCGGACGAGCCGCGGGTTCTGGCCGCGAAGTCACTGGTGCTGAACCCACGCAACCGCGATCGCGGCATCGCCGTGATCAACTCGGTGGTCACGCTGCTCGATAGCGAGACCGGACTGCCGCTGGCCGTCGTCGAGGGCAATTGGGTGACAGCACGGCGCACCGCGGGCCTCAGCGCGGTCGCGGCAAAGCGCCTGGCGCGGCCGGATTCGGCGAGCATCGCCTTCATCGGCTGCGGCGTCGAAGCGCGCAGCCACCTGGAGGCGTTCTGCGATCTCTATCCGGTGCGCGAGATCCGTGCCTTCGGACGCGGCACCGAGAACCGCGACGCGCTGTGCCGGATCGCCGAAGCGCGCGGGCTCACTGCCATCGCCAGCAAGACTGCGCGGGACGCGGTCGAGGGCGCGGACCTCATCGTCACCTCGGTGACCCTGGTGCCGAACCTCGTTCCCTTCGCGGATCCGCGCTGGCTGAAGCCCGGCGCCTTCCTCACCAGCACCGACCTCGCCCTGCCCTGGATGCCGGAAGGGATGGGCGCTTTCGAGCGCATCGTGATCGACGACCAGGAGCAGGAAGCCAAGATGAGCAAGCCCATGGTCGCGCCGGCGCTGGCGGCCGGCGATCTCGCGGGCCTGGTCTGCGGCGACATTGCCGGCCGTCAGGGCGCCGATGAGCGGACGGCCTTTGTGTTTCGCGGTCTCGCGCTCGGCGATCTGGCACTGGCCGCGCTCGCCTATCGGCGCGCGCATGCGGCGGGTGTTATTCCAGGATAGCCGCTGCCGGACCGCCGCGCCGTCCCGGCCGCCGGAGTACCACTTCTGGACCACTTTGGCGGATTGGTCGTCATAGGCGTTGTAATGGTCCCGGACCGGGCGTAGTCTTGACCTTAGGGAGATCAGGAGCCGACGGCGGGAGGCAAAATATGAAAAAGCGAGTTGCGGTGATCGGTGCCGGTCCTTCGGGAACGGCGGTGCTGCGGGCGTTCCAGTCGGCGGCGGCAAAGGGCGCCGAGATCCCCGAGGTCGTCTGCTACGAGAAGCAGGACGACTGGGGCGGGCTGTGGAACTACTCGTGGCGGACCGGGACCGACGAATATGGCGAGCCGGTCCACTGCAGCATGTACCGCTATCTCTGGTCCAATGGTCCCAAGGAGTGCCTGGAGTTCGCCGATTATACCTTCGACGAGCATTTCGGCCGGCCGATCGCCTCCTATCCACCGCGCGAGGTCCTGTGGGACTACATCAAGGGTCGGGTCGAGAAGGCGGGCGTCCGACCCTGGGTCCGCTTCCGGACGCCGGTGCGGCGCGTCGACTATTCCGATGCGACGCAGCGCTTCACGCTCACGGCGCACGACCTGCGCCAGGACAAGATCATGGTCGACGAGTTCGACCATGTGGTCGTGGCGACCGGCCACTTCTCGACGCCCAACGTCCCGGAGTTTCCCGGCTTCCGCGGCTTCAACGGGCGCATCCTCCATTCGCACGACTTCCGCGACGCGATGGAGTTCAAGGGCAAGGACATCCTCATCATCGGGCGCAGCTACTCGGCCGAGGACGTCGGGTCGCAGTGCTACAAATACGGCGCCAAATCCATCACCTCGAGCTACCGCTCGCGGCCGATGGGCTTCAAGTGGCCGGCGAACTGGGAGGAGAAGCCGCTGCTGCAGCGGGTCGAGAACCGCACCGCCTATTTCAAGGACGGCAGCTCGAAGGAGATCGACGCGATCATCCTGTGCACCGGCTACCTGCACAACTTCCCGTTCCTGGCGGATTCGCTCCGGCTCAAAACCGAGAACAGGATGTGGCCGCTCAATCTCTATCGCGGCGTGGTGTTCGAACCCAACCCGCGGATCCACTACATCGGCATGGCGGACCAGTTCTACACGTTCAACATGTTCGACGCGCAGGCCTGGTTCTCGCGCGACGTGATCCTGGACCGCATCAAGCTGCCAAGCCTCGCGGAGATGCGCGCGAACAGCGCCGAGTGGCGTGCACGCGAGGAGAAGATCGAGACCGCAGAGCACGCGATCTGGTTCCAGGGCGACCACGTGAAGGACCTGATTGACCTCACCGACTATCCGAGTTTCGACATCCAGAAGGTCAATGAGACCTTCATGGAGTGGGAGCACCACAAGATGGAGAACATCATGGGCTTCCGCGACAACGCCTATCGCTCGATCATGACCGGCAAGATGTCGCCGGTACACCACACGCCATGGCTCAAGGCGCTGGACGATTCGATGGAGTCGTATCTGCAGAAGTAAGTCCGCGGTGTCACCACCGCGGGGAGCTTAAGCAAGAACCCTCCTTCCACGGAAGGAGGGTTTCTTCTTTGCGGTGCTGGGCCGTGCGCTCACGCGTGATCGACGATGAGCGCCGTCCAAAGGCGCGATCATTCGCGGAGCACCACCGATTTTGCAGGTGGTCTTACTCAGATCGGAACTTTCAGCCACTCCGCCATCTTGCCTTGAATCTCGGGGTCCAGCTTGAGCGCGATGCTGCAGTCGTCGTCGGCCTTTTTTTTGTCGCCGGAAAGGCGATAGGCCGCGGCGCGCAGGTAGTAAGCCGGCGCCATATTCTGGCTCTGCGGAGCGAGTGCAATCAATTCGCTGAACATGTCGATCGCGGTCGCATAGTCCTTTTTCGCGATGGACGCCATGCCACGCAAGGCCTGGACGCGGAACTTGAGGCCGACCAGGTTGAGTCCGCCCGGCTCCTGCTTCGCGCTGTTTGCGCGCGCAAGAAACTCTTCTGCATCCGAGAGTGCGCCGCCTATGTCTCCTCCGCGGAAACGCGCAAGCGACCGCTGTCCATAGATGGCGACATTGCCGGGGGCGAGCTGCAGAGCCCGGTCGTACTCGGCGACAGCGAGCTTGTATTCTTTCATCTCCACGTAGGTGGTCGCGAGGTTCTGATGTCCGGCCGAATAGGTGGGATCGATTTCGATGGCGCGCTTGTATTCCGGGACGGCGAGGTCCCACTCCTTGCGCGTGAAATGAGTATGGCCGCGGCTGTTGTAGGCGTTCACGAAGCGGGGATTGATCCGGATCGCTTCGTCGTAGTTGTCGAGGGCGGTGTCGAGGTTCCCTAGCTCGAAATTCGAAAGACCGCGCGAAAAGTATACATCGGCGTAATCCGGTTTCATCGCGATCGCTTGATCGAAGTCGCGGATCGCCGCTTCGTTCTCGTTTTTCCAGCGGTGCGCGATACCGCGCAGGTAGTAGGTGCGGGCAGTGGGCTTGAGCGCGATGGACCGGTCATACTCGGCGATCGCTTCGTCATAGCGGCCCTTGCCGACAAGGGTCACGCCCTTGAGCGTTGGCCCGTCGAGCTCGGCCACATTCTTGCAGAATTCCCGATCGTTCAGGAGTTTGCAGGCGTCGGCCAGCGGATAGTTGTTCTCGGCACATCCGGCCAGCGCCAGGGCGAGCAAAAGAGCTGCTAGAGTTCGCACGATTTCCCCCGTAGATTGCGCCGAATCTAGTCGAGGCAATTCTGAAGCGCAACCGCATAGCGCCGTGTACATGCTGGGCGCGCGCCGGCCATCCCCAGCATGCTGGCGTTCAACACGCTGGGTGGACGGCCCGGGCATGACCCGGCCTCACTGGCATTAGTATGGGCCTAGCGACTACTCCGCCACCTTGCCCTTGGCCTCGGACAGCAGCTTCTGGGCGAGGGCCTGCTTCTGCTCGGCCGTCATCTTCTTCACTTCGTTCTGGATGGCGCGTTCGTTGATCGCCTGGTTCCAGTAGTCGAGCGAGTCCAGGCCCAGCAGCGCGTATTTGCCGACGAACTGGCGCAGCACTTCGTTGGTCGGGCCCATGACCCAGCCGGCCTTGCCGTCGCGCAGGTAGCGCTCGATGCCGAGGCCGGGCTTGTAGCCGGTGCCGCCGCAGGCATGCAGCATCTTGTCGGTGACGTGCGCGACGTTCTTGGCGGCCTCGAACTTGACCTGCCACATCCACGACAAGTACTGCGCGCGCGGCAACGCGCTGAGGTCCTTGTGGATCGACCAGTCGCAGTTGTTGGTGGCGGCGTCCATCGCCTGCGCCATGGAAAAATCCATCAGGCGGCAGGCGTTGGTGCCGATGATCGCCTCGCCCACATAGTCCTGGATGGTCGGGTAGTCGCAGACGCGCAGGCCGACGTCGACGTGCTTCTTTTTGGTGGTGTGCGACTTGGCGATGTCGATCATCGCCATCGCGATGCCGTTCCAGCAGGCCGACGAGCACAGCAGGAAGAACGGATCGACGCACTCGTCGTTGGAGTTGGCGCCGTCGTTGACCGGGCCGACCAGGCGGTTCTCCGGGATGGTCCGGTTGTTGACCACCAGCGGGCCCGACTGGTTGCCGCGCAGGCCGAGGCCGTCCCAGTTGGCGGGATCGGCTTCCACCTCGTTGCCCATGATCAGGAAGCAGGAGAGGTTGGCGTAGTTGCCGCCGAAATCGGGCGACGTGGTCTGCACGATGTACCAGTCGGCAAAGCCGCCGGAGGTGGTCCACGATGCCTTCTTGGTGACCTGCCAGCCGCCGTCGACCTTCTTGGCGCTGGACGACACCGGATACCAGAAGTGCGAGCCAGTCTCCGGATCAGAATAGGAGAGGGTGCCGACCAGGCAATCCTTGTCGATCCGCTTGAGGATGTCCTTCAGCGCCTCGTTGTCATGATGGCGGAACAGGGCCGCCGCCACCGCGCCCAGATGCATGGTGTAGCACATCGCGGTCGACGGGCAGCCGTAGCGCGCGATGGTCTCGACCGCCATCGCCGCGGCCACGTGGTTCTGGCCCATGCCGCCCAATTCCTTCGGCACGATCAGGCCGAGGAAGCCCGCCTTGGCGAGCGCCTGGAAATTCTTGCGCGGATAGATCAGCTTGCGGTCGCTCTCGACCGCGTTCTCGCGCATCGAAGTCTGGCAGAGGTCGATGAGCGTCTTCTGCAGTTTCTTCTGCTCGCCGGTCAACAGCCACTGCGGATCGAACTCGTAGCCGAGGCCCCAGAACGGCTCCTTGCCCCACATCTTGACGTCCGTCATTCCCGCTCTCCCTTGCTTGGACCTCGACTGCTTGCCGGCGCGCTCCCCGATTTCGCCGGCCGTTCGTATGTCATCCTAGCCAAATCCCTTTGGCCGCACCAAGGCGACCACCGGTATAGAAAGGCCCCGGACCTCGTCTGAGCCACTTCAGAGCCAATTAGAACCAATTCTGTGCCAGACAGTCTTGGCCATTTCAGGACCGAGTCTGGAACAATTTTCCCGGCGATCGCATCCAATGATCAGCGACCGCGCTCCTCGAACGCGGCCTTTCGACAACGGAGGCAAGCCATGACCAATGGCAATCCCCGGAGCACGGCCCAGATCGCCGGCCATCCGATCCATCCGATGCTCATTCCCTTCCCCATCGCCTTCCTGGTGGCGACGTTGGCCTGCGACCTGGCATTTCGCAGCACCGGCAATCCATCGTGGGCAATCGGTGCGATGTGGCTGCTCGGCGCGGCGCTGGTCATGGCGGCACTGGCCGCGCTGGCCGGCCTGACCGACTTCCTGGGAGAGCGGCGGATCAGGGACATCAGGGCAGCATGGCTGCACATGATCGGCAACGTAGTCGCCGTCCTGCTGTCCCTCCTCAACTTCTATTTCCGCTACGCCGATGGCGCCGAAGCGGGCGTTCTCGGTTGGGGCTTGTGGATCTCGCTGATCGTCGTGCTGCTTCTGCTGTTCAACGGCTGGAAAGGTTGGGAGCTCGTCTACAAGCATCGCGTGGGCATCGCCGACACACCGCCGAGCCCGCCGCGTGCATAAGCGAAAGCGGCGTCAGCGGTGCCAGTGATCATGGTCCCAGTGCCGGTGCCAGTCGCCGCCCCAGTAGTCATAATCGAAGTAGCCGTAGGCCGGGTAGCCGACGGGCGGCTCGCCGTAGGCTGGATAGCCATAAGCGAACTGGGATGAATCGTAGCCCGGATCGGCGGCGCAGGCGGTGAGGACCGCAGCGGCGCCGGCCAGGGCGAGCATTGCCTTAAGTGTCGATTTGCCGCTTTTCATCGCAGCCTCCATGTCGGCGCGTCTAGTGCGCCCAGTGACGACGACCGAAACGGTCGTACCAAAAATATCCGTAGCTCGGTGGTGGTGCGTAGTAATAGCCGGGCGGCAGCGCGTAGTACGGCGCCGGCGCAACGACCACAGGCGGCGGTGCGGCATAGACCGGCGGCGCGACCATGACCGGCGGCGGAACGACGAGCGGAACGGTGATGCCGAAGCCGACCCTGGCTTCAGCCGCCGGCGCCGCCAGCACGAGGCCGGCGAGCAGCGGCAAAGCCATGAGGATCCGTTGGGAGTTTGAGGGGATGCGAACCATCGCAGCCTCCTTTCGTTTGAACCATCAACGGAGGAGGCGGCCGCAACCCTTCTGTGGCCGGACGTCGCAGCTCAGCGGAAACGCGCACACTGAAAGGCGGCGGTGACCAAGCGTCGCTTATTTCTGCGTCAGATTGACGATCCCATCCCAATGTGCGGGCGGATGCTGCACCCAGGCCTCGGCACGCTCGGTGAATGCCTGAGCGGCGGGATCGTCCTTCAGTTGCCGGAACAGGGCGGCGGCTTCGGCAAACGCGCCACGCCGCCACAGAGTCAGGGCCTCGGCGAAACGCGGGTCGATGCCGGCGCTTTTCGGGAGAGGCTCGAACAAGGTGACCGGGTGGTCGCGGCCGACCACGCGCACCTGGTCAAGCTCGCGGAACGCGTGCGCCTCGCCGGCCGCGCGCCGCGTCGCGTCGCTGGCGATGATGGCGAGGTGATACATCTTGCCGACGCCCTCCAGGCGCGAGGCGAGGTTCACGCCATCGCCCACCACGGTGTAGTTGAAGCGGTCAGGCGCGCCGATATTGCCGACGATCACGGCGTCGGTATGCAGGCCGATGCGGATGCGGATCGGCTCGCCGTTCAGCGTCAGCGTGGGATCGCTTGCCAGCGCGGCGATCATGTCGAGCGCCGCCTGCACGGCAGCAGCGGCGTGGTTGCCGGCCGCCAGCGGGGCGCCGAACACCGCCAGGATGCCGTCGCCGATGAACTTGTCGACGAAGCCGCCATGGCGCTGTGCGATCTCGGTCATGCGCGCGAAATAGCGGTTGAGGTCGCCGACCAGCGCCGCCGGCGTCAGGCTTTCCGACAGGCCCGAATAGCCGGCGATGTCGGAGAACAGGATGGTGACCTCGCGCAACTCGCCGCCCAATGCCGGCAATTCATCGCGCGCCGTCAGCCGCTCCAGCTCCGGTTCCGGAAGATAGAGCGAGAACGCCTTGCGCAGCCGCCGTCGCCCACGATCGACCAGGCCGATGCGATAACCAAGCGTGAGCGGCGCGCTCGCCAGGATGACGGCGGTGCCGGCGACCAGCGGCAGCACGATGAGGCTGGCGAAAGTAACGGTGGCGATGGCGATCCAGGCGATGATGAGCGCGACGAATACCACGGCTGCTTGCTGGAGCTTGAGCCGCAAGGTGGAGAACGCGGCTGCCAGCGAAAGCGCGAGGAGGCAGACGAAGCGCACCGGGGTGGCGGCCTCGGCCAGCCCGCTGAGCGCTTTCAGGTTGTCGATCGCTGCGGCATGAAGATAGACGCCGGGGATCAGCTGCCGCTCGGTGCCGGACCAAAGGTTTGGCATGATGGGAAACACGCAACGGTTTGCATAATTCCTACCCTCGGCTTCTTTGGTGAAACGGCGCGAGGTCAGCTTGCGGTCTTCCACGTCGAGCACAGCGCCGACCAGGACGGTCCGGTCTTTGAAATGGGCAGCGAAGTAGTCGTTCCTGCCTATTGCCGCGCAGGCGTATAGGTCTGCGAAGGAATAAAGCGTCGGCTTCTGCGAGATTGGCATGAAGTCCAGCAGGAGCGCGCGATTGACGACGCCCGGCAGTGCGCGGCCATCGATGGTCACGCCTGATACGGTGAGCTGAAGATCGTGCCCCGTGCCGCGACGGAACAGCTCGGCAGAGAAGGTGGGCTCGACGCCACTCTCGCCCCGCAGGGCAAGCGGCATGCGCCGGACGACTCCATCCTCATCCTCGATCGCATTGGCGGCGCGTACGTCGCTTTCGTCGCCCACGGCGATGACGAGGCCGCGGTCCGGTTCGATCGGCTTTACCTGATGCTGGGTCTTCGCCAGCACAATGCGGTCCTCGCGCCCGCCCTCGCGCAGTGCGTGATAAAGCGCCTTGTCATAGTTCGGGATCACCGCGGAGGCGGAGGTGCTGAAAATGGTATCGAGGCCGATGACCTTGGCGCCGCCGTCCAGCACGGAATCGATGACCTTGGCGACTTGGGGCGTCCAAAGCGCCTGGGGCGTGCTGCGCCCGGTTGATTCGTCGTAGAAAGGTGGGCGGCGATAGGTTTCCTCGTCGATCGCGATGATGATCGTGCGATTCTCGATGGGTGGCGCATGCTCTGCGTGCGCCCACTTCGCCAGCCAATATAGCAGATCGATGGAAAGCCCATCCGCGCGATCGCGCCACAGGAATTGCGCTGTGAGCGCAACTGCGCCGGCGATCAGCGCGGAGATCAGGACTGGATAACGTGTCAAGGTGACGGCGGCTCAGAGACGCACGAGGCGACTCGTCACCGGCATCGAACCAGCCTGGGCGGCTGGATCGATCTGGATCACCATCTGCTTCTTGCCGGCGGTGAGTTCGTAGTAGCCGCCCGGTGTCAGACCGATGTTTTCGGCCGCGAGATCGACGTGACCGCTGGTCAAGGGCACGGATACCGGTTTCTCGTCCTCGTCGAGGCGTTTAATCTTCAGTGTCTTGCCCGCAGCCAGTACGACGGGGCTGGGCGAGGGAACGATCTGACGCACCCATTTTTCCCAGGGCGGGCCGCGGAACACCACGGTCGCACTCTGTCCGGCTTCCTTGTCGGTCAAGACGAGCTGAGTGGCTTCGCAGGCGATGGTTTCCCGCGCGACCTTGCCGCCCTCGATCTGCGACTGGTCCTGGCCGACGACGACGGTGCCACCGTCGACGGTCTCGCGCGTGCAGCTGCCGAGATAGCCGATGACGGCGCGGCCGCTGGCGCCGAGGTCGAGGCGCTCGCCGGCCTTGAGCTCGTCGAACGCCTCGTGCTTGCCGGACGCGCCGGCGATCTCCTCGAGGATCGCGACTGCCTGCGCCTGAGCCGACGCGCTTGGCGCCAGCAGCGTGCCGGTGCAGATCGCTGCGAATAGTGGAGCCAGCTTCAGAATCGGAAGCCCCATGGTCGTGTTCGTTCCCTTCGGCCTTTGACGGGCGACACTCTAGCGGGGTTCGCGCGCGGGGCAATGGGGCGCAATGTGACTCCGGTCACTGCCGTGGCGCGCGACCGTTTGCTAGCCATTGCGGCAGATCATGAGCCGAACCGAATCGGATCATGGTTAAAAGAGTCTGAAGGGGATAATTGCCACAGGCTGTGGAAAATCGTCTCGGCGAGTCTTGACCAATTGGCCAAGGTCGCTAGTTTGCCGCCGGCATTTGCCCGGGGCTGATCGGGCGGGGTTCGGGGATATACCGAGTAGCGTACTAACTGAGGGGTCTGCGCATGTTTTCGTTGTCACGCTTGGCCGCCATTGCGGCCATGGTCCTTGTCGTGTGCCAAGCCGGCACCGCCTTCGCTCAAAGCAGCGATGAAGTCGAAAAGAAAATCCGCGAGGAAGTCAGCCGCAGGGTCAGCGACGCTGTCGCCAACCGCATCGGCGACCAGCTGGTAACCGGCGACGTGCCGGCGGCCGAGGCGCCGTCGCCGAACAGCGCCTGGCTGACCACCAGCTATTCCAGTATCACCAGCGACGACAGCTCGCTGGTCGAGGAAAACGGCGCCAAGTTCCAGACCGACCTAGTCAACGTGACCTTCGGCGCCGACCACCGGTTCGGCGACTCGGTGTTTGTCGGTCTCTCCGGCGCCTACGCGGCGGCGGATACCAAGTTCGAGATCGTGGACTTCGACATGGACACCGACCTGGAGAGCGACTCCTTCACGGTCTCGCCCTACGGCGCCTACGTGTTCCACCCGAACTTCTTTGCCAGCGGGCTGTTCAGCTACACCTACTCCGACGCCAGCAGCGACAACGACTTCACCGGCGAGGTGGACAGCGACAGCCAGACCTTCTCGACCGAGCTGGCGATGAACTCGGTGGCGACGGTCGCCGAGGACATCATCCTCAAGGGCAAGGTCGGCTGGCGCTTCAACTACACCGAGCTGCTGGACTTCGAGCAGCCGGGCGACGATGACGTGCACAGCCACGCGCTGGTCGCCAACGGCGAGGCCGGCTACGATCTCGATTGGATCGTACCTTACGTCGGCGTGCAGTACGAGCATGTCTGGCCGGAAAAGTTCTTCGACGACGAGGGCGACGAGATCGACCAGGGCGACACCGACTACGTGTTCCTGTCGGTCGGCGCGCGCGGCCGGATCGGCGATTCGATGCAGCTAGGTGCCTCGGTCCGCACGGAGCTGTTGAACGACGAGACCAACCAGATCGGCGGCGCGGCCGAGTTCCGCATCCGCTTCTGATCGAGCGATCGAGGGCGCGAGGTCCGGTGGGATCTTGCGCCCTTTTTCCGTCCGGAATGATAGAGTGGAAGGGCTGACCATGAACCTGCGCGCGCTCATGTCCCGGATCCTGCTGGCTGCGGCGATTTCCGCGGCACCGGCGTTCGCGCAGGCGCAGAGCGTGGGCGATGCCATCAGCTCCGCCCTGTTCGAGAACGTGATCTACGCCCAGGCCAAGCTGAAGGTCTCCGCCAAGCTGGTGCGGTTGCAGCGAATGGCGGTGGCGACGGGCGGCGACCATCTGGCGCTGCTGGCGGAGGATGGCACCATCCGCGTGTGGAACCTGCTGCGCGGCAGCCAGGGCCGGCCGATCGCGGCGGGCAAGGACGTGGTGTTCGCGCCCAGCGCCGACGGCACGCTGCTGCTGCTGGGCGACGCATCGGGCAAGATCGAGCTGCGCGACGCACGCACCGGCGCGACTGTGGGCACGCTGGCTGGAACCAGCGGCGCGATCGCGAAACTGGCCACCAGCCCGGATTCGCTGCGGCTCATCGTGGGCACGAAGGACGGCCAGGTCGAGATCTGGGATCTCGCGGCGCGCAAGAGGATCGCTGCAGGTAAGGCAGCGAAAGCGCCGGTCACCGCGATCGCCGCGGGTGCGCAAGCGATCGTCGGAAGCGCCGATGGCGCAGTGACGGCGGTGAATCTCGCGACCGGCGCGGCCACGGCGCTTGCAACCGTCGCCGGGCCGGTCACCGATCTCAAGATCGGCGCGGACGGAAAGCAGGCGGCGATCGCCGACGCAAAGGGCCGTGTCAGTCTGATCCCGCTCGCGGGCGGCAAGCCCAGGGACACGGATGTCGAAGGCGGCGGCTTGCTCGCCATCGGCCCGTCGTTGCGCACGGCGGCGATCATGGACGGCAAGGACGCGATCGATGTCGTCGATCTCGCGAGCGGCAAGTCGCTGGCCGAGCTCAAGGTCGAGGAGGGCGCGATCATCGGCCTGCATGTCGATGACGTGGCCAACTCCGTGATTGCGGCGACGGCGGACGGCAAGCTGCTGGTGTGGGATGTGCCGAGCAAGAAGCAGATCCTGTCCATCTTCATCGCGCCGACCGGCTGGGCGATGGTTGACCGGCAAGGCCGCTTCGACGGTACCGCCGACGGGCTGAAGGGGCTGAGCTGGGACGTGAAGAAGCTGAACTTCCCGGTCTCCAGCATGCGCCAGGCCTTCCTCGATCCCGGCCTGCTGGCGGCCGCGTTGAAGAAGTCGGCGCGCGCGCCGCGCGAGGTGCCGAAGGATCTGCAGGATTCCTTCCCGGTCCCGCCCAAGGTCGAGATCGAAGCGGTGCCGGGCGAGAAGGCGGCCGGCAAGCCCTATCAGCTCATCGTCATCGCAGAGGACCGCGGCGGCGGCATCAAGGACGTGCGGCTCTATCACAACGGCAAGATCGTCAGCGTCGGCGCGGTGCTGGAGCAGAAGGACGCCGAAGCGGACGGCCGTCACATCCGCGTCGTCGGCTACAACGTCTGGCCGGTCGCCGGCGCCAACACGTTCCAGGCGGTCGCCACCGGCATCTACGACAACGAGGGCGAAGCAATCGAGCTGCGCGACACGTTCGGCGGGCAGCCGGCGCGCGGCACGCTGCACATCGTCGCTGCGGGCGTTTCCAAATATCCGCGCATGGCGCCGGAGGATCAGCTGCGTGTGGCGGCGAGCGATGCCAGCGCCGTGGTCGACAATGTCGGGAGCCAGGCCAAGGCGATGTTCGGCAAGATCGAAGTCCACGAGATGCTGGACGGCGCCGCCGGCCGCGCCGCGATCCTGCAGGCGCTGGCCGGCCTCAAGAACTCCAAGCCGGAAGACGCCATCTTGCTGTTCCTGTCGGGCCACGGCTTCGGCAACGAGCAGGACTGGTATTTCATGCCGAGCGACGCCAGCTTCGACCAGCCCAAATCCTGGCTGAAGGCAACCGAGATCCGCGCCGCGCTGGAGCAGGCCGGCGCGCAGCGCATCTTCGTGGTGGTCGATTCCTGCTACTCCGGCGGCACCGTCGACAAGTTTAACGCGGTCGTCAGCTTCCAGAGCCGGTTCCTGGAGAACGGTCTGCGCGGCGCCGGCGTGCAGGTGCTGACCGCGACCCGCCGCGACCAGCTGGCGCCGGAAAGCGCCGAGCTCGGCTACGGCTTCCTCACCTACGTGCTGCTGCAGGGGCTGAAGGGCGGCGCCGATCTCTATCCCAAGGACGGCGTCGTCACCTCGCAGGAAGTGGCGCGCTACGCCTACGACACCATCCCCAAGGTGTTCCAGAGCCAGCGCCAGAAGAACCCGCGCGCCTTCCAGCAGGCCTATGGCGACGAGATCCAGGAGCCGGCGATCTACAGCCTCGGCGCTGACCTCACGCTGGGCAAGGTGACGCCGTAGCATTGCGCTGGCTGCTGCTCTAGGATGGCGTCATGAGCCAGCCGTTCAAAGTCGCCTGCGTGCAGAACTGTGCGGTGGCGGAGGTCGAGCGCAACATCGATGTCGCCGCGCGCCTCACGCGCAATGCCATCGAGCGTGGCGCCGCGATCGTCGCCCTGCCGGAATACTTTTCCGGCGTCGCGCTGAAGGATGGGCTGCTCCATCCGGCGGCGTTCGAAGAGGCGCGCCATCCGGTGCTGCAGTCTTTCGCCGACCTGGCGCGCGAGCGCAGGACGTGGCTGCTGCTGGGGTCGCTCGGCGTGCTCGCCGGCGACGGGCGCATCTTCAATCGTGGCTATCTGCTCGACCCGCAGGGCGCGGTTGCGGCGCGCTACGATAAGATCCACATGTTCGATGTCGAGCTGACGCAAGGCGCGCCCTTGCGGGAGTCCGCGACCATCGCGCCGGGCGATTGCGCGGTGCTGGCGGATACCGGCTTGTGCACCATGGGCCTCACGATCTGCTACGACCTGCGCTTCCCGCATCTCTATCGGCGGCTGGCCCAGGCCGGCGCCGAGGTGCTCGCGGTCCCCGCCGCTTTCACCAAGGTGACGGGGGAGGCGCATTGGCACGTGCTGAACCGCGCCCGGGCGATCGAGAACGGCTGCTACGTCGTGGCGCCGTGCCAGTATGGCACTTTACCCGGCGGTGCGGCGTGCTTTGGCCATTCGCTGATCGTCGACCCCTGGGGCACCGTGCTGGCTGACGGCGGGGACGCGGAGGGGATTGTGCTTGCCGACATCGACTTGGCCGAGGTGGGCCGGGCCCGCAGCCGTATTCCGGCGCTCAGTCACGACAGACTGTTCCAAATCCGGCCTGAGACAGGTCGGTCTGCCTATCTTAAACAGGCCTGATCAGCATTAAATAAACTATATCCGGCCTTAAACAGCGCTGATTTGTTTGCCGGTTATTAACCGTCTTGCCGCGATCATTCCCAACCGCTCGGGGGTTGTAGGGAATGGTGGCGCGTATGTACGATTCCGTTCAGGCGAATGTCATCGAGAGCGTTGCAAGCCGCCTCAATGGCTTCTTCTACCGGTGCCAGAACGATGCCGGCTACACGATGCTGTTCTTGACCGATGGCATCGAGACGCTCACGGGCTATCCGGTCAACGACTTCCTCAACAACCGCGTCCGCACCTTCACGTCCATCGTCGATCCCCAGGACGCCGCTGCGGTCGACGCCGCCGTCGGCGCGGGCGTCGAGAGACGTGCGAAGTGGGAAATCGACTATCGCCTGATGAAGCGCGACGGCCACCCGCTGTGGATCCACGAAAGCGGCGCCGGCATCTTCGACGACAACAATCAGCTGTTGTTTCTTGAAGGCGTGTGCATCGACATCTCGCCGCAGAAGAAGCAGGAAGAGAAGCTGGAGCAGCTGGTCGGCAACATTTCCGGCACCAGCAACGACATCGTCGAGGCGGTGCAGCACATCCTCGGCGAGCTGCGCACCCTGAAGCTGCTGGCGCTCAACGCCCGCATCGAAGCCGCACGCGCGGCCGAGCACGGCGCCGGCTTCGCCGTGGTGGCGCAGGAGATGAAGTCCCTCGCCGACACCACGCGCGAGGAAGCGGATCGCATCCGCTCGCTCATGGAAACGCTGCAGACCCTCCTGAAGGGCGGCAACTAGCGCTTACGAGCGCGACGTCTCAGCTTGCGGCACGCGCCCGACCAAGCGGGCGCCGTTCCAGATCTCGACAGTCAGCGACTGCGTTTGGGCGAGCGCGCCCGCCTGCATCATCGCTTCGGAATCTTCCGCGCACTCCATATCTGTCGCTGACTGAATCTGATCCAGGTTATTCACAAGATAGCAGCGGTAATCGGCCATTGCGGTCTTCCCCTCGCCTCAAGACAGCACGACACGGTGTTTGCAACGGTCCTATCCAATCAAGCACGCCATGAACCGCAGATGAATATGAACGGGTTTCGCTGCGGTATCGGTGCTTTGCCGGCAGCAATACCGCCGCTTGTGCTTGAATATATGCCGGCAACGCTCAAGCCATTCTAATTCCGGGTTGATATTGGGCCGACATATTGCCTTACGACCGCTCATGGAAGGCGCCATGGCCAGGCAAATCTCATCCCAATGTGGGATCGGCAAGGACTTGCCAGGAACATTTGCCGCTCCAATCTGTCCATAGTCGAAGCCCGATGGATCGGAGGTCGAAATGGTCGTGCGTTGGGTGGCAGGTGCCCTGGTACCGCTGGCACTGGGGGCGGGCGGCGCGAACAGCCTTGCCGCCGAAAGCTACCAGTCGCAAGCCGGGGCCGTGTCGGTCGTGACCGTGGCGGACGGGCTGGAGCAGCCCTGGGGCCTCGCCTTTCTGCCGGACGGTCGGATGCTGGTGACGGAAAAAGAGGGCCGCCTGCGCCTGGTCGCGCCGGATGGCACGCTGTCGGAACCGCTCGCCGGCGTTCCCAAGGTCTACGACAACGGGCAGGGCGGGCTGCTGGACGTGGCGCTCGATCCGGACTTCGCCGCCAACCAGCTGGTCTATTTTTCATTCGCCGAATCGGGCGGCGAGGGCGGCGGCACGGCGGTGGCGCGTGGCAAGCTCGGCGCCGAGCGGCTGGACAATGTCGAAGTCATCTGGCGCCAGCAGCCGAAGCTCGACAGCGGACACCATTTCGGCTCGCGCCTGGTGTTCCTCAAGGACGGTACGCTGATCGTCACTCTCGGCGACCGCAACCGGCGGCAATACATCCCGGACATGAAGGCGCAGATCGGCAAGCTGGTCCGCATCAACCGCGACGGCTCGATCCC
>DATEOK010000260.1:0-7243 GCA_035274225.1 Dongiaceae bacterium
TTCATGGGTCATGCGCCGAGCGGCTTCTACCCGGCGAACAATGGGGGCGAGCCGGCGATCCTGTTCTGCTTCATCTTCCTCTATCTCGCCTGCGCGGGCGCCGGCCCGTGGTCGGTCGACGCGGCTCGCGGCAAGGCCTGATCGTATCGAGCGGATCGCGCCGGCTCAGTGCTCGGCGCGATCCCGCTCCACCAGCTTCAGGCAGGCGATGCGCGCGAGATTCAACAGAAAGCGCGCCGCCAGTTTCGACTCAGATGCAATCAGCTCGTTGAGCGCGCGCTCGCGCAGCGCGATCACCCTGGTGTCGCCGACCGCGATCACGTCGGCGGTGCGATCGATATCGAGCAGGAACGCGATCTCGCCGAATACCGCGCCGCGCGCCATCAGCGCCACCGACTTGCCGTCGCGCATCACCTCGACCGCGCCGTCCAGCACCACGAACACGCTGCGCTCGGCGAGGTCCTGGCCCACGATGCGGTCGCCGGACGCGCAGCTGATGACCGGGCTCATCTCGATCAGGCGCGCGACTTCGTCCGGCGCCATGCCGTGGAAGATCGAGACCTCGTCCTCCACAAGCGTGTCCTGAAGGCTCATCCAATCGGATGAGCTGGCCGGGTTGCTGAGCAGACGCACCGGCGTCGCCCTTGGCAGCAGATCGACGATCTTGGCGACAACCTCGTGCTGCGGTCCCGGACGCTTGCAGCGGAACAGCGGCGCCAGGCGCGACTTGACGCGTTCCAGATAGGCGACGTCGTCGATCACGAAGATCAGCGGCGCCAGCATGCCGACCGTCGGATCATTGCAAGTCGTAGCGTAGGTGCGAAAGCCGAGCCGCAGATAGTTGTTGATGAGGTGCGGACGGCAATCCGCGACCAGCAGCTTCACATCGTTGTCGAGCGCGAAGGCGAACATCGCGTCCAGCAGGCGCGCCGGCAGGTCGCTGTCGCGATGGCCGGGCCGCGTCATGAAGCGGCTGGCGATTATCGTGCTCTCGTCGCCGACCAGCGCGACAAAGTCGGACAGGCGGTAGATGCGCCGCTCCTCCTCGGTGAAGGCGCACTCGGCACCCCAGTTGAACTGGACCGTGCCGACCAGCTGCCCGCCCTCTTCCGCCATCAGCCGTCGCGTGGGCCGCTCGAACGCGTCGGCGAGCCGGCGACCGCGGTGATCGACGCCGGGAAAGGAGTAGCCCATCTCCTCGACGTAGATCTCGTAGCGGAATCGGTAGATCGCTTCGTGGTCCGCTGCCGTTTCGGCGAGGCGCAGGGTCGCAGGCATATCAGGGTTTTCCAGAGAGGTAAGGGGTGGTCTGGTAGCCTATGGGCCGTCATCCGGCAAGCGCACCGTGAACGTCGCAAAATAGCGATTTGAGAGCGCTCGAGGCGGATTCTGGTGACTAAGTTATTGATTTATAATACTTGATAAATAAAATCTATTAGCGCATCAACCCTTCCGATTTGATCGGATGTCGCATTTAGGCGCTAATGCCGCGAGATCAGGACCGCTAGCGAGCAGAGCAATGTCGGCCAAGGATTGGGATGCGGAGATGGGGCGCGGGATCATCCGCGCCTTGAAGCACCTTGAGGGAGCCCTGCTCCCCGTTCTCCACGCGCTTCAGGACAGATTCGGATACGTGGATGCGGCGGCCGTGCCGGTCATCGCGGATGAGCTCAACCTCAGCCGCGCCGAGGTGCATGGCGTCATCAGCTTCTACCACGACTTCCGCAAGCACGCGCCCGGCCAGCACATCGTGAAGATCTGCCGCGCCGAGGCCTGCCAGTCGGTCGGCGGCCGCGACAGCGAGGAGCACGCGCAGCGGCGCCTCAACGCTGGGTTCCACGAGACCAGCGCGGACGGCCGCTATACGCTGGAGCCGGTCTATTGCCTCGGCAACTGCGCCTGCGCGCCGTCGGCGATGATCGACGGCAAGCTGCATGGCCGCGTCACGCCGAAGCGCTTCGACCAATTGATCGACGCGCTGGAGGGCCGTCGATGAGCGGGCCGATGATCACTGTCTACGTTCCGTGCGACGCATCGGCGGTTTCGCTCGGCGCCGATGAGGTCGCGCACGCGATCCAGGCCGAGGCCGACAAGGCGAAGGCGGCAATCAAGATCGTCCGCAACGGCTCGCGCGGCCTGTTCTGGCTGGAGCCGATGGTGGAAGTGGCGACGCCGCAAGGCCGCATCGCCTATGGCCCGGTGGGCGAGAGCGACGTGGCCGGGCTGTTCGCAGCGGGCTTCCTGCAGGGCGGCACGCATGCGCTGAATCTCGGCAAGCCGGAAGAGATCCCGTATCTCAAGAACCAGGAGCGCCTGACCTTCGAGCGCTGCGGTGTGATCGATCCGCTGTCGATCGAGGATTACGTCGCCCATGGCGGCTATCGCGGCCTCACCAACGCGCTGAAGACGCAGCCCACCGACATCATCACGGCGGTGACGGAGTCCGGCCTGCGCGGGCGCGGCGGCGCGGGCTTTCCCACCGGCATCAAGTGGAAGACGGTGCTGGGCTGCAAGGCTGACCAGAAATACATCGTGTGCAACGCCGACGAAGGCGACAGCGGCACGTTCGCCGACCGCATGCTGATGGAAGGCGACCCGTTCCTGCTGATCGAAGGCATGACCATCGCCGGCCTCGCAGTCGGCGCGAGCAAGGGCTACGTCTACATCCGCAGCGAATACCCGCACGCCTTCGCGCAGATGCAGCGCGCGATCGAGGTGGCGAAGTCCAAGGGCTATCTCGGCGACAACGTGCGGGTCAGTGGCAAGGCGTTCCACCTGGAGCTCCGGCTTGGCGCCGGCGCCTATATCTGCGGCGAGGAGACCTCGCTGCTCGACAGCCTGGAAGGCAAGCGCGGCATGGTGCGGCCGAAGCCGCCGCTGCCCGCCATCGAGGGCCTGTTCGGCAAGCCGACCGTGATCAACAACGTGCTCTCTTTCGCCGCGGTCCCGACGATTCTCGACAAGGGCGCCGCGTTCTATAGGGACTATGGCATGGGGCGGTCGCGCGGCACGATGCCCCTGCAGCTGGCCGGAAACATCAAGCGCGGCGGGCTTGTTGAGAAGGCGTTCGGCCTGACCCTGCGCCAGGTGATCGACGAGTTCGGCGGCGGCACGGCATCGGGCCGGCCGATCCGCGCGGTGCAGGTCGGCGGCCCGCTGGGTGCCTATTTTCCGGCCAGCCTGCTCGATACCCCGATCGACTACGAGGCGATGGCGGCGCGGAAGGGCATGCTCGGTCACGGCGGCATCGTGGTTTTCGACGACAGCGTCGACATGGCGCAGCAGGCGCGCTTTGCCTTCGAGTTCTGCGCGACCGAGAGCTGCGGCAAGTGCACGCCATGCCGCATCGGCTCCACCCGCGGCGTCGAGGTCATCGACCGCATCGTCGCCGGCGAAGAGCGCGACAAGAATTTCATCGTGCTGGACGATCTGTGCGAGACGTTGCTGGACGGCTCGCTGTGCGCCTTGGGCGGGCTCACGCCCTTCCCCGTGCAGAGCGCGCTGAAGCACTTCCCCGAGGATTTTCATCGCGCGCCGCAGAAGCCGGCCCGCGCGGCTGAGTAGGCCAGGAGCGCCAGAAGATGCTGATCAAAGAAACTGATTACGGCACGCCCGCCTCGAACCTCGAGGCCATGGTGACACTGGAGATCGACGGCGAGAGCGTGACGGTGCCGGCCGGCACCTCGGTCATGCGCGCCGCCGCCGAGATGGGCACCAAGGTGCCGAAGCTGTGCGCGACCGACAGCCTGAACAGCTTCGGCTCGTGCCGCCTGTGCCTGGTCGAGATCGAAGGCCGCAAGGGCACGCCGGCCTCCTGCACCACGCCGGCCGAAAACGGCATGAAGGTGAAGACCCAGACGCCGCGCCTCGCCAAGCTGCGCCGCGGCGTCATGGAGCTCTACATCTCCGACCATCCGCTGGACTGCCTGACCTGCGCCGCCAACGGCGATTGCGAGCTGCAGGATATGGCGGGCGAAGTCGGCCTGCGCGAAGTGCGCTACGGCTACGAGGGCGAGAACCACCTCAAGTCCGGGAAGGACACCTCCAACCCCTATTTCACCTTCGATCCGGCCAAGTGCATCGTGTGCTCGCGCTGCGTGCGCGCGTGCGAAGAGGTGCAGGGCACCTTCGCGCTGACCATCGACGGGCGCGGCTTCGCCTCTGTCGTATCGCCGGGCCAGAAGCAGGACTTCCTCGATTCCGAATGCGTGTCGTGCGGCGCCTGCGTGCAGGCCTGCCCGACCGCGACGCTGATGGAGAACACCATCATCGAATCCGGCCAGCCGGAGCACACCGTCATCACGACCTGCGCCTATTGCGGCGTCGGCTGCTCGTTCAAGGCGGAGATGCGCGGCGAGGAAGTCGTGCGCATGATGCCGTACAAGGACGGCAAGGCGAACCACGGCCATTCCTGCGTGAAGGGCCGCTTCGCCTGGGGCTATGCGACCCACAAGGACCGCATCACCAAGCCGATGATCCGTGCCAAGATCACCGACCCGTGGCGGGAAGTGAGCTGGGAGGAGGCGATCAACCACGCCGCCAGCGAGTTCAAGCGCATCCAGAAGAAATACGGCCGCGGCGCGGTCGGCGGCATCACCTCCTCGCGCTGCACCAACGAAGAGACCTACCTGGTGCAGAAGATGATCCGCGCAGCGTTCGGCAACAACAATGTCGATACCTGCGCGCGCGTCTGCCACTCGCCGACCGGCTATGGCCTCAAGACCACCTTTGGCACCTCCGCCGGCACCCAGGACTTCGATTCGGTGGAAGCGACCGACACCATCATGGTGATCGGCGCCAACCCGACCGACGCCCACCCGGTGTTCGCCAGCCGCATGAAGCGGCGCCTGCGCGAAGGCGCGCGGCTGATCGTGATCGATCCGCGCCGGATCGAGCTGGTGAAGACCGCCCATATCGAGGCCGACCATCACTTGCAACTGATGCCGGGCACCAACGTCGCCATCGTCAACGCACTGGCGCACGTTATCGTCACCGAAGGCCTGGTGAACGAGCAGTATGTGGCGGAGCGCTGCGAGCCGCATGACTTCCAGCTGTGGCGCGACTTCGTCTCGCTGCCGGAGAACTCGCCGGAAGCGACCGCGCAATACACCAAGGTGCCGGCTGCCGAAGTGCGTGCCGCGGCGCGGCTCTATGCCACCGGCGGCAACGCGGCGATCTACTACGGGCTCGGCGTCACCGAGCACAGCCAGGGCTCGACCATGGTCATGGGCATGGCCAACCTCGCGATGGCGACCGGCAACATTGGCCGCAACGGCGTCGGCGTGAACCCGCTGCGCGGCCAGAACAACGTGCAGGGCGCTTGCGACATGGGCTCGTTCCCGCACGAATTCACCGGCTATCGCCATGTCTCCGACGATGCGGTGCGCGCTTCGTTCGAGCAGGCCTGGGGCGTCTCGCTCGATGCCGAACCGGGCCTGCGCATCCCCAACATGCTCGACAGCGCGGTCGAAGGCTCGTTCAAGGGCCTCTATGTCCAGGGCGAGGACATCGCGCAGTCCGACCCAAACACGCAGCACGTGACCGCAGGCCTCGAGGCCATGGAATGCGTGGTGGTGCAGGACATCTTCCTCAACGAGACCGCGAACTACGCGCACGTGTTCCTGCCGGGCTCCTCGTTCCTGGAGAAGGACGGCACTTTCACCAACGCCGAGCGGCGCATCTCGCTGGTCAACAAGGCGATGCGGCCGATGGCCGGCTATGCCGACTGGGAAGTGACGATGCTGCTGAGCAAGGCGCTCGGCTATCCGATGAACTACACCCATCCGTCCGAGATCATGGACGAGATCGCGCGGCTGACCCCGACCTTCAAGGGCGTCAGCTTCAAGCGCATCGAGGAGCTGGGATCGGTACAGTGGCCGTGCAACGACGCCGCGCCGAAAGGCACGCCGATCATGCACATCGACAAGTTCGTGCGCGGCAAGGGCAAGTTCGTGGTCACCGCCTTTGTGCCGACCGACGAGCGCACCGGCCCGCGCTTCCCGCTCATCCTCACCACCGGCCGCATCCTGTCGCAGTACAATGTCGGCGCGCAGACCCGGCGCACGGAGAACTCGACGTGGCATCCGGAGGACGTGCTGGAGATCCATCCGTTCGACGCCGAGAACCGCGGCATCCGCGACGGCGACGTGGTCGCGCTCGCCAGCCGCGTCGGCGAGACCTCGTTGCATGCCAAGATCTCCGAGCGCATGCAGCCGGGCGTGGTCTACACCACCTTCCACCACGCGCTGACCGGCGCCAACGTGGTCACCACCGAGTATTCCGACTGGGCGACCAATTGCCCCGAATACAAGGTCACCGCCGTGCAGGTGCGCCTGTCGAACCAGAAGTCGGAATGGCAGCGCGACTATGAGGCGCTTCGCGAGGCGACACGCAAGGTCGCAGTCACCGCGGCTGAATGATCCCGCTGGATGATGGGCGAGCCTTATAAGGCTGAAGAGAACGAAGTGACCCGCGCGCTGCCGCCGGTGACCCAGCCGGCGAGCGTGCGACGGGTCGCGCGCGACGGCACCGCGCTCGACCGCATCGACGTGCTGGCGGAGGAGACGCCGGTCGCCCTGCTCTATAACGGCATCAGCCACGCCGTGATGATGGCAAGCCCGGCCGACCTCGAGGATTTCGCGCTCGGCTTCTCGGTCAGCGAAGGCATTGCGGACGACAAGACCGACATCGGCGAGATCGAGGCGGTCGCGGTCGATCAGGGCATCGAGGTGCGGATCGCGCTCAGCTCCCGCGCCTTCTGGCGCCTGAAGGAGCGGCGGCGCACGCTCGCCGGCCGCACCGGCTGCGGCCTGTGCGGGGTCGACAGCCTGGAGCAGACGGTGCGGGCGATGGAGCCGGTGAAATGCGACCTCAAGGTGCCGCTCGATGCCATCCACCGCGCGCTCGACAACCTGCCCGAGGCGCAGATCAACAACCGCGCGACCCGCTCCATGCACGCGGCCGCCTTCGCGACGGCGCAGGGCGAACTGAGGCTGGTGCGCGAGGATGTCGGGCGGCACAACGCGCTCGACAAGCTGATCGGGGCGCTGCTGCGCAGCGGCATCGACCCGGCCTCGGGCGTCTGCCTCATCACCAGCCGCTGCTCCTACGAGATGGTGCAGAAGGCGGTGGTCACCGGCTTCCCGATCCTGGCCGCGGTCTCCGCGCCGACCCTGATGGCGCGGCGGCTGGCGGAGGCGCACAACCTGACGCTGATCGCCCTGGCGCGCCACGACAGCGCGGT
>DATEOK010000261.1:0-5917 GCA_035274225.1 Dongiaceae bacterium
CGCCCACATCTTTAGCTCGCGCTTCGTGGTGTGCCGGCCGAACTCCGGCAACTCGGCGGAACCGCTCTCGATTGGCTTGCCTGCTTTCGGCGCGGTCTGGAAGTGCCGGGACAGATGGCCGTCATAAGCCCGCGCGGCATCAAGCCCGAGCTGCAGAAGGCACAGCGCGATGCCCGGGATGCCGACGACGAACGGCATGAAACGCGCGCCCTCCGGATACTGGGTCGCGATGCCGACCATGGTCGAGAAGATCGCCAACATGACCCAGGCCAGCCAGGTGGTGAAGCTGTTCATGTCAACCACCGACGTGCACGTGGCCGCGCCGCGGGCGCAGGTTGCGGTAGAGCGCGATCGCCATCAGCACGGCGATCATCGCGATCAGCACGAGCGACAGGGGCCGCGTGAAGAAACTCAAGCCCCACAGCTGCAGCGCCTGGTTGAGGGATTCCTCGGCCTTGCCGCCCAGCACCAGGCCGATCACGAACGGCGCGCGCGGCCAGCCGGCCCGCAGGAAGGCGTAACCGATGGCGCTGAACAGCACCAGGATGACGAGGTTCTCCCACTGGAAATCGCTGACGAAGCAGCCGATCGTCACGAAGACCAGGATGAAGGGCACCAGGATCCGGCCGTTGACGAAGGTCAGCAGCGCGACCCAGCGGCAAACAACCAGCAGGATGGAGACCGCGATCAGGTTGCCGACGACCAGCGCCCAGATCAGCGTCCAGACCAGATCGAGATGATCGGTCATCATGAAGGCGCCCGGCTGGATGCCGAGGATGAGGAAGGCACCCAGCAGGACGGCCATCCCCGAGCTGCCGGGAATCCCGAAGAACAGGGTCGGCAGCAGCGAGCCGCCTTCCTTGGCGTTGCTGGCGGTCTCCGGCGCGATCACGCCCTCGATCGCACCCTTGCCGAAGCGCTCCGGGGTCTTCGAGCTCTGCACCGCATGGCCATAGCACAGCCACGCGGCCGCCGATCCGCCGAGGCCGGGAATCATGCCGATCACCGCGCCGATGATGGAGGTCCGGATCACCAGCCACCAATGGCGCGGCAGCTCCATGACGCCGGACAGCAGCTGGCGATAGGAGAAGTTCTTGTCCTCCGCCTCGACCGCGGAAATCGAGCCGCCCTTGGTGCCGAGCGCGATCATCTCCGGCACCGCGAACAGCGCCAGCACCGCGGTGACCAGGCTGACCCCATCCCACAGGAACAGCATGTCGCCGGCATAGCGCGGCGTGCCGGTCTGCGGGTCCATGCCTACGGTAGAGAGCATGAGGCCCCAGAAGCCGACGATCAGCCCCTTCACGATCTTGTCGCCGCTGGACAAGAAGGCGATGAAGCTGATTCCGAGCAGGGCGATCAGGAAGAACTCGGCCGGGCTGAACTGGAGCACGATCGGCTCCAGGACCGGGATCATCACCGCGAACACCACGGCGCCGATGATCCCCCCGACGCCGGAAGCCGTGATCGAGGCGCCGAGGGCGCGCGCCGCTTGCCCCTGTTTCGCCAGCGGATAGCCATCAAGGGTGGTCGCGGCATCGTCACCGTCGCCTGGAATCCCGAACATGATGCTGGAGATCTGGCCGCTGGTGCCGTTGACGGCGTGCATGGTGAGCAGGAAGACCGCGCCCGCTACCATGTCCATGCCGTAGACGAACGGAATCGCCATCGCGATCGACAGCTTGCCGCCGATGCCGGGCGTCACGCCGACCAGCAGCCCGAAGATCACGGCCAGCAGCATCAGACCCATGATGTGGGGAGAGCTCACCAGACCAAAGAGCGCTCCAAACATGGTGTCGATCATCGGTGGTCCCAGTCCTCCCGTCGGGAACTGAACGCGCGGTCCCGAGCGCCGCCAATGCGGTACGTCTTGCTCGCCCTTGAGCGAGGTGACGCATCCTTTTTCCGCTCGCCGGAATCCGGAAGCGGGTCAGACATTAGGGACTTTGCCGAGGCTGCAATGTCCAAAACAAAAATCGCAAGCCAGCGTACCGATTTTGGAGTTGGCGGCGCGGCGAGCCACAATTTTCATGGCTGACACTTCATTCCTGGCACACGCGAAAGGCCGCCGGGGCCTATCCTCCTGCCATCACAAAGTTGGCTTGGAGAAGCCCGACCAAGACTGATATGATATGGCAAAAGTCTCTGGGAGGAGAGCGGGAAATGGATCTCAGGAGCCTGCGTCTCTATCTGGCGGTCCTCGAACACGGCAGCATCACCAAGGCGTCTGAGGCCGCCCATGTCGCGCAGCCGGCCCTCGGGCTGCACATCCGCAAGCTGGAAGAAGAGCTTGGGCTTCAATTGCTTGAGCGGCACTCGCGCGGCATCCGGGTGACCGAGGCAGGCGCCCTGCTCGCCAAGCATTCGGAGGTCATCCTGCGCTATGTCGACCTCGCCAAGGAGGAGCTGACCAACTACGCCAAAGTGCCCAGCGGGCATTTCAGCATCGGCCTGACGCCGACCGCCCGCGAGGCGATTTCGGTCTCGCTGGTGGAGCGCGTCTCGCGCGACCTGCCGGCGGTGCAGCTGACAGTCAAGGAAGCGCTCAGCGAATCGCTCGTCGAGTACCTGCTGGATCACAGAGTTGATGCAGCGCTGATCTACAACACGCGCGAGGGCGGCGATCAGCTGGTGTTCGAGCCGCTCGCCAGCGAGAGCATGTATTTCGTCTACCCCCTCAAGAACGGCAAGCGGTCGAAGCTGACCATCACCTTGACCGAGGTCATGCAGCACCGGCTGATCCTGCCGACGCGGCCGCACCTCGTGCGCACCGAGGTCGACCGTCTGGCCAGCAACCTGGGGGTCGAGGCGAACATCGTGCACGAGGTCGATTCCATGCCGGCGATCAGGGACTTCGTCAGCCGCGGGCTTGGTTGCTCGGTGATGCCGCACGGCGCCGCCGTCAATGCAGCCTACGCCGGCACGATCGGCAGCCAGCTGGTGGTTGAGCCGGAGATCAAGCGCATCCTGCACCTCGCCTATTCGCGCCGGCGCTGGATGTCCAAGGCATTCGAAGCGGTGATCAAGGTCCTGAAGGAGATCGTCGACGTCGAGAAGGATCGCGCCGACGGCCAGTGGCAACGGTTGGATGCCCATGTCCGGCCGGTGCGCAAGGCGGTCGGATAACGAGGCCTAGTGGTGATGATGGTGGTGGCCGTGCCCGTGGTCGTGGTCGTGATCATGGTCATGATCATGGGAATGACCGTGGTCGCGGTCTCGCAGGCGCTCGAGCGTTCGCGCCGGCTCGGCCAGACCGTCGAGCAAGGCTTCCAGCGTCGCTCGCATCATCTCGTCACCCGGCGGTAGCTGCCCGGCCAGGAACCCGGCGAGCCGCGCGAACACCACGGCCTGATTGGCGATCGTGTCGGCGCGATATCCCTCCGGGATGGCGTGAAGATCGCTGACCGCGTGGTTGAGCACGCGGCGAAACAGGTCCGCCATATAGGCCGGGCGCGCCTCGTCGGACGCCAGCGGCGGCGCGGTGCGCGCCGTCAGGGTCTCGCGCGTGACGCCGTGTCCGCCCGCGATATAGAGCAGCCTGGCAACGATCTCTTCGTCATGCTGCCGTTCGTCCTCGACGTCGCCGCACATGCTGCCGCTCCTTGGGTTGCTAGGAGGCGGCCCGGCTGGTCCATTCCGGCAGGTCCGCCTTCTCCGCTTCGTAGTAGGTGTCCATCTTGGACTCCAGCCCGTTCTTGGCAAGGGCCTCGGCGAACAGGGTGCGTACTGCCGGCTTTTCGTCGGCATAGTCGATCTGGTCGCCGCCCACCCGCTGGCTGATCCAGGCCTTCGGCACGCCCTGGGCGTTGCGGATCGACACCACCTCATGCTTGAAGGCGAGGTAGCGCGCGGGGGTGGTACCGGTATTGAAATGCTGGTGGAACCAGAGGTTGGGCGGCACGATCATGGAGCCGACCTCCCATTCGTAGCGCCGCGGCTCTTCACCTTCCGGCCACATCAGGCTGTAGCCTTCACCGCTCAGCACGATGACGTGGGCGCCCGGTCCATGCCGGTGGCCCTTCTTGTAGGTGCCGACCGGGAACTGGGAAATGTGGCTGTTCATGGAGCCGCGCGCCATGTTGAAGCGGATATGGCCGCCGCCGGCGCCGCGCTCCTTGGCCGTGATCAGCGGCAGGTTGACGGCATCGGCGACGAAGTTGGTCTGCAGCAGCAGGCCCTTCTGCTCGCCGCGATTGGAGAAATAGTCGGGCTCGCCGGCAAAGCGGTTCTTGAAGTCGTAGGGCGAGTTGAAGACGAATTCCTCATCCTCGTAGAGATTCAGCACCGGCGGGCAGTTGGTGACGGCGACATAGCGTGCCGGCTGCTGCCCTGAGCCGTTGAAATGCTGATGCCAGGCGTTGAGCGGAATGGCGAACAGAGAGCCTTTCTGCCACTCGAAGGTGACCTTCTTGCCGGCATCGTTCCACACCGAAGTGGAGCCGCGGCCGTCGAGGATCAGGATCATCTCCTCGAACAGCTGGCGTTGCGGCGCCAGCTTGCCGCCCGCCGGAATCTCGCAGACGTAGCAATCGTTGGAGGTACGGGAGGCGTCGTGGTTGATGAAGACCCCACGGCCGCCGCGCCGCGCCCAGGGCTTCAGCTCCGCAGTGTGCAGATTGCGGACATAGAAGGCACTGATGATGTCCAGCCCCTCTTTCGCGACCCAGCGGGTATAGGGCGTCTCCTTCTCGGTGGCAAACTTCTTCGCCAGATCCTCCGATACGATGGCATCGCGGGCCATGCAGCACTCCCTTCCAGCCGCCCGGCGCCGTCATCGAGACGTCGGCCCAGCGGCACTTTGCGGATCACCCCAATCGCCGCCCGAATAGGGGCAGCGTTGGCGTAGCGGTATCGTAAAGGCCGACCACGGAGAAATATCGAAATTGGATGGTAGCCAACGGCCTCCCTTCTGACCCCGTATGTTTTGGTTTGGCTGCCCTTGAAAATCCGTCTTGCTATGCGGCTCGTCTCCCGCCCCACTGGCACATACAATGCGCCGCGTCGGCAGCAGCGGGATCGTGTATGGCCAACGAGAGCAAGGAAGGACCCAAGCCCCTGGGCCATACCCTCGCCGATCATCAGTTCGGGGAGACCCTGGATCACGAGCATGGGCCGGACGCCGATCACGACCACGACAGCCTGGACGCGCTTGGGCCGCTGGAGGAGAACCCGATCTGGGTCCAGGACAACGTGGTGCTTACCAGCGTCGGCATGGATATCGGCTCCTCCGGCACCCAGGTGATTTTCTCCCGCATCCATATGCGCCGCCTGGGCGAGGACCTGACCAGCCGCTACATCGTTGTGAAGCGCGAGACGCTGCATGAGTCGCCAGTAAGCTTGACGCCTTATCGCAGCGATGTCCGGATCGACGAGGTCGCCCTCGGCACCATCATCGACCAGGCCTACGGGGCAGCCAGGCTGGCCCCGGCGGACATCGACACCGGCGTGGTGATCCTGACGGGCGAGGCGTTGCGCCGCGAGAATGCCGAACGCATCGCAGAGATCCTGGCGCAACAAGGCGGCGAGTTCGTCTGCGCCACCGCCGGCCATCACATGGAAGCCATGCTGGCGGCCTATGGTTCGGGCGCGGTGCGCACGTCGCACGACCGGCAGCAGCGCATCCTCAATATCGATATCGGCGGCGGCACCACCAAGTTGGCGATCATTGACAAGGGCACGGTGCAGACGACCGCCGCGATCCACGTCGGCGGACGCCTGCAGGTCACAGATGGGACCGGCGTGATCACGCGCCTCGATCCCGCCGGGCGTCACCACGCGGCGGCGGCCGGCTTCGACTGGAACCTTGGCGACAAGGTAGCGCCCTCCGATCTCGACACTGTTGCGGCGAAAATGGCGGCGACCCTTGCGGCGGCGGTGCGGTCTCCGCCGCTTCCGCAATCGGTGCGGCAGCTCTATC
>DATEOK010000262.1:0-13832 GCA_035274225.1 Dongiaceae bacterium
GGCCGGCGCCATCCTGTACGTGATCGCCAGTGGCGCGCCGAGCTTCGACGTCACCAAGGGCTTCGCGTCCAACGGCTACGGCGCACATTCGCCCGGCGGCTACACGCTGATCGCCGCGCTGGTGTGCGAGGTGGTGATGACCTTCTTCTTCCTGGTGGTCATCCTGGGCTCGACCGACAGCCGAGCGCCCGCCGGCTTCGCGCCGCTTGCCATCGGCCTGGCGCTGACGCTGATCCACCTCATCAGCATCCCGGTCACCAACACCTCGGTCAACCCGGCGCGCAGCACCGGACCGGCCTTGTTCGTCGGTGGCTGGGCGTTGGCGCAGCTGTGGCTGTTCTGGGTGGCGCCGCTGGCCGGCGCCGTGATCGGCGGCTTCGCCTACAAGTGGCTGGGCGGCGAAGTGAAGGTCGCGGCGGCGCGCGCCGCGGAATGATCGTTAGTCGGCGGGAGCCGGAACCGGCCTCGGTTTCGGCTTCACGCTGATCAGCAGCACGCCGCTCATCACCAGCGCGGCGCCGGCGATCTGCTCCCAGCCGATCGGCTCGCCGAGGAACCACCAGGCGAGGATGATGGTCGCGATCGGGCCGACCGCGCCGATGATCGCGACCTTGGGTGCGCCGATCATCTGGATCGCCTTGGCGGTCAGGATCACGGGGAGCACCGTCGCGATCACCGCCATGGCGGCGGCGTAGCCGTAGACCTGCCACGGATAAGTGAATGCGGAGCCAAGCGGCCGCGTCAGCGCGAACTGCACCAGGCAGCACAGCGCGGCGACCGTGGTCGCATAAGCCGCGAAGCGCAGCGCGCCGATGCGCCCCACCATCTCGCCGCTGCCGACGATGTAGATCGCGTAGCTGATGGTGCAGGCGAACACGAAGCCGCCGCCGATCAGCACCGTCGCGGTGTCGCCGGTGTGCTGCAAATCGCGCACGAACGAGATCGCGATGCCGATGTAGGAGAGGACGAGCGCGAGGATGCCCTTCGTGCCGATCGGCTTCTTGAGGAACGCCCAGGAAATCAGCGCGACGATGGTCGGATAGAGGAACAGGATCAGCCGCTCGAGCGAGGCGGTGATGTATTCGAGGCCGAGGAAATCGAGCAGGCTGGAGAGGTAATAGCCGACGAAGCCGAGCAGGAAGATCGCCTTCCAGTCGGCGCGGGTCAGCGGCCGCGCGCCGCCGCGGGCCGAATACCAGGCGATGACCAGCAGCATGGGCAGCGCCATGATCATGCGCAGCGCGAGCGCGGAGATGGCGTCGGCGCCGTACAGATAGGTCAGCTTGACGAAGATCGCCTTAGTGGAAAAGAACACGGCGGCGGTGAAGGCGACGATCGCGCCGGCGGAGATCCACATGGGGCGGGGAAATCGGCTGGTGTTGCGGGCTGCAGCCGGCCCTGCGGCGGGCTGCGAGGCAGCATCATGCCCACCCTGGCGCGGCGCGTGAACCCGCCGCGCATGCATAACTGATATGTTGCGGCCCCTTCGGGCCGCTGGACTGCCGCGGCGCGGCGCTGGAGGCTCAGAGCGTCGTCAACCCACGGCGGTCAGCCGATGGCTGTCAAACGCTCCGGGGTTGGCATCTCGGCGCCCCACATCTTTTCGAGCGCGTAGAAGGTGCGCACTTCGGGGCGGAACAGATGCACGACCACGTCTCCGCCATCCAGCAGGACCCAGTCGCCCTGGCCTTGACCCTCTACCGCGACCCGCTTCACGCCGGCCTTGGTGAGCTTCTCGTCCAGGTGCGACGCCATGGCCGCCAGCTGCCGGGAGTTGCGCCCGGTGGCGATCACCATGTAGTCCGCGATGGTGGATTTGCCTCGTAGGTCGATGGCGACGATGTCTTCGGCCTTATCGTCGTCCAGGGAAGTCTCCACGATCTTCAGAAGATCGGGGGTCTTGTCTGCAGTCGCCTTTGCGACCGCCTTACGCGTGCGAGGAATGGGAGCTACCTCCTTACCCGGCGGCATCGGCGACCGCCGGCCTGTTGGCCTACTCACCCGACTTGGACTTCCCCGCCTGCTTGCGGGCACGCTCGGCGCGGATCGCCGTCGCCGAGATCGGGTTCAGCCGATGATGCACGAACACCCACGCCGGAGCCGGGGTTGCCGCCAAGGTCTTCAGCGCCGCTTCGCGCCGCCGCGACCGCCGGAAACGCCGGGCCGCCAGGGAAGTCAGTGCCTTAATAGTATAGGTGGGACGGTCGAAAACCGCAATTGGCGTCAGGTGAAAGATTCGTGTCCAGTCCCGCCAGGAGGCAATTTGCGCCAAATTGTCGGCACCCATCAGCCACACGAATTGATATGACGGAAAGCGCGTCACCAGCTTACGCAGGGTGTCGGCGGTGTAGCGCGTGCCGAGCGTCGCTTCGATGCCGGTGACCTTGATGCGCGGGTGATCGGCGAGGTCTTGGGCGCTCTTGAGGCGCTCCGAAAACGGCGCCATGCCTTTTTGCGGCTTCAACGGATTTTGCGGCGAGACCAGCCACCACACCTCGTCGAGATCAAGATAGGTCAAGGCCGCGAGGCTGATATCGCGATGCCCGTCGTGCGCGGGATTGAACGACCCGCCCAGCAACCCGATGCGCCTTAGTCCCCCCATGCGGCCTTGCGTATTTTCCGTGTCAGAAGGTCACGTTATGCGTGTTTCACGTGAAACATTGTGGGGCGTGCGCATCGCCACTCCCACCACTCCGTCATCCCAAGGCGCGGCCTTGGGATCCACGAGTCTGCTTCCGCTCGCTCGATTTCGCCCCACGAAACTCGTGGATGGCAAGGCCAAGCCTTGCCATGACGGGGAGAGAGCGAGAGCAACGCTCAAGAGCGCACCTGGCCGGTGCCGCGCACGAGGTATTTGAAGCTGGTGAGCTGCTCGCAACCGACCGGGCCGCGGGCGTGCAGCTTGCCGGTGGAGATGCCGATCTCCGCGCCCATGCCGAACTCGCCGCCGTCGGCGAACTGGGTCGAGGCGTTCCATAGCACGATCGCGGCGTCGATCTCCTGCAGGAAGCGATCGGCCGCGGCCTTGTTCTCGGTCACGATGGCCTCGGTGTGCTTGGAGCCGTGGCGGCTGACATGGCGGATCGCGCCTTCGACACCGTCGACCACTTTCGCGGCGATGATGGCGTCGAGATACTCGGTGTCCCAGTCGGAGTCGCTCGCCGGCTTCACGCGGTTGTCGGCCGCCTGGAACGCGACATCGCCGCGCACTTCGCAGCCGGCGCGGATCAGGTCGTCGATCAGCACCGGGATCAGGGCCTTGGCGCGGGCATCGAGCAGCAGGGTCTCGGTCGCGCCGCAGACTCCGGTGCGCCGCATCTTGGCGTTGACCAGGATCTTGCGGGCCTTCTCCGGATCGGCATCGCCGTCGATGTAGGTGTGGTTGTTGCCTTCGAGATGCATGATGACCGGGATGCGGCTCTCGGCGGCCACGCGCTCGATCAGGCCCTTGCCGCCGCGCGGCACGATGATGTCGACCAGGTCGTGCATGCCGAGCAGGATGCCGACCGCGGCGCGGTCGCTGGTCGGCACCGCCTGGATTGCTTCCGCCGGCAGCCCAGCCTTGCGCAAGCCGACCTGCAGCGCCTCGATGATCGCGGCCGAGGAGCGCGCGCTTTCCGAGCCGCCGCGCAGGATCGCGGCATTGCCGGACTTGAGGCAGAGGCCGCCGGCATCGGCGGTCACGTTGGGCCGGCTCTCGTAGATGATGCCGATGACGCCGAGCGGCACCGCGACGCGCGCGATCTCGAGGCCGTTGGGACGGTCCCATTCCGCCAGCGTGCGGCCGACCGGATCGGGCAGGGCCGCGATCTCCTCCAGCCCCTTGGCCATCGCCTCGACCCGCTTGCCATCCAGCATCAGCCGGTCGAGCAGAGCGGCGGTGAGGCCCTTGGCCTTCGCATCCGTCATGTCGGCGGCGTTGGCTTCCAGGATGCGCGCCTGGTTGGCGCGGATCGCGGCGGCCATGTCGCGCAGCGCATGGTTCTTGGATTCGGTGTCGGCGAGGGCCAGCTTGTCCGCGGCCGCGCGCGCTGCGCGGCCGAGGGCGCGCATCGCGTTGTGCAGATCGGGGGCCTTCACCACGTTCATGACAGCACCAGGTCGTCGCGGTGGATCATCTCATCACGCCCGCGATAGCCGAGCAAGTCGGCGATTTCGCGGCTCTTGTGGCCCATGATGTGCTTCGCGTCGCGCGCCGAATAGGCGACAAGGCCGCGCGCCACCTCGTTGCCATTGGTATCGGCGACGACCACGGCATCGCCGCGCTCGAAACGGCCATCCACCTTGATGACGCCGGCCGGCAACAGCGAGCGGCCGGATTTCAGCGCAGCCAGCGCGCCGGCATCGACCGTCAGCGTGCCCGATGGCTTCAGCGAGCCGGCGATCCAGCGCTTGCGTGCGGTCTTCGGCTCGGAGGCCGGCACGAACCAGGAGCAGGTGCCGCCGTTGAGAATCGCCTGCAGCGGGTTCATGCGGCGGCCGTCGGCGATCGCCATGCGGCAGCCGGCGCTCATCGCGATACGAGCCGCCGCGAGCTTGGTCACCATGCCGCCGGAGGAATAGCCGGTCGGCGCTTCGCCGGCCATCGATTCGACGTCGGCCGTCATCTCGGTGATCTCGGCGATGTGGGTCGCGCTCTTGTCCTTGCGCGGATCGGCGGTGTAGAGGCCGTCGATATCGCTGAGCAGCACCAGCGTATCGGCGCTGATCATGGCCGCCACGCGCGCCGCCAGGCGATCGTTGTCGCCGAAGCGGATTTCCGCCGTCGCCACCGTGTCGTTCTCGTTGATGACGGGCACCGCGCCCATCTTGAGCAGTTGATTGAGCGTCGAGCGTGCATTGAGATGCCGCCGCCGCTCTTCGGTGTCGCCGAGGGTCAGCAGGATCTGCGCGACTGTGATGTGATGACGCGCCAGCGTCTCCTGATAGGCGTGCGCGAGACGGATCTGGCCGGTCGCGGCAGCGGCCTGCTTCTCTTCCAGGCGCAACGTCCCGGTCTCGAGGCCGAGATGGCGGCGTCCGACCGCGATGGCGCCGGACGAAACCAGGATTACGTCGGTGCCGCGCTCGCGCAAAGCCGCGACGTCGTCGGCCAAAGCATCGAGCCATTTGCGCCGGATACCGCCGCTCTCCTCGTCGACCAGCAGGGCCGAGCCGATCTTGACGATCAGGCGCTTGGCGCTGGCGAGGCTGGCGGTGGTCCTGCGCTTCTCGGTCATTGCGCCGCCTCGATGGTGGAGGCGTTGTCTTCCGCTTCCTTGGCGCGGGTTTCCTGGATCACCGCGATGGCGCGCCGCAGCAGCTCGGTGGTGCCGAGCTTGGCAGCGCCGGAGATCGCGAGCACGGGCGAGGGCGCGTTCTTGGCGCGGCCCTTCTTCAGCTTGGCGGCTTTCATCAGCGCCTTGGTCTTTTCTTCGATGTCCTCTTCGGTCAGCGCGTCGCACTTGTTGAGGCAGAGGATCTCCGGCTTCTCAGCCAGCACCGGCGAATAGGATTTGAGCTCGGCGCGGATGGTCTTGTAGGCGGCGGCGACGTCGTCCTGCGTGCCGTCGACCAGGTGGATCAGCACGCCGCAGCGCTCGACATGACCCAGGAACCGTGTGCCGAGGCCAGCGCCTTCGTGCGCGCCCTCGATCAGCCCTGGAATGTCCGCCAGCACGAATTCCTTCTCGTCGACATGCACGACGCCAAGCTGCGGATGCAACGTGGTGAATGGATAGTCCGCAATCTTCGGCTTGGCGCGCGTCACCGCGGCCAGCAGTGTCGACTTGCCGGCATTTGGCAGGCCGACGAGGCCCGCATCGGCAATCAGCTTCAGGCGCAGCCAGATCCAGCGCTCCTCGCCCGGCCAGCCGGGCGTCGAATGGCGTGGCGCCTGGTTGGTGGAGCTCTTGAAATGCGCGTTGCCGAAGCCGCCGTCGCCGCCCTTGCACAGGACGATCCGCTGGCCGGGCTTGGTGAGGTCGAACAGCACCGTCTCCTTGTCATCGTCCAGGATCTGGGTGCCGACCGGCACGCGCATCAGGATATCTTCGGACTTGGCGCCGGAGCGCACCTTGCCCATGCCGTGATGGCCGCGCCGCGCCTTGAAGTGCTGCTGGTAGCGATAGTCGATCAGCGTGTTGAGGTTGGGCACGGCCTCGACCACGACGTCGCCGCCCTTGCCGCCGTCGCCGCCGTCCGGCCCGCCGAACTCGACGAACTTCTCGCGATGAAAGCTGACGCACCCGGCACCGCCGTCGCCGCTTTTCACGAAGATCTTGGCTTCATCGAGGAATTTCATGGTCGTGTCAGTCTGCTTTGAACAAAGAAAAAGGGGAATGGCACGCTTGCCATTCCCCTTTTTTCGTCTCGTGAATGGCCGCGCTGGGAGCTAGTCCCGCGCCGATCGCATTCAGTTGCTCGGCTTCACCGAAACGAAGGTGCGGCCGTTGCTGGAGTGCTTGAAGCTCACGGTGCCGGTCGCCTTGGCGAACAGGGTGTGGTCCTTGCCGATGCCGACATTGGCGCCGGGATGGAACTTGGTGCCGCGCTGGCGGACCAGGATGTTGCCGGCGAGGACTTCTTCCGCGCCGAACTTCTTGACGCCGAGGCGCCGGCCGGCGGTATCGCGGCCGTTGCGGGATGAACCGCCTGCTTTCTTATGTGCCATAGCTCAACTCCTTCGCAGGCTGCTTACGCGGCCTTGATGTCGGTGATGCGCAGCACCGTCTGGCGCTGCCGGTGGCCGCGCTTGCGGCGATAGTTGTGGCGGCGGTTCTTCTTGAAGATCAGCACCTTGTCGAGTTGGGTCTGGTCCAGGACCTTGGCCACGACCGAAGCGCCCTTCACCAGCGGCGCGCCGACCTTCAGGTTGGAGTCTTCGCCCACCATC
Source organism: Dongiaceae bacterium (assembly GCA_035274225.1). Classification (GTDB taxonomy): domain Bacteria; phylum Pseudomonadota; class Alphaproteobacteria; order Dongiales; family Dongiaceae; genus Dongia_A. The sequence goes on from DATEOK010000262.1 coordinate 6,875, forward strand.
AGGATTTCGCTGAACGTCACGTCGGCGCCGGCTTCGACTTCCAGCTTCTCAACCAGAATGACGTCGTTCATGGCGACCTTGTATTGCTTGCCGCCCGTCTTGATCACTGCGAACATGTTGTCCCGTCTCAGTCTTTTCCCATTGGCGGCCTTCGCCGCCGGGCTTTTCCCCAACCTCGGGGCATAAAACAGGGGCCGCCTGCCCGGATTTCCGGGGCGGCCCGTCCAAGGCGCGGGAATATACAGTGGCAACCTGCTCTGTCAATTGGATTCCCGCCCACGCCGGGGACTGCGGCACGCCGTCCATATCCCTACAAGATATTGAAATATTTGACTTATTTTTTGACCGAGAGCGGCACCCCGAGGTGCAGGGTCTTGGTCACGGGGACGGCGGTGGTCCCCTTGGCCTCCAGGCCGACGACGGAAAGGGCACCGGTGGCGGCGTTCATGACCGCGGCGAGCCTGGTCAGGCGGTTGAGGACGGGCGGGCGCAGCCAGCCGAAGCCCTGACCCAGGTCGCTGTGCTGGGTGGTGGCCCGCAGCGCGTGCCAGCGCTTCTCGCTGTCGATGCCGCGCGAACGGCCGCGCCGCCACTGGCTGTTGGCCCAGTGGTTGGCCATCACCTCGTTGCCTTCGAACACAAAGGCCTTCTTCTCCTGCCGCTCGATCACGCAGGCTTCGCCCTTGGCGCCGGAGATCGCGAACAGGCAGGGCATGGCGATCGGCGTCTCACGCAACACTTCCACGGCTTCTTCGAAAGTGCTGCAGGTCTCGAACACCAGGCGCAACAAGTGGGTCGGCAGCATGGCGCTGGTGTGGTTGACCTTGATGCGGTCGATCAGCCAGTCGAGCGGAAAGAGATAAGTGCGGCGGCGCAGCGGCGCCTGGTTGAGCGCGGCCGCGAAGCGGCCCGGCGCCAGCGCGGTCAGCACGCCGACAAAGCCGGGCCAAGTGACGTTGAGCCACGATCCGGCCGGGCTGCGATGGCGCGCAACCACGATCTCCGGGCCCATGCCATCGAGGCGCCAGTCGAGCGCGCGCATTACTTGCGGCCCGACCGCGGCCGTGGTGCAGGCCCATTCGTACGAGCAGTTGAGCGCATACGCCCCGGCGCCGGACAGCTGTTGGGCGATGTGCTCGATCTCCGGCACATAGGGCGAATCGTTGCGTTCCACCCACTGCCGCGAGCGCCAGTCGAGAAACGCCACCACCGGCGCGGTGTAGCTGCGCTTGGCGACGTCGGCGAGGCGATGCGCGCCGGCGGCGGTCAGGTCGAACAGCCGCGTCGCTCCGCCCTCGTCGCAATCGATGACCGGGATCTCTGGCAGGCTCGCGTTGGGGTCGCGGTACTTCATGGCAGTTATCCGGCGTCCCTTGGAACACACGCCCATAACGCGCCGAGGCAAGACGCCTCTTCCCCCCTTGTGAGGGAAGGATGCGGAGCCTTAGCGAACGAAGTGACCCCCGGGTCGATAGAGCGCGGGGGTGGTTGGGGGGTGCCGCCGCACGAACCCCAGGCGCGAAGCACGAGCAACGTTCGCCGCTTCAGAATATCGCTTGCCGTCATCGATCGTGCGGCGGCACCCCCCATCCCAACCTTCCCCCACAAGGGGGGACGGGGCTCACCGAGCGCGTGCTCGCATCTGTGCATTCGCATCTACAGCGCGACCCAGCCTCCGTCGACGTCGGAGCGGAACAGCGCGTCGAGGATGCGCATGTTCTGGATCGCGTCGTCGATGCCGTAGGGCAGCGTCTTGCCCTCCAGTACCGCGAGCGCGAAGGCCTCGGCCTCCTCGGCATACTGGTCGCAGGGCGCGATGGTCTCGCGCCGCGCGGAGCTGCGGTCCAGCGCCTTGCCGCTGTCGACGAGGATGGTGGTGGCTTCGCCCTGCGGCGCGTTGAACGGGATGATGATCTCGACCCGGCCCTTGGTGCCGAGCGCCTGAACGCTCTGGTACGGCACCAGCTGGGTCGAGCAGGTGAAATTGAGATGGCGGCCGCCGCCGAAATCGACCAGCGCGCCGGCGAGGCGGTCGGTGCGGAAATTGGGGTCGCGCTCGATCACCGAGACCACGCGCTTCGGCTCGCTGCCGAACAGGAAGCGGGCGCCGACGATCGGATAGCAGCCGATGTCGAGGATGCCGCCGCCGCCGATGTCGGCCATGTTGCGCACGTTGTTGGGATCGGCGTTGAAATAGGAGAACACGACGTTCACGGTCTTGAGCTCGCCGATCTCGCCGCTCCTGACGATCTCGCGGGCGCGCAGCCATTGCGGATGGAAGCGCACCATGAAGGCTTCCATCACGATGCGGTCCTTGGGGCACTGGCGCAGCTGCTCGGCCTCGGCGGCGGTGATGGCGATCGGCTTCTCGCACAGCACGTGCTTGCCGGCCTTGGTCGCCTGAATGGTCAGCGGCACATGTAGGTGGTTGGGCAGCGGGTTGTAGACCGCATCGACATTGGGATCGGCCAGCAGCTCGTCATAGCTGCCGTAGGCGCGGGGGATGCCGAGCTTCTCAGCCGCCTGCTGGGCGCGCTTCAGGTCGCGCGAGCCGATGGCGACCACCTCGGAATGGGGCGAGCGCTGGATGCCCGGGATCACCTTCTTCACCCCGATATCCGCCGTGCTGATGATGCCCCAACGGAGCTTGCGCGTGGCCATGATGTCCCTCCCGTCGAGCGTGCCCGAACGGCCGCCCGTATGTATTCCGCAACTATGCCACAGGTGGAGCGGGGGCTGCCAAGTCCCAGGGGAGAGTCCCGCTCATTGACCCGCGGCGACGCGGCGCATGATCTGCAATGCAGCGTCGAGAAAATCAGGCCGCCCTTCGGCACCGTAGACCACGTAGGCCGGCTGGGAAAACTCCGGCACGCCGGGCGCGCATGTCAGCTCTCCGCTGGCCAGGTACGGCCGCGCCAGCCGCAGCGGAAAATAGCCGGAGCCGCCATGTGCGAGGATGTGCTGCAGGCCGACCCAGCCGATATTGGCCGTCAAGGCCGGGCCGATGAAATCAGGAAACGCAGCGCTGTGCCGTGCATAGAATTCCGGCCCCCAGTCCGTGTAGACGTAGCCCGGGCCCGGTTCCGCGGCGCCTGTCGTGCCGGTCGAGACCAGCACCAGCGTATCCTCGATCAGCGTCTCGACCTTGAGCCCCGGGCGGCTTTGCGGCGTGTACATGACGCCGATGTCGAGCCGGCCTTCCACCAGCCCCTGCATCAGGTCCGGCTCGAGGCCGATCTCGGCGCGCAGCGAGATGTCGGGCGCCGCCGCCTGCATCAACGGCAGCCAGCGCAACAGCAGATGTTCCCAGAGTCCGAAGCGGCCCCCGACGGCGAGTGCGCCGCGAAAACCACGCGGGATGCCGACGTCGTGCAGCGCATGCTCCACGGTGCGGACCAGGATGCCGGCATGCTTCTGGAACTGCTGTCCGGCCGGCGTAAGCGTGGTGCCGGCCTTATTGCGCACGAACAAGGTGCAGCCGAGTTGTTGTTCCAGCGTATGGATCCTGGCGCTGACAGTGGATTGCGTGACGTGCAGCCTTTCGGCGGCGCTGATGAAGTTTCCGGCGGCAACAACCGTCAGGAAAGTGCGAGCCAGCTCGGTATCCATGGAACGCCTCTTAGTATCGATATTGTCGATACAAACAGCCAATTTTTATCGTTTGTCAAATACGATTGGAGATACCACGTTCAGGGCGACCAGAATTGAGGCCTTCTGATGTCACTCGAATTGCCGAAGCTTCCTTATCCCTATGAGGCGCTGGAGCCGTACATCTCGCGCACCACGCTGGAACTCCACCACGGCAAGCATCACCGCGCCTATGTCGAGAAGGCGTCGGCGCTGGCGAAGGAAGCCGGTCTGGCGGACAAGCCGCTCGAAGCGATCATCCAGCAGACAGCGGGGCAGGATCGTCACCGAGCGCTGTTCAACAACGCGGCGCAGGCGTGGAACCACGCCTTCTATTGGAATTCGCTGGACCCTCGCGGCGGTGGCGCGCCGGACGGCGAACTGGCGGCGCACATCAAGACCGACCTGGGAGGCTATGAGTCTTTCGCCGCGAAATTCGCCGCCGCCGCCACCGGACAGTTCGGCAGTGGCTGGGCCTGGCTGGTGCTGGATGGCGGCAAGCTCGCCATCATCACCACTGCAAATGCCGATACGCCGGTCGCGCACGGCCAGATCCCGCTGCTCACGATCGACGTCTGGGAGCACGCCTACTATCTCGACTATCAGAACCGCCGCGTCGACTACGCAGAAGCGGTCATCAAGCATCTTCTCAACTGGGACTTCGCCAACGGGAATCTCTTGCAGGAGCAAACCGCCGATCGCGGTGCGAGGCCGCGCCAGCAAGCGGCCGGACGATGAGGTGCACAGGAGGACTTCGATGAACGCCGCGTGGTGGAAGAATGCGTTGCCCCATGCCGGCAAAGCCGACGCCGGCAAGCGGCCCACGCAGGACCGCTGGTGGGACACGTCCTCCGATGAAGCGCTGTTCTGGCCGGAGAAGGAGCACGAGGCGCGCGTTCGCCGCATGCAGCAACTCGGGCGCAGCCTCGATACGCTGCGCGGCATCCGGCCCCGCTCGCGATACAGCGACTAGATACCGAACCCAGCTGCCGCACATCCCGCTCGCGCGCTCATTCGCGCGCGGCTCCGAGATATCCCCTGGGCCTGACGGCCAAGCCCTTGATCCTGCGGCGTTTTGGGCGCAGGGCGCCAAGTCCCAACAGACTTGCGGACCCGCGCCGCCGTCGCTATTGTCCGGCCGCTTTCCTGAGGCCACACCCTTTCGTGCGGAGAGGTGCCAGAGTGGTCGATCGGGGCGGTCTCGAAAACCGTTGTACCCTCGCGGGTACCGTGGGTTCGAATCCCACCCTCTCCGCCATAGGGCTGTATTGCGACCACATGACTGTGTGGTCGATGTCAGGCCATGGCACAGACCGGACATTGCTCAATCGCGTTCCTTACGTGCCACTACTGCGCAGCAGAGGCGAGCGGGCGGCCTAGAGCCGAAAGGGCAACCTTCAGTTCAGCCAGTTCGGACTGAGGCAAGGGCAGGGCCGGCTTGCGGCAAACTCCGACATTGCCACCCAGCAGGTTGGTCGCTGCCTTGACCGACGAATTGTAGTCGTGGGTCCAGTAAAAAATCTGCGCGGGAAGGATCGTCTTCCACAGCGCCGCCGCAGCGGCGAGGTCTCCTTTCGCGACCAGCTCATAGAGGCGCACGGCCTCCTTCGGCGTCGCGTTGACGCCGCCCCAGATGAGGCCGGGGCACCCGGCGACCAGGGCCGGGAAGGCGAGTGTATCGCCGCCGTTCAGGACCTTGCCGCCGGTGGCGATCAGCTGCTGGATGCGGGTGAAGTCGCCGGTGCTGTCCTTGATGTACTGGATGTTGTCGATCTCGAGCAGGCGGCTGAACAGATCGGGCGTGATGTCGCGGTTGGTGTTCTGCGGGATGTTGTAGACGACGATGGGCGTCTTGATCGCACGGGCGACGGTCTCGTAGTGCCACATCACGCCGTCCATGGTCGGGCCTTCGAAATACGGCGGCAGGATCATGAGTGCGTCAGCACCGAGGCCCTCCGCGAACTTGGCGTTCTCGATGGTATCGCGGGTGCTGACCGCGGAGGATTGCGCGACGAACCTCGCCTTGCCCTGAACCCGCTTTGCGATCAGCTGGTGGATCTGGCGGCGCTCGGCCTCGCTGAGGTATGCGAACTCGCCAGTGCCACCACACGACACGACGGCATGCACGCCGGCATCCAGTAGCCGCTCGAGATGCGCCGACAGCGCCTTTTCGTCCACGGCATCGCCGGACTTGTCAAACGGCGTGCAGGCCGGAACGCAGACACCCTTGAGTTCAGACATGGCCTTGCTCCTTCTTGAGCGCGGATTGACGAAACAGCTCTAGCCCCGCCGTAGCGAGACAACTTTCGGATCGGATGCCGGATCGGCAGGGTAAAGGCTGCGCGATGCGGGCGGCAACGTCGATTCCCAGGCGCGATAGTCGGCGATCATGCGCTGCTCTTCCAGCAGCGGCAGCTCCGACATCGGCGGCAGCACGCGCCTCCAGCGCCGATCGCCCGTGCTGTCCGCGACCAGCGCCTTGACCGAGGCAATGAAGGGCCGGCGCGACAGGACGACATCCGCGCCCAATATCTGCTGGATGTGGCGCCGGCGCTCGAACAGGTTCGGCGCGTCGAACATGGCGCGCATCAGGCGCGGCATGACGTTGGCGAGGCCGCAGATGGTACCGCGGCCGCCGCCCGCCAACAGCTGCGGCACATGCATCTCGCTGCCGGTGAAGACGGAGAGATGCGAGAACCGCCGGAGCAGCGCCTCGGTGAAATCCATGTCGCCGCCGCTGTCCTTGATGCCCGCGATCACGCCTGGATAGCGCTCGTCGAGCCGCCGGACCACGTTGGGCGTGACCGGAACGCCGCAGATGTCGGGGAAGTGATAGAGATAGAGCCGCAGGTCGGGCCGCGCGATCGCGTCGATCACCGCAGCGTAGAAGCGGAAGGCACCATCGTCGGTGATGCCGCCGCGATAGACGCAAGGCGGCATCAGCAGCAGCCCGTCGACCTTCTGATTGAGCGCGTGGCGCGCAAGCGCGACGACATCTGGGATCGACAGCGCGCCGATCGAAACGATGATCCGGTTGGCCGGAATGCCCGCCGCGATCACTTGCTCCAGGGCGCTTGTTCGATCGGCGACGGAGAACTCCGCGCCTTCGCCGGTGGTGCCGAACAGCGTGATGCCATCGCACCCGTCCTGCATCAGCCGGCGGCAGCGCTCCACCAGCAGCGGCACGTCAGGCTTGAAAGCATCCATGATCGGTGTTGCGATCGCCACCACCAGGCAATCGCGCACAGGAAGACCATTCACAACCGGCAAGCTCCCCTCATGATTGATCGTCTCCCGATGTCTTTCCCGTGCCCATTTAGGAGGGCTTTCC
>DATEOK010000263.1:0-3809 GCA_035274225.1 Dongiaceae bacterium
GCCGCCGCCGCGCCGAAGGCGGCGATGGCGGGCACATTCTCCGTTCCGGCGCGCCGATACTTCTCCTGGCCACCGCCGATCAGCATCGGCGCGATCGCCAGATCGTTCTTCAGCACCAGAGCGCCAACGCCCAGCACGCCACCCATCTTGTGGGCCGACAGGCTGAGGAGATCGGCATCCAATGCACGCATATCAAGCGCGATCCGCCCCGGCGTCTGCGATGCGTCGCAATGCATCAGGCCGCCGGCCGCGTGCACCAACTCTGCCGATTCGCGCACCGGCTGGATCACCCCGGTCTCGTTGTTCGCCAGCATGATCGACACGAAGGCCGGCTGAACCGTTTCGCGCAGCGCATCGGCGAGATCGTCGAGATCGACCTGGCCATTACGCCGGATCCTGAGGATGCGCGCACCCGCAGCCTGCGCCGGCTTCAGCACCGACTCGTGCTCGATGCCGGAGACGATCAACGGCCGCGTGCCACGGCTGGCGAGCGCGAGGTTGTTCGCCTCGGTGCCGCCCGCGACGAAGATCACGTTCTCCGCCTTGGCGCCAACCAGCTGCGCGACCTGGACACGGGAGCGATCGACCAGCCCGCGCGCGGCACGGCCGAAGCCGTGCACCGAGGACGGGTTGCCGGTCACGCGTGCCGCCGCCTCCAGCGCCGCCAGCGCGGCAGCGCTGGGCGGCGAGGTGGCATTGGCATCCATATAGATCGCGTTGCTCATCGTGATCGCTTTGCTACTCCGCGGCGACGTTGGCGCGCACCGGTTCCTCGCCGCCGGCCGGCGGCGAGGCGCCGTCGCCGTCCAGCGGCTGACCCAGCTGCGACTTGCCGAGGATGCGCCGGTTGACGACATCCGCGAGCGAGACCGAGCTCAGGAACAGGTGGATCTGGTGCGTCAGCTCCTCCCACAGGTCGTGGGTGAGGCAACGGCTCTTGTCGCTCTGGCAGCCGGTGCCGGTGTTCGGCTTGCAGCGCGTTGCGCGGATCGGCTCATCCACCGCCATGATGGCGTCGGAGATCCGCGTATCCTCCGCGCTGCGCGACAGCAGATAGCCGCCGCCGGGCCCACGCACGCTCTTCACCAGGCCGTTGCGCCGCAACTTGGCGAACAACTGCTCCAGGTACGAGAGCGAGATTTCCTGCCGCTGCGAGATATCCGCCAGGGCAACCGGGCGCCCATTGCTGTGCGACGCCAGGTCAACCAGGGCCATAACGGCATAACGTCCTTTGGTGCTCAATCTCACGACCAACCTCCATCACATACGGGCTGAAGCCGGCGCCTATTCCGCCGCGACGTCAGACCGTCTTGCTTCCTTACTGTCTGCCCCTAGTCTCGTGTCGGCGCCGTTCTCCGAACCGGAGTGGGCTGCCTTGCCATTCAATTCGCCTTCCAGCACGGCGATGCGTGCCTGCAGGCGCGATACCTGATCCATCAGCCCTTCGATGGCGCGCGTCACCGGGTCGGGCAGCACGCCGTTCGGCAGGCCGTAGGCGGCGAAATCGCCGGCATCGGCCCCGCGCGGAGCGGCGATCTTGGCCGGGATGCCGACCATCAGAGCGCCGGCCGGCACGTCGCTGACCACCACTGCATTGGCGCCGATCTTGGCGCCGGCGCCGACGACGATGGCGCCGAGAATCTGCGCGCCGGCGCCGACGATCACGCGATCGGACAGCGTCGGGTGGCGCTTCTTGTTCCGTTGGGCGTCCGAGTTCACCGAGGGCGAGGTGCCGCCGAGGGTGATGTCCTGGTACATGGTGACGTCGTCGCCGATCTCGGCGGTCTCGCCGATCACCGTTCCCATCCCATGGTCGATGAACAGGCGGCGGCCAATGGTCGCGCCCGGGTGGATTTCGATGCCGGTAAACCAACGTGCGGTCTGGGAGACGACGCGGGCCAGGACCCGCCAGCCCGCCTTATACAGGGCATGGGAGAGCCGATGGCCCAGCAGGGCGTGGAACCCAGGATAGGTTAACGCCACCTCCAGCCGCGAGCGGGCGGCCGGATCGCGGGCCATGATCGAATCGATGTCCTCTGCGAAATGCTTGAAATTCATGACGGCCATCGTGTTTACTACCGGCCCGCCGCCCTTAATTGACTAACCCAGTCAACTTTAACGGCACAGGTCGCGGCAAAGAGCGCTCTCGCAGTCGATATAGTATGTCCCACTACCTCAGTCAAGTTTATGGCCCGCAATCCCGCAGCGGGACGTGTGAAATAACCATGTATCATTGTCGGATAAGCGGTCTTTCCGGGATGCCCGTCCATGCCTGAAGTCATCATGAACGGGCCTGAGGGCCGCCTAGAAGGGCGCTATAACCAGAATTCGGAGCCCAATTCTCCGATCGCCCTGCTGCTGCACCCGCATCCGCAGCATGGCGGGACCATGAATAATAAGGTGGTCTACCAGCTCTACCAGTGCTTCCAGAAAAAGGGCTTTTCGGTCCTCCGGTTCAATTTCCGGGGCGTCGGCCGCTCCCAGGGCAAGTTCGACCGGGGCGAGGGCGAATTGAGCGACGCGGCGGCGGCGCTTGACTGGTTGCAGACCTGGAACCCCAACGCGCCGCAATGCTGGATCGGCGGCTTCTCGTTCGGCGCCTGGATCGGCATGCAGCTCTTGATGCGCCGGCCGGAGATCAGCGGCTTCATCTCGGTCTCGCCGCCCGCCAACATCTATGACTTCAGCTTCCTCGCGCCCTGCCCCTCGTCCGGCCTGATGGTCCAGGGCGACCAGGACACCGTGGTGCCACAGGATTCGGTCGCCAAGTTGGTGGCCAAGCTCAGCCATCAGCGCGGGATCAAGATCACCTACAACATCATTCCCGGCGCGACGCACTTCTATACCGAGCATCTCGATCATCTGAGCAAGACGGTCGACGACTATCTGACCACCGCACTCCCGGAAACCGCGGCCAAGCTCCGCGCTTCTCGCTAGACGGTCATTCTTTCGGCGCGCTGAGCAGTGGGTGCGGCTTGGGCGCCTGGGTGCCGCCGGTGCCGTACGGCCGCGTAATGATCTCCAGCAGGTGGCCGTTCGGGTCTTCCCAGTAGACGCCGCGTCCGCCGTCCCACGCGTTGATCTCGCCGCGCTTCTTCTGTGACGGATCGGCCCAATAGGTCAGCCCGCGCTGGCGGATGCGCGCGAAGATCTCGTCGAACTCCAGCTCGGTCACCAGGAACGCGTAGTGCTGCGCGTGGATCTTGCCGTCAGTCTGCATGAAGTCCAGCGAGGTGTCGCCGATCTGCACGATGGCAAAGGGTCCGAGATGCACGGGCTCCGACAGCCCGAGGATGTCCGACAGAAAGCGCGCGGACACGCTGTGGTCGCGCGCCGATACGATGGTGTGATTGAGGCGGACGGCCATAGCGGTGACCCTTCGTCAATGCGCCCTCCCCTTGATAACTGGAGCGCGTGCCGGCCGTTGCAAGGTGACGAAAGGTTCTACGCGGCGCGGTGATGGCGCCCGCCGGTCATCGGCTTTGGCACGCCGGTAGTGCCGGGGAAGCTGAGCGGCAGGCCACGCAGCGAGCGCACCGCCATGAAGGCGAAGGCCTGTGCTTCGAGCGCATCGCCGTTCCAACCGACTGCATCCACGGAACGCACCGGACAGGACAATGCGTTGCGCAGGCCCTGCATGATCACCGGATTGAGCCGCCCGCCGCCACACACCAGCCATTCGCGCGCCGGTTTGGGAAACGTGCGGACTGCCTCCGCCGCCGACCAGACAGTGAAGGCGACGAGCGTGGCGGCGCCGTCAGCGGCGCTCAATCCAGCGAGCGCTCCGTCGGCCAGGGCCTTGAAGTGCT
>DATEOK010000264.1:0-7667 GCA_035274225.1 Dongiaceae bacterium
GACTTCGCCAGCCTCGCGCCCCAAGGCACCGTCGATCTCTACGCCGAGCCGGTGATGCAGTTCGCCGACCTCCGTTTCCCAACGCCCAGCGGCAAGATCGAGATCGCGAGCGAAGCCGCGGAAGCCGACGGCCACCCGCGCCTGCCGCAGCCAATCGCCGATCCGCGCCCGCATGACGGCTTGTTCCGCCTGCTGTCGCCAGCCTCGGTGTGGCTGATGAACAGCAGCTACAATGAGGATCCCAAGGTTGCGGAGAAACTCGGCACCGAGACGATCACGCTCAATCCCGCCGATGCCGCGCGCCTGGGTTTGCAAGACGGCGAGACTGTGCTCGCCGCTAATGAAACCGGCAGACTGGAACTGCGTGTCGGCATTGCCGATGTGGTGCCGGCGGGCGTTGCGCTGTCGCACAAGAGCCGCTGGCCGAAGCTCTCCAAGCAGCGCGCCAACATCAACGCGCTCAATCCTGGCCGCAAGACTGACATGGCCGAGAGCTCCGCGGTGCATAGCGTCGAAGTGTCACTGACCCGTAAGGGATAGCTCATCAACGATAGGTCAGCTGCGGCGTCCAGTCCGTTCCACGACCGTCGGGCGTCAGGTCGAAAAGGTTCCATAGCACGTCCAACGTCCCGTTGTGCCGCGGATGCTGGCCGGGGTCGCTTGGCGCGTAAAACATCTCCGAGGCCCAGACGTGGCGCACGCCGCCGCCCCTGAGCTGGAACACGTTGGTCATCGGGTTCTCGACTCCGTCGGGTGCCAACGCGAAGTAGTCCGAATTGAACGTGTTGTCGCCGGACGACAGCATGCGAAAGTTGCGCCAGGCCCGGCTCTTCTTATATTCGAGCATCCGCTCGATCGGCGAGCGGGCGATCACCGCGAAATTGACGCGCTGGCTGACGTGCGGGATGGCGCCATCAAGTCCATCCAGGAAAGCGGCGCAGGAGGCGCACGAGTCTTTGCGCTCCGGGCCGAACATCCAGTTGTAGGTGATGAGCGAATTCTTCCCCTTCTCGAATACCTCCGAGAGCCGGACCGGCCCGGTCGCGCTCATGAACTGATAGTCTTTGACTTCGCCGCCAAGGGGCAACGCTCGGCGCTGTGCCGCCACGCGTTCCAAATGGCGCCGGAGGTCGATTTCCTCCCGCAGCAGCGCCTTGCGGGCAGCACGATATTCAGGGCTCTCGTTGGGATAGTTAAGCCCGTGGGTGAGATCGGTCGGATTGAGGGTATCGGCAGTCATGATGGACCTCGCTCCAGGTTTCACTCAAAACATGGAAGCGGACCGATCGTTCCCCTTAACGGGCGGAGCGTCCCTATCCTATCGCGCCGATGATGTGGATGATGCCCGAGCCCAGGCGCCGCACCAGCGTGTAGAGACCGGCGATCGGCTGGAAGATCAGCTGGTGCTCGCGCTCGTAGGTCTGGTGCCAGTCACCGACATAGGTCGCGACCTCGCCGAAGTCGCCTTCGAACTTCTCCTGCTCGACCTTGGGGAAGATGGTCGCCAGCTTGCGGATCGCGTCCTCGACCTCGAGATGCACGACCTTGGAGATCAGCTGCTCGCGCGAGATGTTGTGCTGGACCGAGAAGTCCGGGATGTGGGTGGCGAGCGCAAACAGGCGCATCAGCAGGCCGATGCGCACGCCGTGCATCAGGCGCAGGTTGAGCCGCGCCTGCGGCGGCAGCTTGGGCTTCGGACCATCGATCACGGCGAGGCCGTCGCGCACGTCCAGCATGTCACGCTGGAACACGCGGTAGATCTTGGCGAGCTTCTCGTGGAGGCCTTCGCCTTCGAGATGCTCGGCGACGCGGCGCAGCTCCCAGGCGCGCTGCGGATCGCCAGCCTGGTAGGCGCGGCTCAGCCACTGGCCGGGGTCGAACAGGTCGACGTACGACTTGAGGGCGTCGAGCTCCGAGCATTCCAGTGCCCACTCCACCATGCCCAGCAGCCTGCGCAAGCGCGGCGAAGCCTTGTACACGCGCTGGAAGCGCTCCGGATCCTTGACGATCGCCTGGCCGACGCCGCCGATGGTGTTGGCGAGGAAGCCGAGCTGCTGCAGGATGCCGTTGTGCGGGATGGCGCGCAGCTGGGTCGGGTGCGTCAGGTTGATGCGCAGGTTGAGGTCGTCGTGCTGGCGCTTCAGAGCGCGCGAACCGCTGGGATAGAGGAAGTTGGCGCCGAACGCATCGAGCAGCGCCGCATAGTTCGGATCGTTCATCACCTGTTCGTTGAACCGGCGGATGCTGACGAAGAACTCCTTGATATAGTCCTCGTCGACCGAATAGATCGGGTCCGACAGCACATCCTCGCTCGGCGCGTTCAGCACGTACTGGACGATGCGCGTGACCGAGGCGAAGGCGATCTGCGGCGTGATGAACAAGGCGTAGCCGTCGCCGCCCTGGAAGCTGATCTCCTCCTTGGCGCGGATGCCGAGATTCTGGAACTTGCGCCGGCTGGCCGGTGACGCGGCATACTCCAATCGCGCCTGGAAGCCTTCGGGGTGGCCGCCGCGGCCGATCGATTCGCCGTGGGTGTCGAACACCACCAGCTCGACGTCGGCGAAGCCGCGGTCGCGCAGCACGTCCGCGAGCTTGAGTCGCAGCCACTCGACCGATATCGCGGCGACGGTCTGGCCGAGATGGCGGCCTGCGTCGGAGAAACCGGTCTGGATACAGAGGCGCCCGCGCTGCCGCACATAGGCGGCGAAGTCGGGGTTCTGCAGGCATTCGTCGATCACCCGCAGCCCGCGCTCGAACGCCTTGGTGGTCTCGAACAGCGGCGAGATGTCGACCTTGGCCTCGACCCCGAACAGCTTGGCGAAATAGAGCGCCGACAGCAGGGTCAGCGGCGATTCCGTCTCCGCGATCAGGAAACGCACTGGCGTGGTCGCGTCGACGTATTTCAGCATCTGCGCCACGATCATGAACAGGCGCTTGGCGGAGGTGCGCTCCGCCAGGATCGAGGCGAAGTTGATGCGGATCGGCTTCACGTCGCGCAGCAGCTTGGCGACCGAGGCGAGATAGGAGCGCTTGCGGGCCGGGTCGTCCGGCTCGGTCTCCATGTCGATCAGCTTGCGCACGGCGTTGTGGATCTGCACCGCGTTCAGCCGCACATGGGTATGCGCCATGCCAAGGCCGTGGTTGGTGAGCTCGGCGCGCAGGATCAGCAGCTTGCGCCGCTCCGCCGGGCGCGTGCTGAGCTCCAACGCACGCTCGATCAGCTCCAGCAGCTGGCCGGATTCGACCAGGCGCAGATGGCGGCTCTCATGCATGCGCTTGGCGAGGCGCCGCACCTGCTCGGTCCAGGTCTTGGGATCGGTGTCGCCGTTCTGGAACACCTCGATCTCGTCGTCCGCTTCCTTGATGGCGAGCGCCAGGCGGCTTTCCAGCAGCTCCATCAGGTGCGCGAGGTCGACGCCATTCTCGCCGCGCGGCTTCTGGGCGCGCAGCTCCTCCACGACGTCGAGATACTGCTGCAGTTGCGCGGTCTGCACGCGCAGGCGCTTGAACAGCGTATCGCTCCACTTGATGTCGGAGCGGCCATCGAGGTCGTAGCCGACCCAGCTGGCGATGGTCAGCAGCCTGGGGCGCAGAGTCTCCCAGTCCTTGGGATAGAACTCGGACGCGACGTCGAACACGATGTCGTAGACCCGGCGCAGCGCGCGCTGGACGTTGGTGATCGCCTCGATCGAGAGCTTGTGCTCGTAGGCGAGGTCGATCTGCACCGGCGGGCGGTGCTCCACCGTGCGCGCCGCGTTGAGGCGCCGCGCGCGCTCCTTGGCATTCAGCTTGTTGCCAGCGCTGTCGCGCTCCATCGCCAGCTCGGCGAGGTTGTGCAGCATCTCGGTCGACTGGCTGAACGTCGGATGAGCCGTCATGACGATGCCGAACAGCTCGCGCTCCAGCAGCGCCTGGAACTCGGCGAAGGGACGTGGGCTGGGCTTCTTGCCCTTGGCGTCGTCCGGCAGGGCGACGCGACGGACCGCCAGGCGGATTGCCGCCTCGTTCTTGGCTTCGTCACGCTCGCCGAGATACGCGGCGAGGCGCGCGGCGCGATGGGCGTAGGATTCCGCCGACAGCTGCTGGATCAGCCGCTCGATGTCGCCATAGCTGAGCTTGCCGGCATCGAGCCGCTTGCCCAACTCCAGCGCCAGCAACTTGACGGAATTGCCGAAGGGATTGCGCTCGCGCAGGTCACCCAAGGTGCCGAACAGCTGGCCGAGATCACGCTCGAGCGAGGCTGGATCGAGCAAGGCGGAGTCCGGAAAGGCACGCACCTCGGCCGGCAGATCGTCGCGCACCGCCTTGCGACCGTTGCGCGGTAACACTACCTGCTCGGTCGCGCGGAGCGACATCCGCGCTGCGGGCTTCTTCTGTCTTCCGGCTCCCTTTGCCATCCCGTCCCTTGCTCCCTTCAGGTCGTCTCACCTGCCAACACTCGACGCAACTCTCCCTCCCCCAAGCTGGGGGAGGGCTGGGGTGGGGGTTGCTCTCTCGAGCGAAGACTGAGCCCCCACCCTAACCCTCCCCCGCCTCGGCGGAGGGGACTTCTCTTCAGGCCGCAGCCTTCCCCAAGGCCTGCAGCATGGTGGAGCCCAGTTCCGCCGGCGACGGCGTAATGATGATGCCGGCCAAACGCAAGGCTTCGATCTTCTCCGCCGCGCTTTCGCCGCCGCCGGAGACGATGGCGCCGGCGTGGCCCATGCGCCGGCCCGGAGGCGCGGCGCGGCCCGCGATGAAGCCGACCACCGGCTTCTTGCGCTTGGAGTGCTTCAGGAACTCCGCAGCGTCGATCTCGGGTGTGCCGCCGATCTCGCCGATCATGATGATCGCGTCGGTGCTCTCATCGGCCAGGAACAACTCGAGGATATCGACGAAGTTCGACCCGTTCACAGGATCGCCGCCGATGCCGACCACCGTCGACTGGCCGAGACCCGCCGCGGTCGTCTGCGTCGCCGCCTCATACGAGAGCGTGCCGGAGCGCGACACGATGCCGACGCGGCCCGGCGTGTGCACATAGCCGGGCATGATGCCCATCTTGCACGCGTCCGGCGTGATGATGCCGGGGCAGTTCGGGCCGATCACCCGCGACTTGGAGTATTTCAGCTCCTTCTTGATGCGCGCCATATCCTGGACGGGCACGCCGTCGGTCACCGCGACGATCACCTCGATGCCAGCGTCGATCGCTTCCATGATCGAATCCATGGCGTAGATCGGCGGCACGTAGATGATGCTGGCATCGCACCCGGTCTTGGCCTTGGCCTCCAGCACGGTGTTGAACACCGGCAGGCCGAGGTGGCTTGAGCCGCCTTTGCCCGGTGTCACGCCGCCCACCATGTTGGTGCCGTATTCGATCGCCTGCTGCGAATGGAAGGTGCCCTGGGTTCCGGTGAAGCCCTGGCAGATCACCTTGGTCGCCTTGTTGACGAGGATGCTCATGACTACGCCCTCCCCTGCACGGCGTGGACAATCTTGCCGGCAGCATCCGACAAGGTGGTGGCGGTAATGATGGGCAGCCCTGACTCCTGGAGGATCTTGCGACCCAGCTCCACATTGGTGCCTTCGAGGCGCACCACCAGCGGACGGTCAAGGCCGACCTCCCTCGCCGCGCCGACGATGCCTTCGGCAATCGAGTTGCAACGCATCATGCCGCCGAACACGTTCACCAGGATTCCCTTCACGCCTGGATCGTTGAAGATCAGCTTGAAGGCGCAGGCGACGCGTTCCTTGGTAGCGGCGCCGGCGATGTCCATGAAGTTGGCCGGCTCGCCGCCGTAGTGCTGGATGATGTCCATGGTCGCCATGGCGAGGCCGGCGCCGTTCACCATGCAGCCGATGTCACCCTCGAGCTTCACGTAGTTGAGGTCGTGGCGCGAGGCTTCGAGCTCGAGCGGATCCATCTCGTTCTCGTCGCGCATGTCGTGCACGTCGTGGTGCCGGAACAGCGCGTTCTCGTCGAACGTCATCTTGCAGTCGAGTGCGATCAGGCGGTTCGACTTGGTGACCACCAGCGGGTTGATCTCGACCAGCGTCGCGTCGAGATCGCGGAACGCCTTGTTCATCCCCATCAGCAGGCGCACGAACTTGTGCACCTCACGCTCCTTGAGGTCGAGCTGGAAGGCGATGTTGCGCGCCTGGAACGCGCGCATCGGCGTGGCCGGCGGCAGCGACAGGCGGATGATCTTGTCCGGATGGTTGGCGGCGACCTCCTCGATGTCCATGCCGCCCGCGGTCGAGGCGATGACGGCGACACCGCCGGTCGCGCGGTCGATCAGCTGCGCGACATAGAGTTCGCGCGCGATGTCGCTGCCCTGCTCGATGTAGACCTTCTTGACCTCTTTGCCCTGCGGGCCGGTCTGGTGAGTGACGAGCCGGCTGCCCAGCAGCTTGTCGGCGCTGGCGACCACCTCCTTTACGGACCGGCAGATCTTCACGCCGCCGGCCTTGCCGCGGCCGCCGGCATGGATCTGGGCCTTCACCACCCAGACCGGGCCATCCAGCTCTTCGGCGATGGTCTCGGCCTCGGCCGGGTTGTGCGCGACGTCGCCGCGTGGGACCGGCACGCCGTAGCGCCGCAGCAGCTGTTTGGCCTGATATTCGTGGATATTCATGGGTTTCCTCCGCAGGCTTCTGTCGTTGCATGACCTGGGGCGCGCGCATTTTTGTGCGCTGCACCATCCCACCCGATAGAAATGCCTGGACGCGGACCGATTGTCCATCGGCCAATGTCAATTCACTCGGGCAAAGTGTAGATAAAGCACATCGCTGTGAGGCGCCGGCTTTAGCTCTCGCTTTTTCACCCGGCACGCGAGCACTCTGGTCGCGCGATGAATGACGCTGATGAGACGGTCGAGCGGACCACTCCAATCTGATCCGGACGTCTCCCGCTGTTTTTCATGGTATTTCTATGAGTCGTTTTGACTATCCAGATTTCGACTAGGATCGCTGGGAAAGCGTCCTGCGAAGTCGCGAAAAGGCCAGACGAGCCCGCGCTCGGATGGCAGAAACACAAGGATTACAAAGGGATGGGCGAACGTCCGGCGCGCCCGCGACAGCAAGTAAAACGACATCTGGGGCGTTTGGCCGCACTGTTGCTGCTCGCCGGCTGCGCGACGGCGTCCAAGCAAGCACCGGAAGCTGTTTCCGTTCCGCTGCCCCCGCCGTCGCAGCAGACGATGCCGCTCGCCCTGCTGCAGACCTACGCCGTCAAGCCGGGCATCGGCACGCAGTGCGTGCCCTACGCCCGCTCCCGCTCCGGCATCAAGATCTTCGGCGATGCCTACACCTGGTGGGACGGCGCCAAGGGCCAATACGCGCGCGGCAACCTGCCGGCGCTCGGCTCCGTCCTGGTGCTGAGCAAGACCAAGCGTTTGCGCCGTGGGCATGTCGGGGTGGTGACGGCCATCGTGTCGGACCGCGAGATCCGTCTCGACCACGCCAACTGGCAACCGGACGCCATCATCACCAACATGGCGGTGCTCGACGTGTCGCCCGCCAACGACTGGACCCAGCTCCGGTTCTGGAACAAGGACGCGCGCGTCTGGGGCGCGATCTATCCCGCCTCCGGATTCGTCTACAACCTGGCGGACAAGGGCGCACCCGGCGGCGCTGCGACCACCGTCATCTCAAGCGGCAACAACGCCACGCACGGCACGACGCAGCAATCC
>DATEOK010000265.1:0-3634 GCA_035274225.1 Dongiaceae bacterium
GATCTCGGTGCCCGGCGGCGAAGCCGACAACTTGGCGCGCAAGCTGCTGGGCGACATGGAGGTGAAGCCCATCGGTCTCGGCGCGCGTGATTCGCTGCGCCTGGAAGCCGGCCTCTGCCTCTACGGCAACGATATCACCGAGACCACCACGCCGGTCGAGGCGGCCCTCACCTGGGCGATCCAGAAGCGCCGGCGCGAGCAGGGCGGCTTCCCGGGCGCCGGCATCGTGCAGCGCCAGCTGACCGAAGGCCCGCCGCGCAAGCGCGTCGGCATCCTGCCGGACGGCAAGGCGCCGGCCCGCGCCCATACCGAGATCGCCAACGAGCATGGCGAGGTGATCGGCGAGATCACCTCCGGCGGCTTCGGCCCCACCGTCGGCGGGCCGATCGCCATGGGCTATGTGCGCGCCGATCTCGCCGCAATCGGCACCAGGCTGCAACTCATGGTGCGGGGCAAGGCTTTGCCGGCGAAGGTCGCCGCCATGCCGTTCACGCCGCACCGCTATCACCGCTAACCGAGGGGAGAGGGATCATGAGCGAAGTCCGCTACAGCAAGGACCACGAGTGGGTGAAGGTCGACGGCGACACCGCGACGGTCGGCATCACGCACTACGCCCAGGAGCAACTGGGCGACGTGGTGTTCGTCGAATTGCCCGATGTCGGCAAGAAGGTCGAGCAGGGCAAGCAGATGGCGACGGTCGAATCCGTGAAGGCCGCAAGCGAGGTCTACGCGCCGATCACCGGCGAGGTGCTGGAGGTCAACGGCGTGCTCGCCGATGCGCCGGCCACCGTCAACGAGGAGGCGCAGGGCAAGGGCTGGTTCGCCAAGCTCAAGATCGCCGACAAGGGTCAGCTCGCGGGCCTGATGGACGAGGCCGCCTACAAGAAGTTCGTCGAAGGACTGCACTGATGCGCTATCTCCCCCTGACCGACGACGACCGCCGCGCCATGCTGGCGACGGTCGGCGTGCCGTCGGTCGATTCGCTCTACAACGACGTGCCGCAGAAGGTGCGCCTCAGCAAGCCGGTCGACCTGCCGCCCTTCAAGAGCGAGCTGGAAGTGGAGCGCCATTTGAGCGCTCTGGCGGCCAAGAACCTGGGCACCGGCTCATGCCCCAGCTTCGTCGGCGCCGGCGCCTATCGCCACCACATCCCGGCGTCAGTGGATCACCTGATCCAGCGCGGCGAGTTCCTCACCTCCTACACGCCGTACCAGCCGGAGGTGACGCAGGGCACGCTGCAATACCTGTTCGAGTTCCAGACCCAGGTGGCGATGCTCACCGCCATGGATGTGGCGAACGCCTCGATGTACGACGGCGCCACCGCGACCTGCGAAGCGGTGACCATGGCCAACCGCGTGACTCGCCGCAGCCGCGCCGTGCTGTCCGGCGGCCTGCATCCGCATTATCGCGAAGTGATCGAGACGCACGGCAAGTTCACCGGCTTCGAAGTCGCCGCCGCGCCGGCCGATGCCAAGGGCGCGGAAGATCTAACCAAGCTGATCGATGCCAAGACCTCCTGCGTGGTGGTGCAGAACCCGAGCTTCTTCGGCCACGTCCATGATCTGACCGCGCTCGCCAAGGCCTGCCATGACGCCGGCGCGCTGCTGGTGGTCGCGGTGACGGAGATCGTGTCCCTTGGCCTCGTCACGCCGCCGGGCGAGATGGGCGCGGATATCGTGACCGCGGAAGGTCAGTCGCTCGGCGTGCCGCTCAGCTACGGCGGTCCGTATGTCGGACTGTTCGCCACCCGCGACAAGTTCATCCGCCAGATGCCGGGGCGCCTCACCGGCCAGACCGTCGATGTCGACGGCAAGCGCGGCTGGGTGCTGACGCTCTCGACCCGAGAGCAGCACATCCGCCGCGAGAAGGCGACCAGCAACATCTGCACCAACTCCGGCCTGTGCGCGCTGGCGTTCAACATCCACCTCACCTTGCTGGGCGAGGCGGGTCTAACCAAGCTCGCCGCGCTGAACCATGCCACTGCGTCACGCCTTGCCGATCGGCTCAGCGCCATTCCGGGCGTGACATTGCTTAACGAAACTTTGTTCAACGAATTCACCCTGGCGCTGCCCAAGCCGGCGGCGGAGGTGGTGGAAGCACTGGCGAAGAAGCGCGTGCTCGGCGGCGTGCCGGTGTCGCGGCTCTATCCAGGCGACGCCGCGCTCAAGAACCTGCTGCTGGTCGCGGCCACCGAGATGGTGAGCGACGAGGACATCGCGGCCTACGAAGCCGCGCTCAAAGAGGTGCTGACATGAGCGAGCCGTCGCAGATCCTGGCGGGGCCGCGCGTCCGCACCATCTCCGGCAACAAGGGCCTGCAGATCGAAGAGCCGTTGATCTTCGAGCAGGGCATGAAGGGCCGCAGCGGCGTCGACCTGCCCGCGATCCCGCAGCACAAGGACCGCCTCGGCGGCCTGAAACGCAAGAGCGAGATCGGCTTGCCGGGCTTGAGCGAGCCGCAGGTGGTGCGCCACTACACCAAGCTCTCGCAGAAGAACTACGCCATTGACATGGGCGTCTATCCGCTTGGCTCCTGCACCATGAAGCACAATCCGCGCCTCAACGAGAAGGTGGCGCGGCTGCCCGGCATCGGCGATCTGCATCCGATGCAGCCGGTCTCCACCGTGCAGGGCGCGCTGGAGCTGATCGACCAGCTGGCGCACTGGCTGAAGACGCTGACCAACATGCCGGCCGTCGCGATGTCACCGGCCGCCGGTGCGCATGGCGAGCTGTGCGGCATCATGACCATCCGCGCCGCCTTGCTGGCCAAGGGCGATGCGCGCAAGCGCATCCTGGTGCCGGAATCCGCGCATGGCACCAATCCCGCGACCGCTGCCGCCTGCGGCTACGAGGTCGATCCTGTCCCCGCTGACAATCGCGGCCGCGTCGATCTCGCCGCGTTCAAGGCCAAGCTCGGCCCCGACGTCGCCGGCACCATGATCACCAACCCAAACACCTGCGGCCTGTTCGAGAACGACATCATCGACATCGCCGATGCGGTGCACGGCGCGGGCGGCTACTTCTATTGCGACGGCGCCAACTTCAACGCCATCGTCGGACGCGTGCGGCCGGGCGATCTGGGCATCGATGCCATGCACATCAACCTGCACAAGACCTTCTCGACCCCGCATGGCGGCGGCGGCCCGGGCTCCGGCCCGGTGGTGCTGTCGGCCGCGCTCGCGCCCTATGCGCCGGTGCCGTACGTGGTGCATGGCAAGAACGGCTTCGAGCTGGTGGAGCAGGGCGGCGATGCCCTCGGCCGCCTCAAGGGTTTCCACGGCCAGATGGGCATGTTCGTGCGCGCGCTCAGCTACATGATGAGCCACGGCTCCGACGGCCTGCGCCAGGCCTCGGGCGACGCGGTGCTGAACTCGAACTACATCCTCGCCGGCCTCAAGGACGAGATGACGCCGGCCTTCCCCGGCACCTGCATGCACGAAGCCTTGTTCAACGACGAGTTCCTCGACGGCACCGATGTCTCCACTCTCGATTTCGCCAAGGCGATGATCGACGAAGGCTATCACCCGATGACCATGTATTTCCCGCTGGTCGTCCACGGGGCCATGCTGATCGAGCCGACGGAAACCGAATCCCGCATCGAACTCGACCGGTTCTGTGACGCCGTGTTACGCCTG
>DATEOK010000266.1:0-5441 GCA_035274225.1 Dongiaceae bacterium
TTGGTCTGATCATCGGGATCATCTGGCTCGCGCTGTTGATCCCGTCGCTCGCGGTCTCGGTGAGGCGGCTGCATGATACCGATCGCACCGGCTGGTGGATCCTGGCGCCTTATGCGCCGATGATCCTCGCCATGGTGTTCGTCGGCATGCAATCGACGACGTTGGCGCTCCTGTTCAACCTGCTCAGCCTGGCCGGAGGGATCGCGCTTCTGGTGTTCATGCTGCTTGAAGGCACCAAGGGCCCCAACCGGTTCGGCGAGGATCCCAAAGGCGCCGCAAACGCCGAGGTCTTCACCTGACGTCACGCCGGCGGCCTGACTGACCTCAATCGGAGCGGTGGGCGGCCTGCTCACCGCTCCCCCAATCGCGCGCGGCGAGCTCGGCGGCGAGCACCGGTTCCCACCGCTCCCGGATATGCTGCATCAACGCGTCGTGCACGGCGTCTGCGGAAACCGCCTTGTTGTCCTCCGAATAAAGCGGATTGGGCGTTTCGGCGCCCCCCGCAGCTTCGGCCAGCAACCGTTCGAGCGCGGCCCGATGGCTGCGGATATAGACGGTTCCGTCAACCGCACGCGGGAAATGGCCGTGGATGACGCTGGGATTGGTGTTGATCTCGAACACCTGCACGCGTCCGTCGACGAGGCAGTAATCGGCGCGGCCATATTCGATGTTCGCTGCCTCGAATACCCGGCCGAGCTGGGCGCGGTGCGGATTGGCGGCGGCATAGTCGTCATGCTCTCGGCGCTGCTCCGGCGTGAAGGTGGCGCTGTTGAACTTCACCCACCAATCGTCGCTTGAATAGCAATGCTGGGCGTAAATCTGGCTGCCGACACGGAACGCGCCATATTTGCGGTACCGCCCATCGGCGCCGGTCACATTGCCGAATTCGACGATCATCATCTCCGCCAGCGCTGCGGGGTCCGAATCCGACAGTCCGGCCAGGGCATCGCGGAGCCATGACAAATCGGGCAGCAGGCCGGTGACGGCGCGGCCATGGACATTCTCGTGCCGAATAAAGACGGGAAACCGCCGGACTTCGCGCCAGTCCGAGAGCCGATGGACGGTGAAATCGTTGATGCCGCTCTCGTGCAGCCGGCGGAGCAGCGCGAAACGGCCCAGCGCCTGGCGCGGATGGTTGAGGACGGCATGCCCGTCCGCTGCGAGCGCATCGGCCAACGCTGCATGCAACGTCCGCGCGGCGGCGGGAATCCGGTCGAGATCGGCGAAGACCACCGGGCCGGGGCGGAACGCGCGGATGCGGGGCAGCATTGCGTAGGGAAGGATCCTGATGAACGAAGCCACCGCGCCGCCGTGGAGAGCGGCGAAGATGCCGAGCGTATAGGCGTGCTTGCGCGTCGAAATATAATGGATGTAGCCGGACACTTGGCTCGCTTTCGACGGAGGCCGGCCGACACTATTGCCGCGCGGCGAACCTCAGGCAATGCCGCGAGCGTCCGGCGAGGGGCGTGGCGCTGCAACCCCAAGCCTGCGCCGGGCCGGGCGGTTGCGGCGTGTCCGGCGCTTCGCCAGTGCATTTTCAAGTCAGCTGGCGACAGCCGACGACTCGGAAAATGCGGAAACAGAGGAAATCGACAGCGTGATCCGCTTCCATCGAAGCCGATCACGCGATAGAGCCGCGCCTGTGCCCCTGTGGCGGAATTGGTAGACGCGCTCGACTCAAAATCGAGTTCTGCAAGGAGTGCCCGTTCGACTCGGGCCAGGGGCACCAAAAGAACCAATCTGCCGTTGATCCGCCGCGATTGCGGACACGCTCTTTCTCTGGCCACGGCGCGCAAAGCGAGGCATGGTTTGCGCCATGACCTCGGAAGGCAGCGGACGGATGAAGAAGGCGGGGGAGGCCGAGTCTCGTAAGGCGGCCGCGCATCCGCGCGAGCCCGAACCCCATATGCTCGATCCCTATGTGGAATCCGAACAGATTGCCTTCCGTCGCGATCGCTTGCTCGCCGGCCTGACCCTCGTGGCCGGCTGCGGATTGGCGCTGGCGGTGCCGTTCGCGCTTCGTGCCGGCGCGGAATTCTTCCTGCCGGTCACCGCCGCTTTGGTGATCGCCATCGCGCTGGTGCCCCTGCTCGAATGGTTCGAACGGCGCGGCCTGCCCTCCGGCATCGCCTCGCTGCTTTGCGTCTCGCTGTTCATCGCCGTCGCCAATATCGCCGTCGCCGCCATCTTGCTTCCCGCGACCGAATGGGTGCGGCTGCTGCCCGAACGCATCGGGCGCATCCGCGACACGCTCGATCCGATCTTTACCGCTTACAAGAGCCTCGATCGCTTCATCGACGACATCGCCACCGAATTCGGCACCCACTCGGCGGCCGGAGCGGCGCGCACCGTCACCGTCGAGACCCCCAATTCAATGCTCGACCTGATCGCCACCTCGGCGCCGCACGCGCTCATCCAGATGTTCTTCGCGCTGTTGGTGATCTTCTTCTTCCTCTCCGGCTGGACGCGGATGCGCAAGCGCACGATCACCACCCGTTCGAGCTTCGACGGGGCGCTCACCACCGCGCGCGTGATCCAGCAGGTCGTCGATGCGACATCCACCTATCTGGGGACGATCACGATCGTGAACGTCACCATGGGATTGGTCGTGGCGCTGATCCTCTACCTGCTCGGCATGCCGACCCCGTTGATGTGGGGCGGGATCATCGCCGTGTTCAACTATATCCCCTATCTCGGCCCCATCGCCTCGGTGCTGTTGCTCGGGCTGGGCGGGCTGATGGCATTCGCCGACATCCGCTACGCCGTGCTGCCGATGTTGTGCTTCGCCGGCATCCATCTGCTGGAGGCCAATTTCATCACTCCGTCGCTGGTCGGCCGGCGGCTGACCATCAATCCGCTGTTGATCCTCGTTGCCTTGAGCTTCTGGGGTTGGGTCTGGGGCACCACCGGCGCCCTGCTGGCGGTGCCGCTGCTGATCATCCTGAAGACCATCCTCGACGCGGCCGGCAAGCCCGATATCGCCGGCTTCCTGTTCGAGGAGGGCACGCTCACGGCGCCGCTCCACGATGAGATCGAGGACAGCGGCTGATGCGGCGCTGCGGCTTGGCCTTGCTTGACAGCCCAGGGGGGCTCGCCTAGGCCGCGCCCACGAAAACGCGGGTGTAGCTCAGTTGGTTAGAGCGCCGGCCTGTCACGCCGGAGGTCGCGGGTTCAAGTCCCGTCACTCGCGCCATTATTTCAATGACTTGTCAATCCGCGGCGCGGCGAATCGATCGCGCTTCGTTGCAGGCCTGCTCGCATTCCTCGGCGCAGAGCCTGCAGGCGGTGGCGCAGGCGGTGCAGACCTAGGCGCAATCGTAACATTCCTCGCGTCTCGACCGATGCGGCCGTGAGTCTCTGCCGCTTGTAAGCGGCGTTGCGATTCTCAGGTCCGGCGGCGGGTCCACCGCGGGATCAGCATGCCGGCGCGGCCGCGATATTCCTCATAGACGCCGCCGAACATCCGCACGAGATCGCGCTCTTCCAGCCGGATCGCGATCAGCATGTAGATCGACATTCCCACCGCCAGCAGCAGATGGCCCTGGGTCATCCGCGGCGTCGCCCAAAAGGCAAGGAAGAATCCCGAGTAGATCGGATGGCGCACCAGCCGATAGAAGAAAGGCTGGCGAAATTCGGGCGGCGACGGGTTCCAGCCGCGGGCGTGGCCCCATGTCTGCTTGAGGCCGAACAGCTCGAAATGGCTGATGAGGAAGGTGCTGATCAGCACGACTAGCCAGCCGACCGCGAAGAGCGCCTGCAGGGCGAGCGCGCCGATCCTGTTGTCGACCTGCCAGACAATATTCGGGAGCGGCTGCCAGAAGACGAACAGGACGATGAGCGCAAGGCTTGCGAACAGCACGAAGGTGCTGCGCTCGATCGGCTGCGGAACGAGCCGCGTCCAAGCCGCCTTGAACCCCTGTCGCGCCATGATGCTGTGCTGCAGCCCGAACAAGGCGATCAGGCCCAGGTCGAGCACCACGGCCGGCCCGAGCGCGAGGCTCCCGCCGCGATCGACGCTGCGCGGCACGAAGGGCAGGTCGCCGAGGAAGGCTATCAGATAGAGGAAGGTCGCCAGGAAGATCAGATAGGCGACGACGCCGAACAGCAGGTAGATCGCACGAGCCATGGCCATTTCCCCCGGCAGGAATGTGCACGCTCGTTCATAGCATGCGGCCGTTGCTGGCGCAAAATGCACGACATTCGTCCGGCCCGTGCCGCGCCGCGTTGACAGGGCCGGCGATGGACTGCACCCTGCCGCATCAGCTTATGGAGGACTCCCATGCGTCGCGCGCTGCTTGCATTTGCACTTTCCGCCGCCGTCATCCCGGCGCTTGCCCTGCAATCGTCTGTCGCGCCGGCCGCCGAAGCCTCGGCGGTCAAGGCCGGCAGCTACAAGGCCGATCCCGGACACACGCAGGTCGTATGGACGCTCAACCATCTCGGAATCAGCCTGTATCGCGGCATGTTCGGAGACATTAGCGGGACGCTCACGATCGATCCCGCCAAACCCGGTGCCGCGGCGGTGAGCGTGAGCATTCCGGTCGCCAAGGTGGTGACGACGAGCGCCGAGCTCGACACCCATCTGGGCAAGGCCGACTTTTTCGACGTGGCCCAGTTCCCGACCGCAACCTTCACGTCAACCAAGGTGGTGGCCAGCGGAAATTCGGCGACCATCACCGGCAATCTGACGCTCCATGGCGTCACCAAGCCGGTGGTTCTCGACGCCAAGTTCACGGGAATGGCCGACAATCCGATGACCAAGAAACCCAACATCGGCTTCGAAGCGACCGCCAAGATCAAGCGCAGCGACTTCGGCATCAACAAATATATGCCGATGCTCGGCGACGACGTCGATCTCTGGATTACCGCGGCATTCGAGGGAAGCTGACCCGGCGGATGCGGCGAGGACGCCCGCCCATCCCGCGTCCGGTCGTGATCGAACCAGCGTGACGGCAAGGTCCAATGGGCGATCGGAATGTCCTGCTCGGGACATCTTCATCGCCGCGTGATCGGGTCCAAGGCGCGCCCTATCTTTCGCATCTCGCTCTATGAAAAGGCAAATACGTGGCGGAAGCGCAAAAGCTGCAGAATATCCTGATCGCCGTTCCCACGACAGGCGGGATGATGAAGGCCAAGACCGCGGAAGCCCTCGTCAATCTGATGAAATTCCTCACCAAATCGGGCATCAACGCGCATCTTCATAACATCAACAATTCGGACATCGTCACGGTCCGGAACCTGTACGCCAACATGGTCTTCGATTCCGAGCGCTGGGATTCGTTGCTGTTCATCGATTCGGACATGTATTTCACGCCGCGCGTGATCAACCGGATGATCAATCTCGACGCGATGGTCTGCGCGGCCGCCTGCACCAAGCGGCAGATCGATCTCGACAAATTCGCCCAGGCAATCCGCGATCACGGCGACAGGGAGCGCGCGCA
>DATEOK010000267.1:0-4522 GCA_035274225.1 Dongiaceae bacterium
GAGCACAGAGGCGAGGCGCAATAGGCATTCTCGAACAACGTCCCGCGCGCCGCCAGACGCGCCATGTGCGGGGCCTGCACCACTTGATGCCCATAGACCGGCAGCGACAACGCTGCCATCTGATCGAACATCACGAACAGGATGTTGGGACGCGGGTCCGGATGGGGCATCGGGTGACTCGAAATGGAAGGCGCGCCGATCATCGGTCGGACCCCGTGCTTCCGTCAATCGCGATCACGCCGCCTGCGGTCGCCCTGTCTCGCGCAGCAGCTATGGAAGCGACTATCCCACCGTCACTTTCAACTCGCCCACGCCGTCGACGCCGCCATGGAGCACGTCGCCGCGCTTCACCGGGCCGACGCCGGCGGGCGTGCCGGAGAAGATGAGGTCGCCGGCCCTGAGCTCGAACAAGCCGGAGAGATAGGCGATCATCTCCGGCACTTTCCAGATCAGCTGGTTGAGGTCGCCCTTCTGCCGCTCCTGGCCGTTGACCTTGAGCCACACTGCGCCGCGCGCCGGGTGGCCAATCACCGAAGCCGGCACAATCTCCGAACACGGTGCCGCCGATTCGAACGCCTTGCCGACTTCCCACGGACGGCCGAGCTTCTTCGCCTCGCCCTGCAGGTCGCGCCGCGTCATGTCGAGGCCGACCGCGTAGCCGAACACGTGGCTGAGCGCCTTGTCCTGCGCGATGTCCTTGCCGCCGGATTTCAGCGCGACCACCATCTCGAACTCGTGATGCACGTCCTTGGAGGCGTCTGGATAGGGGAAGGTGCCGCCGCTCGGCACCAACGTGTCGGGGTTCTTCTGGAAAAAGAACGGCGCCTCGCGGTTGGGGTCGTGGCCCATCTCGATGGCGTGCTCGGCATAGTTCCGCCCAACGCAATAGATCCGGTGCACCGGGAACATCTTGTCCGAGCCGCGAATCGGCAGTGTCGGCAGCGAATGCGGCGCGAAGATGTAACGGGTATTCTCAAGATTCATTGTCTGACCCCTGCATAATATTCGATGCGTTTTTCCAGCATGCCGACCAGCTCCGCCACCAGCAGCGCGAACGCGAACAGCACGATCGTGAGCGCCCAGAAGTCCTCCATCAGGAACGAGCGCGAGTAGAGTTCGAACAGCTCCCCATAGCCGATGATCGAGACCAGCAGTTGCCCGATCACCACGCCCTTGACTCCCCGGATGAAACCAAGCCGGATGCCGGCGAGGATCTCCGGCAGCGCGGCCCACAGGATGATCTTGGCGTAGATATCGCGGCGCCCGGCGCCGAAGCTGCGCGCCATGTCGATCAGCGACGGCGTGATGTGCTTGACGCCTGCCTGGGTGTCGAGCGCGATGATCCAGACGGCAAAGAGGAACACGCTGACCACGATGGTCTTCGCGCCCATGCCGAACAGGATCATCAGCACCGGCACCAGCGCCGACAGCGGCGCGCTGGCGAAGACGTTGACCCACATGCCGAGCAGGTTCTCCGCCGCCTTCACCCGCCCCATCAGCATGCCGAGGGCGACGCCGCAGACGATCGCCAGCGCCATGCCGATGCAGAAGGTGGAGATGGTCGTCCAGGTCGCGGTCCAGAATTTCTGCGTCTGCACCAGGTCGACCAGCGCCGCCAGCACGCCGCTGAACGGCGGGAACAGCAGGACCAGCTCCAGCCGGCCCACGATCTCCCAGATCAGGCACCAGAGGATGAGCGAGCTCATCATCGGCAGGCGATAGCCGAACAAGGTCATGTGCGCCTCAATCCACGAACTGCCGCAGGCCCTGCCAGATTTCCTCGACCGTATCGAGATAGGCGCGGTCGCGGCGGATCTCGTCGGGCGTGCCGGAGCGGTCGATCTGCGGCGCGATGATCTGCGACACCTGGCCCGGCCGGCGCGACAGCAGCACGATGCGGTCGGACAGGTAGACCGCCTCCTCGATGCTGTGGGTCACGAAGATGAAGGTCTTGCGCTCGATCTCGCGCAGCCGCAGCAGGTCTTCCTGGAACTTGCGCCGGTTCTGCTCGTCGACCGCAGAGAACGGCTCGTCCAGCAGCAGCACGTCGGCGTCGACCGCGAGCGCGCGTGCCAAGCCGACGCGCTGCCGCATGCCGCCGGACAGCTCGTGCGGATATTTGTCCTCGAACCCGGCAAGGCCGACCTGTTCGATATAACGCCGCGCGGTCTCGTTGCGCTTGGCTTCGGCGACGCCGCGCAGCTCCAGACCGAAGCCGACATTGCGCAGCACCGTCGCCCACGGCATCAGCGCGAAATCCTGGAACACGAAGGCGCGCTCCGGCCCCGGCCCTGTCACCTTCTTGCCCTTCACCAGCACGTCGCCGGTGTTTGGCGCCAGCAGGCCGGCGATGATCTTGAGCAAGGTCGTCTTGCCGCAGCCGCTGGGGCCGAGCAGCGTGGTCAGCGCGCCGGCAGGGAAGTCGAGGTCGACGTCCTTCAGCGCATGGACCTGGCCGGGATAGACCTTGTTGATGCCGCGCACGGAAATGATGCTCTCGAGGCTCGACATATCCTCTCCATGCGGGTCGCGCGGGAACTTGCGGGTGACGGCGACCATCAGGACCTCTTCTTTTCCGGCCGGAACCATCGCTCCTCGACCCATTGCAGCACGCTGAGCGAGACGGCCGAGAACACGATGACGGACGCGATGGTGGCATACATGTGCGCGTAGTTGGCGACCGCGCGGTGATAGGTGATGAGGTCGCCGATGCCGGTCGGCGTGATCAGCAGCTCGGCGAGGATGATGCCGATGAAGCCGGCGGAGATGCCGAGCCGAAGGCCGGCAAAGATCACCGGGCTGGCATCGGGCAGGATGATCTTCACGATCTGCTGCCACCGTGAGCCGAGGAACGAGCGGCACATGTTGATCAGCGACGGATTGACGTTGGCGACCGCCTTGTAGCTGTTGAGCACGATCACCGGCAGCGCCAGCAGGCAGACCGAGATCACCTTGGCGGTGAGGCCGATGCCGTAGACGAAGGTCACCATGGGGATGACCGCCGCCACCGGCGCCGCCTGCAGCACGATGAAGATCGGCGCCGCCATCCATTCCACGCTCTTGCGCAGGCCCATGGCGACGCCGATCGAGACGCCGAGGAACGCGGAGACGACAAGCCCGATGATCAGCGGCTGCAGCGTCAGCGCATAGGCCTTGAGCATGCTGCCGTCGCGGAGCATCTCGAAGAACGCCGCGACCGTCGACGAGAACGTCGGAAAGGCGAGGTTGATCGGCACCCGGCCCGCGATTTCCCATGCCGTGCAAAACAGCGCAATGGATGCCAGCCGCCACCACAGAGCCTGGTGACGGCTGCCGGCCGCTTCGTCCGATGACGCGGCCAAGCCGGCCGCAACGGGATCTTCAAGCCGCGCATCCATTCCAGACGCACCCGTCCCTTTACTGCGTGCCGACCTTGGCGAGCGCCTTGTTCAGCGGATCGAAGGTCCAGAAATCCTCGACCTTGAGGGTCTTCGGATCGCCTTCGATCTGGCCGGCCAGGGCATAGAACTCGAAATCGTCCTTGGCCGCCTGCTCGCTGCCGCCGTTGTTGGGGAAGGCGCCGGTCGGCACCGATTCCTCGTAGTAGGGCACCACTTCGGGCTCCAGCTCCGCCGGCAGATCGGCCAGCAGATTGTATTTCTTGCGCAGGTCGGCGACGACCTTGGGGTTGGCGTTGATTTCGCGCCAGGTCTTGAGCAGCTCCTCGACCAGGATCTCGACATCCCCCGCCTGCTCCGTCAGGAACTCGGTGTTGGCATAGAGCGCCTCGTCGGTGGCGTTGACGCCTTCCATCGGCAGGACCGCGAATTTGCCCGGCGCCTTCTGCTCCAGCATCTTCTTGTTGGTGGAATCGACGATCGAGGCCTTGATGTTGCCCTGCAGCAGCGCGCCGGCGCGCACCTCGGCCCCAGGCACGTAACTGATGTTGCTGTAGGTGATGCCGTTCTTCTGCGCCATCAGCTTCATGATCGCCTCGGTGCCGGAGCCGCGGGCGTGCACCGCCACTTCCTGGCCGTCGAGGTCCTTCCAGCTCTTGTAGAACTCGGTATTCACGATCGGGAAAAAGCGCAGCGCGCTCATCTGGTAGAACAGGCGGATCGGCGCCTTGACCTTCTGGATCAGGGCATAGGGCGTGCCGACGCCGATGTCCGCCTCGCCGCCCACCACCGCCTGCGCGGCCACGTCCTCGGACTTGAAGAAAGTCACCTTCACGTCGACCCCGCGCTCCTTGGCGCGCTCGATCGCGATCAGGAAGTTGAGCGATTCGACCGTCGCGATGTCGCCGAACGCGACATTCACCTCGTCGGCCGAAACGGCCGGCGAACAGGCGAGGCTCGCGACCGCGAGCATGCCTGCCATGAGCGAGCCCTTCAGGCTCGCGATCCGCATATCCATCTGTTCCTCCCGTTCGCCAATGACGATGAGCCTTGTGGCTCGGCTTCCTTCTGAACCAATCTTACATTGGTTAAACTTGGTTGCAAGACTTGACCGCAAACATTCTTGCAATATCCGACATTTCAGT